>JAFOZZ010000146.1 GCA_017390945.1 Akkermansia sp.
GCTCGCTGTGCTCGGGGTTCTGATGTTTTTGTGTTCCTACCCCGGGTTTCGCCGCTGCGCGGCTCCACCCGGGGCTAAGAATCTTTCGCCCTTTCGGGCTCTAAAGTTCCGCGGGCTTCCGTCTTCGCCCTTCGGGCTACGCCGAGACAAGCCGCCCGCTTAAATCCGCATTTACTGTTTTTAGAGATTCCCAATTAATCGTTGCTTTTGTTGGGCAGCTCGTGTACAATAAGCTTCAGTTAGATGCCCTGATATGATTTGGACTGTTAAAAATAGAGAGCTAGGCGCCTCACCGGCCATGCAACGTAAAGATGGTACCCCTGTGTTTTCTCCGCTTAAATGGGATAACGACAGTGTGGCTACGTTTGAACTGGTAGTAGGGCGAGATTCGTTCAGCTGGGCAGGGGTGCCGGGTGAGCTTTACAAGGCGCATGCGCCTCTGAAGGGGACATGGGATGCGGATTACGAAAAAAGCTTTGCGAATTGGCGATTAGCGATTTTTGCGCCGGAACATTTGGAAACCAGCCACAAGCCTGTACCTATTGTATTCTGTTTTTCCGGCATTGGGGGAGATTACAATGACTCCTCCATCTACATGCCGCACGTGGTGAACATGGGGTGCATCTTCGTAGCGCTGGAGCCGCACATGCATGGTGAGCGTGCTCTTGGGCTGGAGCCCGGTACCCCTTGGGGGATAGGGCGCCTGCTCAGAAGCCTGGAGTACATGGAGAATAAAGCCAAGAGTGCTCCCCCGGAGCGTTGCCTGCTGAATGACCGTACATTCAAGGAAATGGTGGAAGAACTGGCCTTCAATATCCAGCAGGTAACGAGCATGATTTGCCAGCGCTATGAAATGCCATCGCTGCCGCCTTGCATTATTATGGGCTTTTCGTTGGGGGCATTCTACTCATACCAAATAGCTCAGCTCACGCCGCATTGCTGCGCTTGCATTGGTGGCGGCGGCGCGCCGGATATCGCGAACTACAAGGGGCATATTGAACTTTGCAGAAAGATTCCTGCATGGCTGATAAGAGCGGCTTTGAAAACGGTAGCCGGTGCCGTTTGGATGGTGCAGAGGGTTCCGGGGGTCGGACGGCTGTTGCCGGGGTTGAATATGGCCGAGCTCTTGGTTCTTGCTCCGTTGGCATCGGCCGTACAGCGGCTCAAAGAGACTCCGTTCCAGACCGAGCCGATTAATCCGGTAACGAAGTTCTACTTCGTTATTGGCGAGACGGATAACCTGGTTGATTATCACGAGGTCGTTGATTTCTGCAAACAGCTCCCGAGCCAACCGGAAGCATTCCTTATACATGGCGTCGGCCACACTCCCGGTCATTCGCCGGAGCACTTGAATGCGCTGGGCTTAAAGATGCTGGGTATTCTGCGTCAGTACGTAGGGTGAGCGGTGTGCCGGTGCGAGGGACGAGTTGCGAAGGGCGAATTTTAAGTTCGGCGGGCATGGCCCACGGAATTTTAGAGCCCGGAAGGGGAGGAGCTGAGTGACGAGATTGCCCGCGCTGCGAGTCGTTTTTTCGCCTTATTCATGCACCGTCTTGTCGAAGCGCTTCTGGATGGCGTACTTCTTCTCCATGAACTGCCAGAGGAGCTTGTGGAAGTTGCGGGCGCGTACGGGAACGCATGAATGAATGTCGACACCGAATTCCTCCGCCGGGCAGGAGCTGACGCTGAGACGGTGGCTTCCGGAGCGCAGCTCGAAGGCGAGCCAATAATCCAGCGTATCGCTGCGCTCTACTCTGTCGGTCTGTTCGGCGAGCTGTTGCAGGTCTTTGGCGGGGATGGTGCCGAGGTTTACCCATGTGCCCTCGGATTCCGCCGGAGAGATGCACCAAGTGAAGGTGCCATTGTCTTTGCGGTTCTTATGGGCGAGGTACCAGAGCTCAACGGGGGCGCTTCTGCGCAGGAAGGGCGCGAGCGCGACCTGCAATGCTTTCTTTTCGCTCTTGCTCATGGGGGCGAAGCGTGCCTCGCCTGCCATGAGCGGGGGCTCCTCTGCGACTGGCGGCGGTGTAGCCGTGGTGCAGGCTGCCAATGCGAGCGAGGCTCCGCAGCAGAGCTGCAGAGCCATACGCTGAAGCCGTGTACAGGTGGGGGTGTACATGGGGAAAGGAGGTGCTTATTTCTTGTGCTCGAAGATGACCTCGTAGGTGTACTTGCCCTCCTGCTGCGGGGCGGTGATGTACACGCGCTTGCCGGTGGCGGGGGCGGCGAATACCTGGTAGTACTCATCGCGCTCAATAGGCTGGGCGCCGTTCACGGTGCACTCGGCTGTACCTACCACGATGATGCGGTTGGTGTTGGCCGGCAACGGCAGGCTGAACTTCATGTTGGTGCGGCCGTTGTTGAAGAAGGTGGTGAGGTCGGTGTCCGTGAGGGTGTCCGGGTTCACATCCGACTGTTCGGCGGGGAGCCCCAGGCGGAAGAGCGTGAGCTTGACCTCCTTGTCGGCGCCACCTGCGTGCTTGAGACGAACGGCGGTGATGGGCTCGGTAGGCAGATGTTCCTTCGTGAGGTAGAGGCGGTTATTGATGGTCTTGCCTGTTACGGAGGTGCGGGTGCCATCTGCCAGGGTGAGGATGATTTCTGCCCAGTTGGTCAGCTCGGCGTTTTCGAGGTTAATCTCCAGCCATTCGGGGGTGATGGTGGCGGGGATTGCCAGGTCGATGTATTCGCCGGGATTCATGGTGAACACTTCCATGATGCGGTTCAGGCCGATTGTCTTATCGTCCTGATAGGCGCGGATGCCGGGAGCCTGAGCCAGATTGTTGGTGGTGTAGGGGGGCAGGGTGCGGTTGATGGTGAACTCGCAGATGGCTGCCCAGCGGCGCAGCGGCTCGATGATGCGGTAGCGCAGCATGCGTGCCTGCACGGGGGTATCTTCGAGATTGACTACCATGGTGCTGCCGCCTACGGGGTCGCCGACGGGAGTCCACGTCTTGCCGTCGTCAGAGATTTCGAACTGGCCGCTCTTCATGACATCGCCGGGGCGGGGGCCGCCGGTGACCATGACGATGTTGCGGATGTCGGTGGGCTCGCCGAAGTTCAGGCAATACCAGTCACCGGCGGACTGGCGGCGGTCGGAGGACCAGAAGGAACGCGTGTTGCGGTCTGAGAGGCGGTAGCTGTCGGCCAGAGCCGGGCCGCCATTGGTCGTGAAGGTGGGGCGCAGGTTGCTGCGGCCTGCGAGCTCCGCAAAGATGGCGCTGTTCAGGTAGCGCAGCGTGGCTTGCATGGCGGGGGTCATGCAGTACATGGCCACCTCTGTATCCTTGAGGTATTTGGTGCCATCGGGTGCCCATTCGTCGCGCTCGGTGGTCGTCATAGCAGAGTTGGTTTTAACGGCGCGGAAGAAGTGCTCCAGTCGCTCCTTGTTGCTGGTGGCCTGTATGGCCTTCATGGCAGCTGTACCGGCGCGGCCTGCGAGGATGAACTGCTTAATCCACGGAGCGATATCTTTCTGCAGTTCTTTCATACCGGGGGTAATCTGCAGGGTGATGCCGGCGCGCTCCATGCGCTCGAACTCCTTTTGCAGAGTGGCGGCGCTGGCGGTGTCCGGCTTGTCGGCAGCCAGGGATTTGGTGTAGGCCTCAGCCGTGGGGGCAAACTGTACGGATTCCTCGCGGTAGTAGCCGTGGCCGTTGGGCAGCAGGTAGGAGTTGTGGTCGCAGAAGCACTGCATGGCATCGCCGCAGCCGGGGTACAGGCGGGCAATACCGGCGCGCCAGGACTTGTCGGACTCAAAGCCGGTGATGTTCCAGGTGTAATCAGCTACACCAAAGAGACCAACCTTGCTGGCCTCGGCGTGTTCCATGGGGTTGGCCACAAAGCCGCTCATGGCTGTCTTCATCTCCGGCTCGGTACCCAGGCCGTAGGTGCGGCCCATGGAGATGCGGCTGCGCTTGAAGTCATTGCAGGGCCAGTTCCACCAGATGAAGGTGGGACGCTTGACGTGCTGGTTGACCCACTGCTGCCCCTTCAGGGTGATGTCGTGCACCACGGTATCGCCTGTCCACATGACGGGAATGGACTTGTCAAGCCCGTTGCCCAGCGTCTGGAGGAACTGGGCGTTGGTCCAGGCCTTGTTGTAGCCGGTGGGGCACATGATGAGCGTCTGGTTGACGTCCGGGTGCTTGCGGATGAAGTTCTCGAGGATATAGTTGCAGAGCTGCACCTGGCGGTCGGCTTTGCCGATTTCGCCGCTGGAATCATCCACCAGCACGCCGAAATCGCGCACGCCGAGGTCATACATGAGCTGCAGCTTGTGGCACAGGCCATCCAGCTGTTTTTTGCCACCGTTGTCGGCCCACTTCACGGTGTTGGCCGGGTGAATAGCCCACACGAAGCGCACGTGGTTGCGGCGGGCGTGCTGAACGAGCTGGCGGATTTCCTCTGCCTTGTCGGCGGGGTAGGGCTGGTAGCATCCGAGGCCATGGTGGTAGGGGTCATCCTTAGGGGCGTAGATGTAGGTGTTGAGCTTGTTGCGGCCGTAGAAGTCGAACTGCGACTTACGTGCCTCGAAGCTCCAAGGGGCGCCGTAGTAGCCCTCCACCGCACCACGGAAGGGCAGGTCCGGCCAGTCAATCACAGTACCCAGGGGCAGCTCGCCCTGAACCGCTACGGCGGGCAGGGGCAGGGCGGGGAAGGGGTCGCGCTGGGCGTTCTGAGCATCGGCCACGCCGCGCAGCATCTGGCTAAGGGTCTGCTTGGCGTAGTGCATGCCTTCATCGCCATTGGCCCATACAGTGAGCTTGCCGGGCTGTACTTCGAGGGCGTAGGCACCGGTGTTGTCCGCGGGCAGCTGCTCCCACATGCCGCCTTTGCTATCGGCCTTGCGGATGTTGAGGGTGACGGATGTGACCTGCGTGTAGGCAGTTTGCAGGTTAGCCTGCTGCGGTTTGGGGAAGATGGTGGGTGTGGAGGCAGCTGCAAGCGTGGCGCTGCCCAGCATGAGGCTGGCAATCAGTGTGTTTGTGTTCATGATGTCAGTTTTGAGATAAGAGGTTCAAGCTCCTCGAATGAGGATAATCTGTATTCGGGGAAGAGTGCCAGGCAGGCGCTTTCGTCTGCTTTGGCATGGCTGCACCACGCGGCATTGATGATGGGGACGCCTACGCTCTGGCAGAGCGAGATGTCGCTGGGGGCGTCGCCCACGTAGATAATCTCCTGCGGGGAAAGCTGCCATGCGTCCATGGCGCGCTTCAGGTTGTCGGCCTTGGCGTTGTAGTAGGGATCGCCGTAGAGTTGCAGGTCGAACACGCCCTCCATGCCGTATTTCCGGACGGTCGGCTCGGCGGTGTAATGTTCCTTGCCAGTGAGGAGCGCGAGTTTTAAGCCCTTCTCCTTCAGCTTCCACAGTAGCTCTGTGGCGCCGGGAAAGGGAGTGGGAGCCAGCTCATCGTGGCGCTCGCAATAAATGCGTACAAAGGTGTCGATGGGTAGCTCGGGGGCATCCGGATTGATACCCAGCAGGCCGCCCAGCACGCCGCGGTCGCTCAGGCCGAAGTAGCTTACCACTTCTTCAGCTGAGGGGGTGCGGCCTGTCAGCTCACGCACACTGCCGCGGTAGGCCTCGATGCACAACTGCTGCGTGTCGCCCAGCGTGCCGTCCATGTCGAATATGATTCCCTTCAGCATAAGTGGTGATTACGTTACTCTACCATATTCGGCCCCGGCCTGGCAAGTCAATTCTCAGTGTGCAGGCTGTGCTATTGCGGCATACTGCTGCAAGTACTGCCGCGTTTGTTAGTGCAGCTCGTCGAGCACAATCGCCGGATTGCTGAAAGGATAGTGGTAGCTATCGAAGCCGGTGCCCAGCCCGACCGTGGACCAGTAATCCCACATGCGAGCAGGCGGGAAGATTTCGTCCTTGTCGGCGATGTAGGCGCGGTGCCAGGTAAGGTGAGCTCCGGAGTCGGCCTTGGCGCGTTCGGAGAGATTCATGAGCTCGTCCACCTTCTCGTCGGCGGTGCGGTCGGGGTAGGGGCCGGTGGGAATGTAGCGCCCCTTGGCTTCGGTGCCGGTGGCCGCAAAGGTGTTCTCGCCGCCGTTGCGTGCGATGGTTTGCATGCTGCGCAGCACCACGCGCAGGCGCATACCCCAGCGCGGGTCGACCGGGTAGGGGGTGCCATTGAGCGCTACGGCGCGGTAGAGCGGCAGCTCGCGGCAGCATTGCTCCGCCACCCATATGCCAAATGACCAGGCAAACAGGTAAATGCGGCGATAACGCGCGAAAGCCTCAGCCTTGAAGGGCTGCGGTTCGCCGCTGTGATTGTGGCAGGCCAGCACATCGCACCCCGGCGGGTCGATGTGGCACACCGCATTCGGCGTGGCCGCCCACCCGAGCATGAAAATGACCAAATCCTGATTCTCCGGGGATTGTTTCAGCCAGACCTGTTCCATGATGGGGGGGATTTTAAAGCAAATATCAATTTTTTATTATTATCCAGGCTCCTTTTTTGCGGGAACCTTCACGAGAGACGATGCCTTGCGTTACGAGTTCTCGCATCAGATTACCAACTGTTCGTTCGCTGATAAGAAGATTTTTAGCAATGTCTGCGTATACCGCGTTGGGGTGATTGCGTAGGTAATTCAGGAGTTTTGATTTTCGTTCGTTATCAACGGCTGGTGGATTGAGAACAGGTTCCGGTTTCGTTTGTGCTTCTTGTGAGGGGACGCCTGCGGGGCGCAAGCTGACGAGCACGCTGGATTGGTCAATACTATAAATGGGTAGAGGCATACCGTATGCAAGGCTGTTGCGGCATATTTTACGTATGCCTTGCCCCCATGATTCCGCAAAGCCTGCGCGGAAGAAGGTGTTGGCTAGTGCCGGATTAAGAGGACGTGAGCCTCCATTTTTCCAAGCCTCTGCAGTCGTCCAATCATAGGAAAGAACCGCAGGATTGAAAACTTGCAGTTTTGAATCAGATACGCTAATTTGGATGGGGTAGCCCGCAGTGTAATCCTTGTGGATGATTGCGTTGAAAACAACTTCTCTTACCGCAGCTCGCGAGAATGGATAGGTTTCTATTCGGTGGTCTTGTTCGTAGGTGATGGTGGCTTTTGTGTACTTTGCAAAAATAAGGTTGAGTACTTTGTCCGCTTGTGATATGAGAGAGCCGTGAATTTCGTCTTGATAGAGAACTTCATCAGACTCATCGAAGAATCCTATTTTGAGCCAAGCTCCCATGAATCTGCATTCTGGGTTGGGGTGAAAAAGTAGTACCGCTGCTCGAGTTAACTCGCCGTTGCGAATAAGTCCTAAGTACTGTAGTAATTCTTCGTTACTGAGCTCAGAGTCAGTATCAGGTAATCGCTCACTTCGAGCGGCGGCGCGTCGGAAGATACGGAAACTTTCTGGGTCTAAATCCTGAATGGAAATGCCGGAGACATTTAATGAATCCCATTTTTCCCCGGTTTTATTGATAAGAAAATGCATGAGGGCTGCATCATGCAAACGCTGATTGGTGCTTCCACTACGCTTGTAAATCGCATCTTTGTACCAGATGGGAGCGTAGGAGGCGGGAACACGAATTTCAAGATGTTCTTTGCCGTCTGATTCGTGAAGTGTCACGTCTACAATTAGATGGAGAGAATCGCGTACCATGTTAGGAATGTCCTCCATGAGCTTACGCGCATTGTTGACGCCTACAACCTCTCCTCTGTCATTGATGCCTATGCAAAGTACTCCGCCGCGTGCATTTGCAAAACCGCATATCCATTTGAGGTATTGCTCGTGCCATGATTCTTTCCATTCGATACTGTCAGTTTCCGGACTCATGAAAAACTATGTTCCTGTTCGTATTCTATCACAGATGGAAATAGAAATGCAAGTCGCTATTGGTGACTTGTCGGGAAATTGTAGAAAGATGAGTCTTTTTTGGGTGAAAAAATGGAAGTTTTATCTGGCAAAATTGCCAGATAAAGACAAAAAGGAGGGGGTGTCGGATTGATGAAGTCTGTTTATCTGGCAAAATAATGATTTTATCTGGCAAGTTATCAGGAAATAATTGCCAGATAAAAAGAGAGCTGCCGTATTGGCGATGGGAGGAGGCCGTTTATTGTAATTGTGCTGCCGTATAGGTGAGTACGCGTGCCGGTGCTTTGACGAAATCCCGGGGGCAGGAGAGGAGCGAGACACTGACTCGCTCCAGCGGAAGGGCAAATGCCCGGGCTATGAGCTCGCGGTACTGGCGCATCTGCGGCTGATAGTGAGCCATGAGCCAGTCGTAGAAATCGGCGTATCCTTCACGTGGCTCAGGCTTGTTGGTCTTGTAGTCAATGATGTGAGCTGCAATAACATTCCCGGAGCTGTCGTGCGTGAGCACGAGGCGGTCGATGGTGCCGGATATCCACTCATTTTTGTCAGAAATCGCTTCGATGGCTTGCTCGTTGTACGCCTGCTGGCCGGGGGCCTGGGTAAAAAGCTCGCGTACCCGGGGCATACGCAGTGCTGCTGCTGCGACTTGTTGCTCGGCTGTGGCAGGAGCGGCAAGCCAGGCTGGCAGCGGCTCATGCAGCCACGATATCTGCTCGAAACATGCATGGACAGCGGTGCCGAAATCAGTGCCAGAGCTGGCGAATGCGTGAGCTATGGGCTTGTTGCTGGTGTCTTCCGCTTCCGTTACGGTCTTATCTTCGGCCCTGGCGAGGGCGGAGGGGCTCATGCGCTGGCGGCGAGGAATGGCCTTGCCGGGCGTTGCCGTGGTGGTTTGCTGGGCGCTGCTGGCAGATTTGTCTGCCAGCGAAGCGTACCAATTTTCGGTACCCATGGGAGTACCTAGGACGGTGGTCTGGGTGTAGGCCTCGGTGGTGTCGCCCATGGCTCGGCGGATAAGGCCGGATGTAGAGCGGGCGCAGGCTTTGAAGGTTCCCTTGCTATCAGCGAGCGCATTGCCATTGAGGAGAATGTAATTAGCGTGTCTGGCTCGTGTGATGGCCACGTAGAGCAGGTTGTATGCTTCTCGGCTTCTCTTCTGTTTCCACTCCGCCTGTAGCGGCTCAAATGCTCCTGGCCAGAATGCCGTGCGCGTTTCTTTGTTGGCCGGATTCAGCAATAGGGAACGGCCATCAGGTGAACGGAAGTAGGTGAGGTCGCTGTCTTCATCGATTGCCGAATCGGACAGGAACGGCAGGATAACCGCATCGAACTCCAAGCCCTTACTCTTGTGCATGGTCATAATTTGCACATAGCGGGAGGAAGCAACGCCCTGGCTGCTGAGTGTGGCAACCCTGCGTACCCAGGAGGCCAGATTCCCGCCAGCTGCATCGAATGCGCGGGCGGCGTTCAGCCATGTGGTCATGAGTTGGCGGTGGGCGTTTTGCTGTTCCTCCGAAAGTGAATGAAGGGGGAACAGTGCAAAGATGCGTTGAATCATGCGGGTGTAGCCGCGGGCATCCAGATTGCTGCGCAGGGAGAGCCATGCTTCATTGTTGTTCGCAGCACCGGCGAGCAGGGGTGCCATGAAAGAAGCTTTCACAACGCTCAGCGAGAGCGACTCGTGTGGGTGAAGCAGCCAGCGGAAGAGGTGATGCAGCATTTCTCCCAGCGGGCAGGCCGTGGCGGCTAAGGTATCTTTTACCAGAAGCACCGGGAGCTCTGGCATGTTGTTGCGCAGATAATTGACGAGTGCCTCGGCCTCGCTGTTCGTGCGGGTGAGAATACCGATGCTGATACCATTGATGGGGGATTTGTCGTTGACTGTGAGCCTTTGCAGGATGGAGCACACCGCTTTGTACGCGCCTGTCTTCATGGTGGGCTCTTCGCTGTCGCTCTCGTCGCCGTCATCTTTGGCTATGACCTGGAGTTCCGTGTAGCCGGCAAATGCTTTTGCCGTGTCGTGGTGGGTGTAGGCTGTCAGGTCAACCGCATTGTCGGCGGTGTCCTCTCGCTCGACAACATGCAGTTTGCTGAAAATGGCGTTCACGAAGCCGTCCTTGCCCATGATGACAGGGGATGAGCGGAAGCTCTTAATGAGCTCGGCCTGCTTGACCGGTTCGCTCCACGTGCGGTCGGTTTTCAGGATGTCGAAGGCCTGGGTTTCGCCGGTACGGAAGCCGTAGATGCCTTGCTTATCATCGCCTACGACAAAGAGACTACCGTCCGCAACATAATGGCTGCTATCTTCGTGGTAGGGGCGCAGTGAGGCAGGCAAGGGACGCGGGTAATCCTCCGTAAAGGGGATTTCGCTGTCGCCAATGACGAACTCCAGCACGGGAGCGAGGGTTTCAAACTGTTCATCGGAGGTATCCTGAAACTCATCCAGCATCCAGTGTTTGTAGTGTTTGCCGGTGCGGAGCGCCAGGTGCTCACGGCAGAAAGCTGAGTCTATGACCTCATCACCGAGCCCGTGCTCCATGGTCATGAGTTCTTTCGCCTTGCGGGAAATATCATTGAAGGAGAATTGCCCTGTGGAAGTGATGCGCTGTTCGTAAGCATCGGCGTAATCTCGCAACAGGGAGAACAGACTGCGAGTGCGGGCTTTTGCATCGTGCAGGCACTTTGCCGGTAAGGTTTTATAGAGCCATACGGCCAGCGCAATGACACGGTCGATACCGGAGAGAGCGTCTAAGTCATTGCCGGGATTGCCTTGCGAGTTCGCCCATTTGGTGAATGTTGGAGACAGCCCGAGCTGGCGGGAAGCGAGTTTCTTGAGACCCGGATAGATATATCTCGGGAAATCTTTCTCTGTATATGATTTCAGCAGGTTGCTCAGTTCTGCTGCCAGACTGTTCCATTCGGACGCTTCTTCCTGCGTGAGTGTCTGAAAATCAGTGGTGGATTGCTGGGCAAAGTAGGAATCATTGGCCCAGGCGTCCGCATGAGGATTTTCCCGGTAGAGGGAGAGGTGGCTTTGCAGCTCTTTTTCGAGTCGGGATATGGTTTTTGTACCTTTGCCGCCAGTGAGCTCAGCGAACATATTGAGGAAGGCCGTTCTTTTTTCTGTTTCGGTGGTACGGGCTTCCAGGTAGGCTCCGATGGTAGCTCTGCGTGCTTTCGGTTCGTCTGTGGGATCGAGCGGGGTAATATTGTTGATGCCCAGCTCCAGGCTGTTGCCGGTGACAAGTGTGTTGAAGAAGCTGTCGATGGTCGAGAGCTCCAGCTCCGACATGGCCATGACAACTTTCCGGAGGAGTTTGGAGAACTCGGCGGCCGTTTGCTCGGGGAGTTTGAGGTAATCTCGCAGTTCTTTTTCGGCAGGGGCGGAGTAGAGTTCCTCCGGGTATTTGCCCTCGGCCGTGGCTCGTTTTACAATAGCTACGGTTGCGGGTAAGAGCGGGGTGCTGTTAGCTGCTGGTGTGCAAGTGATTTCTCCGTTTGTCTTATACACGGAGAGCCCGCTCCATACCTCCCATATGCGTGCAGCAAGGCTATTACGTCCGCTGGCTGTATCTCTTACGTCACATGCGCCTTCTGCCAGTGCATGCAGAATGCGGCTGCGGAACTCGCCCGCTGCTTTGCGGGTGAAGGTAAGAGCTATGATTTTTTGCGGCTCGGCACCGAGCATGAGCAGAGCAATGTAGCGCGAGGCCAGCTGGTAGGTTTTGCCCGTGCCGGCAGAGGCCGATATGAGCGTGCTGGTCGTGTGGTAAATTAATTTGCGCTGTTCGGACATGAGGCGGGCGGTGGTCAGATGTTGAGCTCTGGCAGGTTGAACATGGAACGTGGGTCGCACTTGGCGGATAAGGCGCCGAAGCGCGGTGCGTTGGCATCCCAGCTATCGCCCGTAAGTCTGGAGAATGGGCGTGTCTTGTAGCGGAGGGATTCTGCGGAGAACAGGCAGTTGCCGTCTCGAATCATGCGGATGGCGGAATCTACTGTCTGCATGGCATTTGCCAGCAGTTCTTCTGGGCTGAGCAGGAAGTATCCTTTCTTTCGTCCGGGCGGTGGCTCCAAACTGCCATTGAGCAGCAGAGGATAGCATTGCATGCTCTGCGTTTTGCTTTGCAGATTGTAGTAGATGAGGTCAGGCATCACGTGGCTGAGCGGCGTGTCTTCTAAGGCCGGGTTGATATCCCTGGCCTTGAGTTGCCTTAAACCGTATGCATAGAGCATGAGCTGCACGTCTTTCCAACGGTAGTGCTTGTGCGAAACCTCGCCTTTGGACGTTTTGAACTCAGCCGCAACGAGGGGGTAGCTGTAGCCCGCCGCATTCATGAATCGGTAGAAGGGGGATTGCTCGCCTTCCTCCAGCTCATCAAAATGTACTTTGAATGGCTTTTTGTCGCCGGAGGAGGTTTTGTAGTCGATGATGCGCCATACTCCGGAGCGATGGCGGTCGATGCGATCCGCAATCATTTTGAATTGCGCCGTTTCTCCGTTGGAGAGGGTGATGGTAGGCTCCAGGCTGTATTCGCACGCAATGTTTTCCCACCCGCTCAGCAGGTCTTCCACATGGCGGGCTGCAAAATCATGCAGGCTTTGCTCGATATTGCAGAGTTGAATCTCCATGGGGAGCGGTTGCGTGCCGCGTGACTGGGACGGCATGTATACTTTGCACCACTCTTTGAAAACTTCTTTTTTGACGTATTGCAAGAGTGCTTCTGTGAGCTGCTGGGCATTGATAGCTTGCGGGAATTCCTCGCGCAGGGCAGTCTCCGTGGGGAGTTTTTTCACCACGTGCTCCAGAATAGCGTGGATGAGGGTGCCGTATTCGTTGCTCTCGAGTTCACTTTTTTCCTCATCGTACACATTGCCGGCATCGAGGCCAAAAAGATGCTTAAGCCAGAAGCTGAGCGGGCATTGCAGGAAGCCGCCCAGAGAGGAAGGCGAGAAGCTTTTTTTGTATGATTTGTGATTGCTGAGGCTGAAC
>JAFOZZ010000015.1 GCA_017390945.1 Akkermansia sp.
ACGGGGGTTAAATGGATGCAAAATCGGCTCGGGAAGTCCGTTTTTCGTTATGAGTTGCGATTTTATAAGTCGCTGAAATCAAGGCACAAAAAAGGAGCGGTCGTTACCATTTTGTCTTGGTTACGACCGCTCCCATAATAGGAGTACCGTGAACGCAACTCCCGACCAAAGCTTAATGAGTCTGCGTTGTAAAGTGCTTGTTTTTCAATGTCATTATCTCGAATTGATGGGATAACCTGGGATAAACAAGCGGATAACTCGTGGGTGGAAAAGAGGCGAAGAGAGGAGGAAAAAGGGATAAACGGATAAGTGAGGGATAAGATAAATAAGTAGCTTGTGGAGAGGTGCTTAATTCGGTAAAAATGATGTTACAGCGCAAACAAGCTGTAACACGACATGAATACGAATCAAAAACACCATTGGACGCGTGCTGAAGCTGACGAGAAGATACAGCAGCTGCACGGGATGAAGACGCGAGAATTACGCACGCTGTGGGCAGAGTTGTTTGGGGATTATTGCTACAGCTGGAATGCTCCGTTTTTGCGGCGCCGCCTGGAATGGCGCATCAATACGCTGGTAAGCGGCGGCATATCGGAGCGTGCGCAGAAGCGAGCGGCGGAAATCATGGACGACACGTTGCTGAAGGTACGACCCTGGCGATACAAGGAACGGGAGCTTGCGCATTCTCCACTGCCGCAGCAAATCATACGCAAACACTATCGAGGCGAGCTGCACGAGGTTCACTGCTGTGAATGGGGCTACGAGTACCGCGGGATGCGCTTTGCATCATTATCGGCGGTTGCCACCCACATAGCGGGGTACCATGTAAGCTGTACCAAGTTTTTCGGAGTCCGGGTAAGAGGCGAGCAGCAGAAAGGAGAGCTGCGATGAAACGCTGTGTTATCTATAACCGCAAATCGGTACGGATGAGGCTGGATATCGAATACAACAGCCTGGAGTCGCAGGAGGATATTTGCAAGCGTTTTATTGAGCAGCGGCGCACGGAAGGCTGGGAATATAGCCGGACCTATTGCGATGCCGGAGTGAGTGGTGGCAGTACGGAGCGTCCGGCATTGCAGAAAATGCTGGTAGCGGCACGGCGGCGTCAATTTGATTGTGTGGTCGTCTTCAAGCTGGATCGTCTGGCGCGTCGCTTTCGTGACTTTGTACTGATGCTGGAAGAATTGGCGGAGCATGGTGTTGAAGTCGTATCGGTAACGGAGAACTTCGACTGTTCGGGGGCGATGGGGAAGGCACTGCGTGGGATGCTGGGAATCTTTGCCGAGTTGGAGCGTGAGTTCCTGCGAGAGCGTGTGCAGGAGCGGGCTGACGCGGCTCGCATGAAAGGACTCTACCTGTGTGGCATACCGCCCTTTGGGTACATGAAAGTAAACCGTCGCTTGCAGCCCGACCCGTTGCGCGCCGAAGCTGTGCACGACATGTTTACCATGTGTGCGGAGGGAATAGGCGCTACGCGAATCGCTGAGGAATTAAACCGTCGCAAGGTGCCTAAGCAGAAGCGGGGCAATCAACCGGATTTGCCGTGGCGTGTGGACCATGTGCTGACCATCCTGCATAATCCTGTCTACAAAGGTTGTGTGCCGTGCCGAGAAGAAATGTACCAAGGCGTACATGAAGCACTGGTGTCGGCTGAGCTATGGGAGCAAGTGCAGAGCCGACTGGCAACGAATAAAAAGAAAATGCAAGAACGGTTGTCGCATGCCGGCCCTCGCTTCACTTATCCGTTAAAAGGCTTGTTGGTATGCGGGCGCTGTGGGCATGTGATGCGCGGTGTACATGGTGGCAGTGCGCCCAAAAAGCGCCGGTCGTATTGTTGCCCCTTGCGGCGCCACGGCGGGAGGCATGCCTGCGATTGTCTGTGGCTGTCTGCGCCGCGTGTGGAGCGTATGATGCAGGAGGTGCTGTTGCATCTGCCGCCGGAGCAAATGCAGGTGTTACTTCAAACGCTGGGTAACGAGCTTCCCCATGATGCGCAGCCAACGCTTGGTGACATGTTCCAGTGTTTGTTCAGCAAGATTGTGCTTCATAGCCACAGCTACATGCTGGAGCTTTATATGAATGTTTCGCCGCTAGGAGAACCGTGGTCATTTCCTGCCTTGCAAGGTGATAAGCCCACGGTGCAGCTCGATATATCGGAGTTGAAGCCGGTGGAACCAGCCGGACGACCGCGTGGGCAGCGTCCTACCATGCGAGCCATTTGTATGGCCAATGCCATGAAGTTGGAGCGCTTGCTGCTATCGGGGAGCTTTGAGTCGATTCGCGCTATGGCGCGAGCCTTGCACCTGCCGCATTATATCTTGTACCGGAGGCTGCACATGTTGAATCAAGCACCGGAGCAAATAGAAGAGCTGCTGTTTGAAACTCGATGATGGTTCTACTACGGCGTTGGGGGCGTCGTGGCTCCAACCGGGGCTACGTGCTGTCGCTCAACCGGGCTCTTAAGTTTGGCGGGAGAATGCCCGCGGAATTCTCATATGCACCACCCAAGCAGCACAATTCCGTATATGATGAATGAGGCGAACGACAACACACCGGCGAGGACGTCGGCTCTGTTCTGGGGCTGGCGGCCTGGCAGGAGGTAGGCGGCGATGGTGGTGAGGAGACCCGGCAGGGGCGAACCGATAATGGAATATGCGAAAATAAATAGTGACCAGGGGAGCCACCATGGGGAACCGGCAGGGGCTGGCTTTTCACATGCATCGGAAATGATACAGGCGAGCCACACCACAAGGGCGTATGTAGCGTAGACCAGGGGCAACCACGTGAGCAGGCGGTAGCGCAGGGTGATGGGATAGAGGTATTTCTTCATGCAACGGGGAGTTGTTTGAGCGCTTCCTGTACTGCGGGCGGGCAGTTGTACTTGGCGGAGTCGAGGGCGTCCTTAGAAATGCTGGCTCCGGCTGCGGCCAGCATGGGGATGAGTTTCAGCTCGTTTGCTACAGCCTCCGGGTTGGGGGTGCCGAGTGCCTCGAAATCGTCTTCATCGCGCTGCACCAGAGCATCGGGAATGTAATCGGCCGGGGTGCCTTTGCGGAGGAGTTGCAGGGCTTTGGCCATAGCGCCGGGCTCCGGGCCGCGGAGGGAATCGGTGGCAGCGAGCACGGCTTCCTCCAGCACGGTGCGCATGTGGTCGCGGTAGGCGGAGCGAATCATGAGCACGGGTATGGGCAGCAACGCCATCAGGAAGGGGATTGCCATGAGGATGAACATGCTGGTGATATTCGGCATGTAGGCATCCTCCACAACAGGCTCGGAGCAATCTACCAGGAAAATGGTAGCAATGCTGTACAGCAGAATGCACAGCCAGCAGAGAGCAACAATTTGCAGCTTGCCCTTACGCGGCCAGTATACGATGGCCGCTGTACCGGCAGCACCCCACAGTGCAGCATGGAAAGGGATAGCTGCACTCACACCCTCCGCCCGGAGCATCAGCCCCAGGGCAAGGAAGCATAATCCCGTGATAACGATAGCGGCGATTTTTCTCATCATATAGCAAAGACGCTTCTCGCCGCCCGTATGTTCAATATCACTTGGGCTGCTGTACCTCGGCGATGTATTCTTTCACTGCGCGTGTGATGTCGGTGGCGATGCTTGCCTTGGGGCGGGCAAAGGAGGGGGTAAACCAAGGGTATGCACCCACCAAATCGTGATACACGGCCACCTCGCCATCGCAGGTGCCACGCCCGGCGCCGATGCCGATGGTGATGATGGGGCAGGCCTCAGTGATCGCCTTGGCCACGCTGTGACGCGTGCATTCAATCACCACAGAGAACGCACCGGCACGCACCACAGCCTCCATATCGCGCATGATGGCTGCGGCTTCCTCATCCGTCTTACCGTGCATGCGGTAGCCGCCTTCCTCCTTCACCTTTTGCGGCAGCAGGCCGATATGCCCCTGCACGGGAATACCAGCCTGCGTGATAGCACGAATCTGCGCCTCCACGGCCACGCCGCCCTCCAGCTTCACAGCATCGGCACCCACGGCCATGAGGGCACGAGCGGTTTCCAATGCCTGTTCGGGCGTATTGTACGTGTTGATAGGCATATCTGCTACCACGACAGCATTCTTCGCCGCACGCGCTACAGCCTCTACGTGGTGCAGCATGTGCGCCAGCGTCACGTGGGTGGTGTCAGGGTACCCCAGCATCACCATGCCCAGGGAATCGCCCACCAGAATCATGTCCACCCCGGCTTCATCCACCAGGCGTGCTGTGGGATAATCATAAGCAGTTAATTCGGCAACAGGAGCTTTGCCCTTGCGGGCAAGGATGGCTTCAATCTTGCTGTTCATGGTCTCACATTACAGGTCAAAAGCGTGAACCGCCGGACCGGCGGGAAGAGCAGCCAGCATATCGCTGACGCTGAGTGTGTGCCCCGGTAGTACCAGCTGCGGGTCAATATCGCACAGGGGGCGCAGCACGAACTCTCGCTCGTGGGCGCGGGGATGGGGCAGCGTGAGTGCAGGGGTGTTCAGCTGCAACTCACCATAGAGAATGATGTCGATATCGCAGGTGCGGGGTGCGCCATACACGCCATTGCGCGTGCGTCCCAGCTCTTTCTCAATACGCATGCAGAGCTGCAATACTTCCTCCGCAGGCATGGTGGTATTCACCTCAACACAGGCGTTGAGGTACGAAGGCGAGCCCGCAGGACATCCTACGGGCTCGGTCTCGTAAACTTGCGACAGCCGCAGCCCCCCGAATGCATCCGCCAGGTAATCGCAGGCGGACTCAAGTACGGCGAGCCTGTCTCCCACATTGGAACCGAGGGAGAAGATAACGCGCTGGGTGGCTGTATCGGCGCAGCTCATGGCTTAGTCCGTAAAGCCCAGCACATCCTGCATGGTGTACAGGCCTGCGGGTTTGTCGGCCAGCCAGAGGGCAGCACGAACGGCGCCACTGGCAAAGGTCATACGGCTGGATGCCTTGTGCGTCAGCTCCACGCGCTCGCCATCGGTGGCGTACATGACGGTGTGGTCGCCCACTACGTCGCCACCGCGCATGGAGTGCATGCCAATCTGAGCCTGGGGACGAGCACCTACCAGGCCATTGCGGCCGTGCATCACGTCCTTCTCGTAGTCGAGGCCGGTGACATCGCATACCACCTCGGCCAGTGTGCGGGCGGTGCCGCTGGGGGCGTCGAGCTTGTGGTGGTGGTGCATCTCGATAATCTCGATATCGTAGTCCTTCAGGATGGCGGTAGCCTTGCGGGTGAGCCAGAAAAGGGTGTTCACGCCTACGGAGTAGTTGGAGGCGAACACGATGGGAATCTGCTTGGATGCCTCGGAGATGGCGGCCTTCTCCTCAGCGGTGTGACCGGTAGTGCCAATCACAAGGGGCTTGCCCTGAGCAACAGCCGTAGCCAGCAGCTCGGGGGTGAAGCCGTGGAATGAGAAGTCGATGGCGATATCGGCAGGATGCATAGCAGCAGCGATATCCTGACCAACATCGTGCGTGCTGGCCAGCTCTGCGCCGGGGTTGAGAGCTACTGCCTGCTGTACAGCCTGACCCATGCGGCCAGAAATGCCGGTGACAAGGATTTTCATGATAATTTACAGCAGATTGAAGTTCTTGAGGAGGGTGGCGAGTTTCTCGTGCTTATCCTCGGCCAGCGGAGCGAGGGGCAGTCGAATCTCCCAGCTCATATCGCCACGCAGAGCCATAGCGGCCTTAATCGGCACAGGGTTCACGTCCAGACTCATCAGTCCCTTCATGAGCGGGTAATACTTCTTCTGAAGCTCCAGAGCCTTCTTGCCATCGCCGGACAGGGCGGTGTCCACCAGCTCCTTCATCTGAGCAGGAGCGACGTTAGAGGTTACGGACACGAGACCAACGGCACCGCAGGAAATGAAGGGAACCGTCAGGCCATCGTCACCGCTGAGCACGGCGAAGTCCTCGGGCAGAGCCTGTACCAGCTGGTTCACGCGCTCCACGCTGCCACCGGCTTCCTTGATGGCGACAATGTTCGGGCAATCCTTGGCCAGACGAGCCACGGTATCAACGGAAATCTCGATAACGCTGCGGCCGGGGATGCTATAAAGGAGGATGGGCAGGGAGGTGGCATCGGCAATGGCCTTGTTGACGCTTTCAAAACGACCGGTGCGCTCGTCCAGCAGACCTTCCTTAAAGATGGGCTGGCAAGGACCGTTGGGATCTAATTCGTTGGTTGCCTTAGCATCCAGCCAGGAAACAGCGCCACACAGACC
>JAFOZZ010000147.1 GCA_017390945.1 Akkermansia sp.
GCCTGAACATGGCTTTCCTTGACAACACGGACCCGGATGGCATGTACAAGGTGCTCGACACCCTGCCCCTGACCGAGACTCTGGCCGTTGTTATCTCCTAGTCCGGTGGCACCCCCGAGACCCGTAATGGTATGGTATGCGCTCAGGCCTACTTTGCCAACAAGGGGCTGAACTTCGCCGCTCAGGCTGTAGCCGTGACCGGCGTGGACTCCACGCTCGACAAGGTAGCCGTGGCTGAGGGCTGGGTGAAGCGCTTCCCGATGGAAGACTGGGTAGGTGGCCGTACCTCCGAGACCTCCGTTGTGGGTCTGGTACCCGCTGCACTTCAGGGTGTAGACGTAGACGCTCTGCTGAAGGGTGCTGCTGACATGGACGCCCACACTCGCGTGGCCGACACCGCCACCAATGCCTCCATGAAGCTGGCTCTGGCCTGGTATGCCGCCGGTGAGGGCAAGGGCAAGAAGGACATGGTGGTGCTGCCCTACAAGGACAGCCTCGTGCTCTTCTCCAAGTACCTCCAGCAGCTCATCATGGAGTCTCTGGGCAAGGAGCTCGACCTAGACGGCAAGACCGTGAACCAGGGTATCTCCGTGTACGGCAACAAGGGCTCCACCGACCAGCACGCCTATGTACAGCAGCTGCGTGACGGCCTCAACAACTTCTTCGTGACCTTCATCGAGGTACGCCAGGCTCCGACGGACACCGTGAAGGTGGAGGACGCATTCACGGCCGGCGACTACCTGCAAGGCTTCCTGCGTGGTACCCGCAAGGCTCTCAGCGAGAGCGGCCGCCAGAGCATCACCATCTCCATCCCCACCGTGAATGCTTACACGCTGGGTATGCTCATCGCTCTCTTTGAGCGTGCCGTGAGCTTCTACGCCAGCCTCATCCACATCAATGCCTACCACCAGCCCGGCGTCCAGGCCGGCAAGCTGGCAGCTAACGTGTTCCTGAAGCTGCTGGCCAGCGCTGAGGGCGCCCTGAGCGCTACTCCCGCCACCGCCGCCGACATCGCCGCCAAGGTGGGTGCTGAGGTGGAGGACACCTACCACGCTCTGGTGCACATTGCCGAGAGCGGCAAGGCTACCTGGGAGCTGGGCGAGTGCCCCTGCTGCGATACCTTCGCCACCAAGGCCTGATAACGCTTAATCTCATCACCGCCTGCAGCGCTCCGGCCTGCAGGCGGTTTTAGCTTCAACCTCTTTATTTATACCAAGAATGAAAAATCTGTTCAAACTCCTGCTACTGGCTGCACTGCTGGGTACCGCTATCATCCCCAGCACTTACGCAGAGCCCGAGGCTACAGAAGAGACGACGGAAGAGCTGGCCGCCGTACCGGCTGCGCTCAAAGACCGCCGATACGTGACAAAGGCTCGTCCCAAGCTGGATGCCAAGGTGTACTTCATCTACCAGTCGCGCTACCGCTGCGGTATCTGCGTGGCAGAGGCTCCGGCTATCGTCGCTGCCTACAAGAAGATGAAGGGCAAGGGTGCCGAGCTCGTGATGCTCAATGTGGACCAGGACGACAAAACGGCAGCCGACTGGGCAAAAAAGGCCAAGATGAAGTTCCCGATTGTATCGCCCACTGACAGAGGCGACATTCCGTTCCCCTACACCGGTGGCCGCACTTTGCCCTGCATGGTGGCTGTAGACGTCTACGGCAACAAGCTGGGCGAGGCCAACGGCTCCAATGTGGCAGAATTCCTCCAGAGCAACTGGAAAAAATACCTCAAGGAGATTAAGAAAGAGGAAAAGAAAGCCGCCAGAAAGAAATCCGAGGATTAACCTCCGCAAACATTCCACAAAAAACCGCAGTTTTTCAACTGCGGTTTTTCTTTGTATCAGTTCAAGGCATCGATGGCGTCCAGCACATCCTGCGGAAGAGGCGGCTGACCGGAAGCAGAGGCGCATTCCTCCAGCTGGGCGACCGTGCGTGCGCCAATCAGCACCGAAGTAATCTCGCGGCGGCGCAGCAACCAGCGCAGAGCCAGCTGGGTCAACGACAAGCCTGCGTTATCTGCGATTTGCTGCAAGGCTGCCACGCGAGCCTGGTCGGCGGCAACTTTATCGGCATCGAGGAAGACGGAATCGGTTGCCGCGGCGCGGGAATCGCCCGGCATGCCTTTCAGGTACTTGCCGGTAAGCATACCCTGTGCCAGCGGAGAAAAGACGATAGAGCCCGTCTGCTGCTCCTCCACCTCGGGCAAGGCTGTTGTTTCGCAAGCGCGATCCAGCAAATTGTAACGGAACTGGTGCAGCAGGCACGGCACTTTCTCCTCGCGCAGCATTTCGCAAGCGCGGTTGAACTGTGCCGGGCTATACTTGGAAAGCCCTACGTACAGAGCCTTGCCGCTGCGGACAGCCTGAACAAGCGCGCCGATTGTTTCCTCCAGCGGAGTATGAGGGTCTGGACGGTGGGAGTAGAACACGTCCACGTAATCCAGCTTCATGCGGCGCAGGGATTGATCCAGCCCCGCCAGCAGGTGCTTGCGTGAGCCCCAATCGCCATACGGCCCCGGCCACATAAGGTGTCCAGCCTTGGTGGAAATAAACATTTCGTCACGATGTGCGGCAAAGTCCTGCTGCAACAAACGGCCAAAGCATTCCTCGGCACTGCCGGGGGGCGGGCCGTAGTTATCAGCAAGATCGAAGTGACAAATTCCCAGCTCCATTGCTCGGGCAATCATGCCACGGCACACAGAAACATCGGCATTACCGCCGAAATTATGCCACAGGCCCAACGAAATTTCCGGCAGCAACACACCGCTTCTACCGCATCTTCTATACTGCATTTCAGTCATATCTTGTGTTTCTCCATTGAGGGGTTCACAATCGCAGCGCCATTATACCACACGCACAGCGAATGGCGAGCAGATTCTGCGACCGCACGAGTACCCTGCAATCAGGAGCTTACTTGGAGCTCTCCGACACAATATAGTGAGGGCGACGCTTAATTTCCGTATACATTTTAGCCATGTATTGTCCGAGCAACCCCAGACAGAACAGTTGCACACCACTGAGCAATAAAATAATACAAACCATTGATGTCCATCCGTCAACAGAACTATGATAGATATACTGACGGACACTCAAAGCTATGATACTGACAAGTGAGGCAAGCATAAACAACAGCCCCAACACCGTGGAAAGAACAAGAGGAACCGTTGAGAACGAAAGAATCCCCTCAATCGAGTACTTAAACAGCTTCCAGAAAGACCACTTAGTTTCGCCAGCCACGCGCTCCACATTTTCAAAGGCTATCCATTTGGTTCGGAATCCAATCCATTCGTACAAGCCTTTCGAGAATCGGTTTACCTCTGGCATACTCACCAGAGCATCAATAGCCGGGCGAGACAACAATTTGTAATCTCGAGCACCATCCATCAGCTGGGTTTCGGACATGCAATTGATGAATCGGTAGAAACAACGGGCAAAGAACGAGCGAATTGGCGGCTCCCCCTTACGTGTTTTTCGGCAAGTTCCGACGCATTCATAGCCTTCTTCGCGAATAGCTTTGAGCATTTCCGGCAGTAAGGCTGGCGGATCTTGCAAGTCAGCATCCATCACAGCAGCCCACTCACCCTTGGCAGATGACAGGCCGGCCAGAATGGCACCCTCCTTACCAAAATTGCGAGAGAAAGAAATATAACGCACCCAGGGATACTGTTGAGAAAAATCGCGAATCATTGACAGTGTACCATCGCGGCTACCGTCATTTACAAAGATAACCTCACCCGTTACCCCATCCATAGAAGCGAGCACCTTCTTTATCTCATCGATGAAATGAGGCAAAGCCTTTTCCTCATTGTAACAAGGAACAACTACTGATATGAGAGACTTTTCCATGATATGTGCGTAGAGAGAACACCCCGGTAATATGTACAGTAAGCAGCATATCTCATCTACTGCCCAAAGTACAGTAAAAACTGAGTCCATGACGAAATGCGGGCAGGCTTTTGAATTGACAGACGGCCCCCATCTGGTAAAATCTGCTCATGTTTGCAGCGGTTATAGCAGGATATCTTGTATCGGCTCTTTTTGTGTTCTGCGGTCTGGTGAACACCTGTATATTCATCTCCAATATCGAACAGGATATGGGAGTACAAGCCGCGATGAGCGGGCTTTGCATCTCAGCCTGGCCCATTGCCGTAGCAACTGCCATTTTCCTGCTTACACAGATTGCCGTACAGCTTGAGCGTATGGGGATTCTGAGTACAGCACAGGCGGAAATCCCGGAGCTGCCGACCAGCCAGAAAACAGACGCTACACCCCAACGATTCTCCACCATGCCCCCCCTGCCCACTGGCAGTTATTTCCGCGCAGACACGCCGGTTGTAGAACCGAAAGCGCCGACCCGCACACCTGCGCCGGAGCCGGAAGCCCAGGCTCCCAGCATTGAAGAGCTCTCCGATATTGTCACCGCCGCCGCAGCTGAGGCCGCCAACGAGGAGGCTACCCCCAGCGAAGCAATTCCCCCTGTCATCAAACGTAACGAAAACGGGCTGAACTTCTTCCGTATCGATTAATCCGCTTTCCCTCATGCAGACTCCGGCACAAGCGCTTGCAACACTCATGCAGCAACACCTCGGTACAGAGGTGGCTGTCGAGTCGTTGCAACTCATTGCAGCCGGAGCATCCGGGCGTAGCATCATGCGCTCAACGGAGCCAGCCGCTCAAGGGCTCCTGGGTGTATACTGGACAGCAGATCGCGCCGATAATGCCGCATTCGTCCCCGTAGCTCGTTGCCTGGCCGCAGCGGGTGTCCGCGTACCGGCTATCCTGCTGACAGCCGATTATGGCGAAGGCCGTGGCGCATGCCTGGTGCAGGATTTGGGAAATGAAGATTTACTGAGTCTCAAAGCCGCCCCCTGGCCCATCCGTAAGGCCGCCTATGCCAAGGCGCTCAGAGCCCTGCTCCCGCTGCACCGACACCAGCCGACGGTAGAGCTCCAGCCGGCATTCGAGGCCTCCATGTACCGATGGGAGCAAGAGTACTTCGCGGAACACCTCATTGGCCGCCATCTGGGAGCAGACAGCACGCAGTTTCTTGCTCATCCGGCTCTCATGCAAATGGCCGAACGACTGGCAGCCCTGCCACGCGTGCCCGTTCATCGCGACTGCCAGAGCCAGAATATCATGCTGAACGCGGGCGAAGCCTGGCTGATTGATTTTCAGGGCATGCGATTCGGGCGTGCCGAGTACGACATCGCCTCGCTCATATACGACCCCTACATGGATTTCAGCGAGGCCGAAAGCAACGAACTACTGGCCTTGTACAGTGAGCTGAATGGCGCTGAGCCGGATGCTGAAATCTTCTACGCCTGCGCCATGCAGAGACTCATGCAGGCACTGGGAGCCTTTGCTAACATTGGCTATAACCAGAAACGTGAGTGGTACCTCAACCTGATACCGACGGGGCTGAGGAAATTGCGGCAGGTAGCCGCCCGAGTACCCGTTGGCACCCCCACAGCAGATGTCGCCCAATGGCTGCTTACCGTCGTCTGAGCAAATGGCATAGCTTCTTCTGGCTCATTGTCATAGCTGCCGTAGCGACCTGCATTGGAGCCCGCCTCGATACAGTTGATGCCACGGTTTACAATGCCGTGGCAAAAGCCCTTGGCATGGTGGACAGTGAGCGCACCCTGCACCTGCTGCACGAGGGGCAAACAGCCCCGCCGGAGCCAGCCACAACGCACGAAACCCGCCGCATCGTATGTCCCACCGTAGGCGTGCTGGAGCTGGACGACACCACAAACAAGGCCAATTTTGCCTCCCTGCCCCTCGGCCCGCAGGATATGGCCGTTCTGCTGCACAAGCTCTCCATCCGCGGCATCCGCCACCTGGGCATCACCGCCCCGCTCATCTGGCAGGGTAACACCTCCCCCATTGCTCAACAAATGGTGGCTCTGCGCCTCGGCACCTTTGAAAACGCAGTTGTTGGCATGCGAGGCCGCACCGCAGCAGAGGCCGATTTTACACCCACGGTACTGCGCTCCTGCACCATCCCCTCAGCCCATGTGGAGGGCGACGTCACGGGGCTTCCTGCCGCTAACCGACCAATAGAAAACGACCTGCTGCAAGCTAATGAGTCACTGAGCCTCCTGTGGGCGCCGGACCGATTAGAGGATGAGCGTCTCACCCAGCGCCCCTCTGGCGCCAGCGAGCGTTCTTTCCCGCTACTGGTGCGATGGAACGGCGAAATCATGCCCACCCTCCCGCTGCGCCTCGCCATGCAGATTAAGGGACTCAAGCCCTCGGATATTCACGTGCGCATTGGCAAGGATATCCGCATCGGCTCCACTGTATTCACCCTCGATGAGCATGGTCGCACCCGCTTACCCCAGGCGAGTACGACGATACTACAGATAGCCGACATCATCGATGAGCGCCCCTCATCTGAGAAAACGGACATACTCCTGCTCTCTCAACCCACAGATGGCAAGAGCGAAAGCTTCCGCCCGCACCAGCTTGCCGCTACAATATCCCAGCTCTGCGCTACGGAACTGGTAGAGCACCACACCGTCCCCGGAGCCCCCGGGCAAGGGCTGATGTATCGTAACCCCGCCAGCGGCTGGCTGGCACTCTGCATTCTGGCTGCAACTGCCCTCTTTGCGGTGCGCGTCCTGCCGTTCTGCTTCTCCTTTGTACGCAAAGTCTTCATGCTGGCTGTGCTTGCCGGTATTCTCTGGCTGGCATACAGCATGCTCGTACAGGGCGAGTGGTTCCGCATATCCACCGCATTGCTTACCTGGCTGACGCTGGCGATTGGCCTGCGATTCATGCGACCTACCGAGGTGCGTACCCGTCGCGTGCGTTAAACAATCCGCCAAATCCCTACCAGAAAAATATTTTTTTGTAACAAAGCACACTTTTCTGCTTGCTAACCGCCACAAAAAGTCTATTATACCAGTATGCTTTTACGCAGAATAGTCAAATTTTATGTAGAGGGATTCCGCAGCATGACGCTGGGACGCACTCTCTGGTTTATTATTCTGCTCAAGCTCTTCATCATGTTTGCAGTACTCAAGGCGTTCTTCTTCCCCTCATATCTACAGGGCGAGCCGGAAGAAAAGGAGGCTACGGTAGCCTCCGAGCTGACAGACCGCGCAGCCACAGAATGATACCATGAACACCATTGACACCTCTCTCGTTGACTGGTCGCGCGCCCAATTCGCGCTCACGGCCATGTACCACTGGCTATTTGTACCACTTACCCTGGGGCTGGGTATTGTGATGGCCATCATGGAAAGCATTTATGTGCGCACCGGGCGCGAGTTCTGGAAGCAAACGGCGCGTTTCTGGATGAAACTATTTGGCATCAATTTTGCCATGGGCGTCGCCACCGGTATCATCCTCGAGTTTGAGTTCGGCACCAACTGGAGCAATTACAGCTGGTTCGTGGGAGACATCTTCGGCGCTCCGCTTGCGATAGAAGGCATCCTTGCTTTCTTTATGGAGAGCACCTTCATCGCCGTCATGTACTTTGGGTGGAACAAAGTCAGCAAGCGCGCCCACCTCGCCGCCACCTGGCTTACCATCATTGGCGCCACCCTCTCCGCGTGGTGGATTCTTGTAGCCAACGCCTGGATGCAGCACCCGGTGGGCATGGAGTTCAACCCCGACACCGTCCGCAATGAAATGGTGGATTTCACCGCTGTTGCGTTCTCACCTGTTGCGGTTGTTAAGTTCTGTCACACCGTATCGTCCTCCTGGGTACTGGGTGCTGTGTTTGTGGTAGGCGTAAGCTGCTGGTACCTGCTGCGGGGCAAGCACACCGAGTTTGCACACGCCAGCATTAAGGTAGCCGCCTGGTTCGGCCTGGCTGCGGCTCTGATTACCGCCCACACAGGCCACCAGAGCGGTCGCGATATCGCGCTCTTTCAGCCGATGAAACTCGCAGCCGCAGAGGGGCTTTACAACGGCGGTACCGGCCGGGGGCTCGTACTGGGTGGTATTCTGCGCCCGGATGCAGATTGGACCAGCACCGCCGCGAATGAGGAGAGCAAGTTCCTGTTCCATATCGAATGCCCCTACGCCCTATCCCTGCTGGCCACCCACAAGGCGGACGGCTACGTACCCGGCATTCGTAACCTGCAGGAAGGCGGCTACCCCCTGCCCGATGGCGCGATAGCGCTCTCCGCAGAGGAGAAGATGGCCCGAGGCCGCCTTGCCATAGCTGCGCTGGCTGACTACCGCAAAGCGACTGACGAAGCCAGCAAAGCGGCAGCTCTTGCCACCTTACGCGAGAACTTCGACTATTTCGGCTACGGTTATCTGAAGAGCCCAGCAGAGCTCGTACCGAACGTGCCGCTCACCTTCTACAGCTTC
Source organism: Akkermansia sp. (assembly GCA_017390945.1). Taxonomy (GTDB): domain Bacteria; phylum Verrucomicrobiota; class Verrucomicrobiia; order Verrucomicrobiales; family Akkermansiaceae; genus Akkermansia. The sequence goes on from JAFOZZ010000147.1 coordinate 8,329, forward strand.
CGCATCATGGTCGTGCTGGGTGGGTACTTCATTGTACTGTTTGCCGGTCTTCTCATCCTGGGTAAAAAAGTGGCGAAAAAGCAACTCCTGCTGTGGGGTGTTGTGCTTTCAGTACCGCTGGCATGGATGGCCAGCCAGGCGGGGTGGGTAGTGGCTGAAGTAGGCCGCCAGCCCTGGGCTATTCAGGGCTTACTGCCGAATGTTGCAGCCATCTCCCGCCTTGAGACCAGCTCTGTGCAGACCACATTCTTTATCTTCCTGGTACTCTTCACCCTGCTTCTGCTGGCCGAGCTGCGCATCATGGGCAAAGCCATTGCCGCAGGCCCCGAAACCCACACACCGAACGCCTGAGTTATGAACGATATTTCGCTACTCCAACACTACTGGTGGTTCCTCGTTTCCCTGCTGGGAGCCCTGCTGGTATTCCTCATGTTTGTCCAAGGGGGACAATCCCTCATCTGGACACTCGGTCGCACCGAGGAGCAGCGCCGCATGCTGCTGCTGGCCACAGGCCGCAAATGGGAGCTCACATTCACCACGCTCGTCACCTTCGGCGGAGCATTTTTCGCCTCATTCCCCTTATTCTACAGCACAAGCTTTGGCGGTGCATACTGGGTATGGGTTCTCATTCTGCTCTGCTTTGTACTACAGGCTGTTTCCTACGAGTTCCAGCTGAAGCGAGGTAACCTGCTCGGTACCACCACCTATCGCATCTTCCTTATGCTCAATGGCATTCTGGGGCCGCTTCTTATCGGCACCGCCGTGGGTACGTTCTTTACCGGAGCTGAGTTCGTGGTGGACAAATCTGCCGTGACCAGCGCCTCCATGCCCGTCATTTCCCACTGGGCGAATTCCCTCCACGGATTGGAAGCGGCCTTTGTACCGCAGAATCTGCTGCTGGGCATCAGCGTGCTCCTCCTCACGCGTGTCCTCGCCTGCCTCTACTTCATCAACAGCATTGGCGACAGCGCCCTGCAACTCACCTGCCGCCGGCGCCTGGCCATAGAGAGCGCATTCTTCCTTCTCTTCTTCCTCACATGGCTGGTACGCTGGCTGTGTGCTTATGGCTATGCCTGGCAGCCTGCTGATGGCTCCATTTATATGGAGGAGTACAAATACCTGCACAACCTCCTGGCCATGCCTGCGGTGCTTGCCCTGCTGTCAGTGGGTGTTGTTCTCGTACTTTGTGGTATGGTAACAGGCCTGCGCGGTTGGCACCGAGCCATCTGGCCGGCCGGTATCGGCAGCGTGTTCGTCGTGCTGGCGCTCCTGCTTTGCGCCGGGTGGAATCATACGGCCTACTACCCCTCCGTTGTGGCACCTCAGTGCTCACTCACCATCGCGAACAGCAGCTCCAGCCTCTTTACCCTGCGTACCATGACCTACGTGTCCTTCATTATCCCCTTCGTCCTAGCTTACATCGCCTGGGCTTGGCGGGCGCTGGACAGAACCCCCATCACGCCGGAAGAGGCAAACGAAAAACACTAATTTGACAGTTGCCTATAGCATCCAAGATGCCCGGCTAAAACAAAAGCCACGGAACAGAATTGCTCCGTGGCTTTTTCTTAAACTCAGCTCAATAAGCGTCTGCTTTAGCGGCGACGATGGCCACCGCCGCCACCAGACGGACGGCTCATTCCACCAGAAGACGGACGGCTCATCGACGGACGGCTCATGCTGCTAGGAGCCGGGCGACTCATCGAGGGGCGACTTATGCTGCCGACAGACGGACGACTTACCGCAGGACGGCTTACGTTAACCGAAGCAGGACGGCTCATCGCAGGGCGACTTACATTGCCAATTGTGGGACGATTGATGGATGGGCGATTCACATTACCAATCGACGGACGGTTGACTGACGGACGGTTTACATTACCAATCGACGGGCGATTGTTGCTCGGACGATTTACATTACCAATCGACGGGCGATGATTGTCCGGGCGATTCACACCACCCAGTGACGGACGATGATTATCCGGACGATTCACACCACCCAGCGACGGGCGATGATTCCCCGGACGATTCACGCCACCCAGCGACGGGCGATGATTCCCCGGACGATTCACACCACCCAGCGACGGGCGATGATTCCCCGGACGATTCACACCACCCGGTGACGGGCGATGATTCCCCGGACGCAATACGCTGGCAGGGTTACGATGAATCGGCGCATTCATTGCCGGGCGCACATGCGGACGGTGCCCACTGTGGTAACGAGGCGGTGCAGCTATGCGGTGGATGCCGTGCGGATAGGAGTGGTGATGGTGACACCAGGAAGCCGGACGCCAGTTCGGCACGTAGCAGCCGGCATACAAGGCGCTGATCGAGAAAATCGGAGCGCCGGCATACGTATAACCGTAAACAGGGCGGCCATAGGAGTAGCCATAAATCGGGAAGCCGTCAGCATCATAGCTAGCATCCACCCAGGCGGAAACGTGACCGCCTGAATTGAAACTAGCCCCTACACTGTATCCAGCCGGATGCACACATGACGGCAGCACAAGTGCTGCAACAGAAAGTGCGACATATGCAAGGTATTTCGTTTTCATAATCGGAAATGGTTTATTTGGTTTGATTCCTCTCAACAGTGGCAGTGTACAATATATTTTGGCACTTGTCAATATTTAATTGTATATTTTTTATATTTATTTACAATATAAAACTTTTACCTTTTCCTTATTTTTCTCTTAAAATGTTATTTTTACAGCTACTTACGACTATGTACCGTACCATGTGCGCGTCTATGCTCACGTGGGTGAACGACTTGCGAATCGGCACTCCACACCCCCTTTCGGGCCAGTCTGGCGTCTTCCTCAGCCTTCACCAGAGCGTGGTCATTCTTCTTGTCCGCATAGTACTCATAGTGCCAGGCAAGCCCTGCTCGCAGCATCTCCAGGTTCACGTATGTCTCCCCCACGTATACCTTAGCAACGAAGCGACCATACTTATCCTTATCCATCACCTCCAGGCGAATGCGCTTCCCTCGTATCAGTTTTTCGAGCTTCTTGCGGGACTGCCCGGCATACTCCTGGCTCTTCTCTGGCGCATCAATACCATACAAGCGCACACGCACCTCCTCGTCTTCACCAGCGGGGATAAATTTCAGCGAATCGCCATCCTGAACATAGCTACAGCGGCCCTGCAGAATTTCGGCAGGTGATTCAGAGGCTCCGAACAGGAGCAAAATAAAAGCAAAAAAACGCTTCAACATTGAGGGTACGGAGATTTGTCAAACAAAGCATAGCAAACGCCACCCCTTTTGCAAGCCTTTTTTTCTTGCAGGCGAGCATTTTGTGTGATAATCTCGCTGGGTATGAAAGCTCTTCTCATCAATGGTAGTCCGAACGCCGCAGGAAACACGTTCCACGCCCTCAGCATGGTAGCGGAGGGTATCCGCGCCGGTGGAGCAGAAGCCGAAATCCTTCAGATTGGCACAAAAGCCGTGCAAGGCTGCATCGGTTGCCGCCGATGCCTCAAGACTGGCCGCTGTGGCATGAATGATGAGCTCTACAACACCATTTACGGTATGCTCGACGAGGTGGACGCCATCGTCATCGGCAGCCCCACCTACTTTGCCGGCCCCAATGGCTCACTGTGCGCCCTGCTCGATCGCCTCTACTACTCCGCCGGGAGCAAGCTGGCCTACAAACCCGGTGCCACGATTGCCGTGGCGCGCCGAGGCGGAGCCTCCACCACCCTCGACCGCCTCAACAAATACATCACCTACAACAATCAGCCCCTCGTCAGCTCCTTCTACTGGAATATGATTTACGGCATGCGCCCCGGTGAGGTACAGCTCGACCCCGAGGGCTGCCAGACCATGCGCAACCTCGGCCGCAACCTCGCATGGCTCATGCAGTGCATCGCCAACGGCCCGGCACACCCCACACTCGATGAGCCCCGCGCATGGACTCACTTCGTGCGCTAAAAACAAGTGCCTCTATCGCCCCTTTCTCATCGCCCGCGCACCAATGCGGGCGATTCGTTTTCCTACGCAGCAGTTACACTTTACCCTTCTTCACTTGGGGTGCACCTTTCTCCAGAGCGAGCTGAATAATATTCTCCGCGCGAGTGCGCACGGTTTCGTCGGCATCCTGAGTCAGGTGCTGTAATGTTTGCATCGATGCGCGGCACTCCTGTAAACTATCGCTCATGCGAATAATTCGTTTTGTAATATCAAAGAACGCCTTTCGCTGCAAAAGGTCTCGCGCCCTCGGACACTCCGCAGACTTGCTGCGGGCAAACCACTGCTCAAAACAACAAGCAGGCAAGCGCTCCATCTCCTTTAACATGGCAGTAACAGAAGCAGGACGGTTCTGGCGACGCGCCACTTTGATAGCGACCACCTTCAGAAGCGGCAATTCCTCCGGCTTTACCATTTCAGCCAGCACGCCAACCAAGTCGTTGGCTTTAGTCTCGCGCACAATCGAAACAAGGCGAGTCTGATGCTTCTTCTCAAGAGGCGACATGTATTTGGAGGCAAACATATCCTGCATCTTCACATCTTTGTCCGCCACATTCACGCCCTGGGCTTTCAGTTGCAGGAGTACCTGTTTGGCACGATTAGACACATTCAGCGCTGCATGGCGAGCCAAATGAGTCAACACAGCCACAGCCTGCACCGCAGCGGCTACGTTCTGGGTTTTCTCTACCACAGTCAAAAGATGCTGATAGAGCTCATCATCACTCAACAGCTTCTCGTTCGTCGTACGATAAGGGCTCGTCTTCGCCTCCTTGAACCAATTATCCAGACAATCAGCAGGCAGCGTTTCCACTTGCGACATCAGCTCCGCCAACAAAGCCCGTTTGCCCCAACGACGAGCACACAATACGGCATAGCCCAGTCGCGATGCATCGTCACCAACCATCTCCTTCACTTCTTCTATCTTGTCTGCTTTCAAAAGCAGAGTTAGGCGAGAGAGCAATACAGCCTTATCCTCAAGCACCTGGCTGTTAGCTGATTTTGCTTCCTCCTTAACAGCCAGAGCTTCCGAGGCTGCATTTTTCTCAGCTAATTCCTCAGCAGCTCGCGCCTCCGCCCACTCCACAGCACGCAACAAACGCCAATCTTTAAGCATCGGGCAAGGCTCGCCCCAGATATTCAATACGTAAAAGCACACACTATCCGGCATGATTTCAGCAGAACGCGTGCGGGCATCATACCTGTCGGCGATAGACCAATCAGACACCAGCATACAAATGGGGCGCTTCGCGTTACGAGCAAAGTATCTGGCATCGAGCATCGCGGCCTCGGTACGATAGACAGTCTCGCCCTCACTATGTCGCACTACGGAGCTATCACTCAGCAGACGCAACACCTTGCGCGACACATGAGCACTTTCCGCAATGACTTCCAGCGACGCTCTGTGAAGAATCGGCAGCTGAGTGGGCGGAGCACCGCAATTCTTCACATGCCGCAGGAACGTTTCTATATGAGGCGATTTCAAAGCAGACGATGTTATCACCACGTCGTATTGATTCAACAGAGAGGTAATCTGTTGACAGGCGCTCTTCTCATATTCCATGCCCAATTCCTCCCAATCTGCTATCCTCCCCTCTGAGCGAAGGTAGAAAGTAATCTTCACCCCCGCATACACGCTCAAGGCAGCAGCCAGCCCGGCATCAGCAGTCAGAAAATGCACAGGAGTCCCAGTATCCGCATGCCAGATTGCGAGACGACGGAAGACGCTATCAGCAGTCGCAGTCATGCCGTCCGGCAAAGCCTTAGCAATATCGCGTTCCTCCGGTAACACGCGCAACGGCTCAAACAAGGCCTCATGCGTTGTCACAAACTCAAGAGCGGCCTGCGCATCGGCATGTTTCGTATCAACAAGTCGCTGCAGCTCCTGCATCACGGAGTGCAATACCTTGCACGACAACTGCTGTTCCCATACATAATCGCGCCCCTGCTTCAACATCAGAAAACAGGTATCCACATAGCACGCGGGAGTTTCAGTAAGGCTCATAAAACAATAGGGGCAAACATTGCAATAAGAAAGAATATCACGAGAACAAACAACACGTACAATCCCACAGCCGCCCATGAACGCCCCGGTGAGAATCGGAACACACGGCGGGCATAATACATCGTCAAATAGAGCGAGAACAAACTCGCAATGGAAGGGGGAACAATCTCAATCATCTTCACAACCAAACCACAGGCAACTGTAAAAAGAGCTACCAACAGTGCCATTCTCGCCATTAGCTCCAGTTTGCAAGTCTTGCGGCCTAAGAGATAATACGCACAGAATACAGACACGAACGAAATACTCGTACCAACCAGTAAGAAAATATATAAGTACATCCCCGTATCCATAAAAGACTCTATTTGTTATGAGTTATTTACACTTCGCAAAATAGTAGTGGCATCTCTAACACCGCGTCCAGCATCATCTCCGGAGGGGCATACACTCCCTCAATACGTGCAATCAGCAAAGCCGTTGGCGCGGAAAATGGCACGAATGGAGTCCGTGAGCTCCTGCTCGGGGGGCTCAACATCGGCCAAGGTGTACTCAAGGCCAAGCTCCTCCCACTTATAGCGCCCTATCTGATGAAACGGCAGCACATCCACGCGCTGTACATTGCCCAAGCCTGCGGCGTAGCGGGCCAGCATCTCGACATCAGCAGGGTTATCCGTCACACCGGGCACCAGCACATAGCGCAGCCACACGGGCTTACCGACAGCGGCCAGGCGCTCAGCAAAATCGAGCGTGGGTTGAAGCGGTTGTTTGACCAGGGATTGATACACCTCGGGGTTCCATGCTTTGATATCCAGCAGCACTAGGTCGATGTCTGCCAGCATGGCATCGTCCACATTCTGTCCAAGATGGCCGGAGGTGTCGATACAGGTATGAAGCCCCTGCTCCTTGCAGCCACGCAAAATGGCGCGCGTGAATGCAGGCTGAAACAGCGGGTCGCCACCGCTGACAGTCACGCCACCACCTGCCGCCTTCATGAAAGCGGCGTAGCGACTGATTTCCTCCAGCACATCGGCAGCTGTGCGTTCCTTGCCGCGGCGCACAAAGGAGGTATCGGGGTTATGGCAATAGCGGCAGCGCAAACTGCAACCGCTCAGGAAAAGCACAAAACGCACGCCCGGCCCATCTACCGTACCACAGGACTCGACAGAATGTACGAGACCGAGGGGAGAGGAGGAATCCGTTGTCTGGGGCGAAAGGGAGCTCATTTGTGGAAGTACGAGGGACGAATTCCGAAGGACGAAGTATGAAGTTCGGCTCGCTGCGCTCGCAGGGGAGCTAAGCAAATGCAAGTCCTATAGTTCTCCTCGAATGGCAATAAGTTAAAAGTACGAGGGACGAATTCCGAAGGACGAATTATTACGTTCGGCTCGCTGCGCTCGCAGGTGGAGGGACTAGCCTTCACTTACCAGCGAGCTCACAGCGAGCCTACGTTAAACTTCGTCCTTCGTACCTCGTCCTTCGTAATTTACTTGGTGTGGAAGGTACGGGAGATTACCTCACGCTGCTGCTCGGGGGTCAGCTTAATGAAGTTCACAGCGTAACCGGACACACGGATGGTGAGCTGGGGATACTTCTCCGGGTGCTCCATGGCATCCATGAGGGTCTCGCGCTCCAGCACGTTCACGTTGATGTGGTGACCGGTAGCGGCGAAGTAAGCATCCAGCAGGCTTACAAGCTTGGCGCGGCGCTCCTCGTCCTCCTTGCCCAGTGCACCGGGAACGATGGAGAAGGTGTAGGAGATACCGTCCTGGCTGTCGTCGTAGTTGAGCTTAGCCACGGAAAGCATGGAAGCCACGGAGCCGTTCTTGTCGCGGCCGTGCATGGGGTTGGCACCCGGAGCGAAGGGCTCGCCGGCGCGGCGACCATCGGGGGTGTTGCCGGTCTTCTTGCCGTACACCACGTTGGAGGTAATGGTGAGCACGGACTGCGTGGGCAGAGAATCGCGGTAGGTGTGCAGGCTGCGAATCTTGTTCATGAAGTTCGATACAAGGTCGCAGGCGATGTCGTCCACGCGGGGATCGTTGTTGCCGTAGCAGGGGAACTCGCCCTCGGTCTCGAAGTCCACGATAAGGCCCTCCTCGTTGCGGATAGCCTTCACCTTGGCGTACTTGATGGCGGACAGGGAGTCAGCAGCCACGGAGAGACCGGCGATACCGCAGGCCATGGTGCGCAGGATTTCCGGGTCGTGCAGAGCCATTTCGATGCGCTCGTAGCAGTACTTGTCGTGCATGTAGTGGATGATGTTGAGGGCATCCACATAGGTCTTGGCGAGCCAGTCCTGCATGTTGTCGAAGAGCTCCATCACCTTGTCGTACTCGAGGTATTCACCCTCGTAGCGCGGGGCGGGCGGGGTCACCTGCTTGCCCTTCACTTCGTCCATACCGCCGTTCAGGGCGTAGAGCAGAGCCTTGGCCAGGTTGGCGCGGGCGC
>JAFOZZ010000148.1 GCA_017390945.1 Akkermansia sp.
CAAGTATCACAAGGACGGCGAGCCCCGCCTATGGACACCGCTGGCAATCAAGCTCTTCCGCGAAGCGGTATGGGAAAACAACGAAGAAAAGATGGCCGGATTCAGTGCCTTGATTGATCACCAGGAAGCGCACCCGTGCACGCTGAGGAGTCTGTTGGATTTTCGTGAGGCTGCACCGGTTCCGCTGGAAGAAGTGGAAAGCGAAGGTGAGATAATGAAGCATTTTGTATCGGGCGCCATGTCGCTGGGATCGCTCAGCCCTGAGGCGCACCATGCCATCGCTGCGGCGATGAACAGCATAGGGGCTCGCAGTAATTGCGGTGAAGGCGGGGAGGAACCCTCACGCTTCGGTACGCTGCTCAATAGTGCCACCAAGCAGGTGGCCAGCGGGCGATTCGGAGTCACGGCGGACTATTTGTGCCATGCAGATGAAATCCAGATTAAAATGGCTCAGGGAGCAAAACCCGGTGAGGGTGGACAACTTCCTGCGTTTAAGGTGGATGCGTTTATAGCCGGAGTTCGGCACGCTATTCCTCAGGTGAGCCTTATTTCACCGCCCCCTCATCACGATATTTACTCTATTGAAGATTTTGCTCAGCTTATTTATGACTTGCGGCAGGTAAATCCTCGTGCGCGCATTTCGGTCAAACTGGCATCTGAAATGGGGGTGGGAACCGTGTGTGCGGGAGTTGCTAAGGCAAGTGCAGATACCATACTGATTTCTGGCTATGATGGTGGTACCGGTGCCTCGCCTCTTACGAGCATTCGCCATACGGGGTTACCCTGGGAATTGGGGTTGGCTGAGGCTCATCAGACTCTTGTCATCAATAATATGCGCAAGCGAGTTCGCCTGCAGACGGACGGGCAGCTTAAAACCGGTCGGGATGTGGTTATCGCCGCGCTTCTGGGGGCAGAGGAGTTCGGCTTCGGTACCACTTTGCTGGTATGTCTGGGATGTGCCATGATTCGTCGCTGCCATAACAATACTTGTCCTATGGGCGTTGCCACTCAGGATGAGGAAAGACGTAAGCGGTTCATCGGCAGGCCTGAATATATCGTTAATTATCTCAGGCTCGTTGCCGGGCAGGTACGCAGGCTCCTCGCGTCGCTGGGCTTGCGTAGTATTCACGAGGCATGCGGGCGTGCTGACTTGCTCTGTGTTAAAGAGGATGCCGCTCGGTACGGGCTTGATTTATCGTCTTTGCTGATATCCGCCCCCGTAGCCTGCGAAAAAGCAAGCAACGCGCGGGAAAACGATTCGTTTGACGCGCGCTATCTTTCCCATCTTCCGAGCCTCTCGGGATTGCCGGCCACCGTGCAGGCCTATGTATTCAACACCAATCGCAGCATCGGCACGGCTCTTTCCGGGCGGATGTGCCAATCTCCATTGCCGTCTGCTCTCAGCCCCGACCATTTCTGTCTTAATTTGAGGGGAACTGCCGGGCAAAGTTTTGGCGCTTTTCTGGTGAAAGGTATCACGATGAGGCTCGTGGGGGAAGCAAACGATTTTGTGGGGAAGGGGCTTTCCGGCGGGAGCATCAGCATACGTGTGCCGGCAGAGGCGGCTTTCCGGGCTGAGGATAACGTGATTGCCGGTAATGTTGTAGGCTACGGAGCGACATCCGGTCGCATTTTTATTAACGGGCGTGCCGGTGAACGCTTTGCGGTCAGAAATAGTGGCGCCATCCTTGTGGCTGAGGGGGTGGGTGACCATGGGTGTGAGTATATGACCGACGGTCGTGTCGTGGTGCTGGGCGCTGTTGGGGTTAATTTTGCCGCCGGCATGACCGGGGGGATTGCTTACGTCTACGATGAACACGGCGACTTCGACCTCCATTGCAACACGGAATGCGTGGACCTCGAAAATGTGCCGACTGATTCAGCGGCGGAACAGGAACTCCTGACTTTGATTCAGGAACATCACAGAGAAACCGGAAGTGTGCTCGCGGAGCGTATGATTGCCGACTGGCAACATTATCGCCCCCGATTTGTGCGGGTGTTCCCCGTTGAATATCGTCGGGCTCTTCGACTTGCTGAGCCCGCGGCTTCTCATGAAAAAAGTTCAGTTAATCAGTCTTGAAAAACCTCTACAAAAATGGTATAATATGCGCAACGGATGAAAATTTCACCGGAATTTTTGATGATTCAGGAAGTCAGTTCTGCCGTAATTCATGAAAAGGATGTCGAGGAACTGCTCAATAAGGTTTTGTGTATTCTGGCTCAGCGCATGGGAATGATGCGAGGAACGTTCACCCTGCTGTTTGGTGACACGCTGACAATCGAAGCCTCGCACGGTATTGAGGCCCGGCGGCAAAAGCTGGGGCAATACCGTATGGGGGAAGGGATAACCGGCATGGTCGCCGAGAACGGTAAGCGCTGCATTGTGCCGGATTTGCGCAAAGATGCCCGATTTCTTAACAGAACCGGCTCTCATACTTACCCCTATCAGGTCGCCTTTATCTGTGTGCCGCTCATTCAACATAATAAGGTAATCGGCACTCTCTCCATCGACCGGCAGGTTGAGTCCGATTCTAATCTGGAACAGGATGCCGCTATCCTCGAAATTGTAGCCGGCATAACGGGCGATGCCGCGGCGCGATGCATCGAAATTCACGAGGAACGTGCTGCCTTGTTGGATGAAAACAGGCGCCTGCGGAGCCAGTTGTGTGAAAATCCCGGGGACATGGTCGGTACCAGTCGGGAAATGCAGCAGGTCTATGCTCAGCTCAGACAGGTGGCTCCCAGTGATGCGACCGTTTTGATTCGCGGCGCCAGCGGTACCGGTAAGGAACTGCTGGCGCGGGCCATTGTTGAGCTCTCCGACAGAAAGGGGAAGCCTTTTGTAACTCTGAATTGTGCCGCCCTGCCGGAAGCTCTGGTTGAAAGCGAGCTTTTCGGTCATGAGCGAGGAGCGTTCACCGGGGCGGTTACGCGGCGCATCGGGCGGGCAGAAGCCGCAGATGGAGGCACGCTCTTTCTCGATGAAATCGGCGATTTAACGCCGCAAACTCAGGTGAAGCTGCTCCGATTCCTTCAAGAGCGTACCTTTTCTCGCGTGGGTAGCAATCAGGAATTACATTCCAACGTGCGCATACTGGCTGCAACAAGTCGCAATCTGGAGGAAATGATGGCTCAGAATCTTTTTCGCGAAGATTTGTACTACCGCCTCAACATTTTTCCCATCATCATGCCTTCGCTTGCTTCCAGAAAGAGCGATATCATCCTTTTGGCGGAGCATTTCATTGAAAAAATGAATCTTCGCTACGCCAAAAACATAACACGCATCTCCCCCCGCGCCATGAATGCGCTGATGGAATATCCCTGGCCGGGAAATGTTCGTGAGCTGGAAAATTGTATGGAACGAGCCGTGCTGACAACTCAGGATGATTGCATTCGCGTCCATAATTTGCCTCCCTCCCTGCAACCGGAGACGGATAACATCCATCACGACGCCAACGCAATCGGTTCCCTTTCCTCCATGCTTGCCCATTACGAAAAAGAAATCCTGCAGAGAGTTCTGGAACGCCATCACGGCAACATCTCTGCCGCCGGCCGTGAATTGGGCGTATCTCCCAGAATGATGAATTACAAGATTCGCAAGTTTTCCTTGAAAGTATAGCTCCACCAGCTTGGCCAAAGAAACGACCTGCAACCGAGTTTCGATTGCAGGTCGTGAAGTAGCGTCTGCAACTTTGTCCGGGTGGCCGCAGCCCATTGACTCGGACGTGATAGATTTGAAGAAAGACCGAACGGAAGTATTGGAATGAAAGTGAGTGTCCATACTTGGGGACACTTGTCAAAAGGCAAAGAAAAAGCCGCCTTGTGGGCGGCTGAGTTTTTAGTCGTTGGTGCGGCGGATGTGGTAGTCGCGGGCGACGTTGAAGCCGGTATTGGTGGCGTTGAATGCGGATTTAACGGTGGCACCGATTTGGTTGTCCGGTACGAGAAATCCTTGGAGAGCTCAATAATCACTTGGGCATCGCGACACACGACACTATTTTCCCCTGTACGCTTACACTTGTGGCATATGAAAGTTGACAATGTAACATTTTACGCTTTTTCACGCCATCTTGCCAGTTCTTGTTTCACAAGCTGGGTATAGGTCTTGGCGCATTCATATGACTCCTGCAAGTCTTTCAGATTGGTTTCGACCTTAATGATTTCATCCTGCATGAGCTTTATTACATCAGGGAGGTTTTCTGCTTCTCCTATTTTTTCCAACCGCGACAAGTTGGATTTCAACGCAGCAAGTTTGCTTTCTTCATGATCTACCATCTGCTTTAGCTGTTCTTCGATGCCTGTCGCGTTGTGTTCCTCGTGTATGAGCGAGTGCTGCTGCCGCTTCCGATCTACAGACCAGGCCAGGCGCCGCTGGCACCAGTCTAATAGAACGCGGCTGATGGCATCCGGGACAGAAAGGTTTAGTCTCTTTGCTAAGGACTCTATCATGGCATGCATGCCGGGTGGCATAGTATACGTCCATGAACCCTCCTGATTTTCTGCAAGGCTGACAACAGAACTACCTTGTTCCTGTTCAATCCTGCGCTTAATGAAGCGTCGCACCGATGCTTCTTTTCGCTCCGGGATTCGGCTTCCCGGGCGCAGCCAGCCTTTAAGGGTGGAGACGTGTTCTTTAAGCATCGCAGCAAAGACTTCGTAGCTCCAGCCCTCGCACTTTAACCATTGTTTCAATAACTCTGTTGGCAAGGGCTCCTTTTTATTTCCAACCGATTCAAGCAACAGTCGGTTGATCTCCTCTGCGTCGTAGGTGTCTGGTATCTGATCGCTCATGCGTGGTACAGTTTAAACCGCAGTTGGAAGCTAGTCAACGAGAAAAGCTGTCTACAGACAGTATTTTTTATTAGTAGCTTGCATTTATGTGCGGCGGTTTAATTCGGTTTAATACTAAACCGGATTAATCATTGAAATTTTCTACGTCTGATGATACAATACACGCAGGAAAAGTCAGGGAGTGTATAAAAGCTCCGGACTGATTCAGAAAACCTCACATAGAAGCAAACGCATTAAACACGCATTAAACCGGGAAGACTGCGAGCAGCACATGCTCCATGACACCCCCGGACGAAGCAGTTATGTTCCATAATAGTTACGATAAAGCACAGTTCGAGCTTATCGGCGGCAAGCTCGCGGCTGATACCATGATGGATCGTGTCACACCTCTTGGTCTCAGCGTGCTTGGCCTTCTCTGGACTCTGGGCAAGTCCAAGAAAAGCGAAGTATACGGTCTCATTCACAGAGATCATACAACAGTCACGCATAACGTGACAAGGCTCATCGATGATGGATACGTCGATGAACAGGTTATTTCTCGAAAACTGAAGTACATCAGTCTCTCCGACAAAGGCAAGGAATTCTACACTCTGTACATCGAAAAAGCCAAGGCATTGACTAGAGAGCTGAGACTCAGAAAGACAGGAAGTAGATTGGCTCCACCCAGGTATGTAATAGACTTGGGATTCTAGGCCGCAATATCCTTTCCTGCTGCCGGATAACGATGCCCCCGGGAACAGAAAGTATGCAGACATACTGAACAGAATAAGCCCCACGACACGATATGTAAAAATCCCCAGCTTGTTAACCAAGCTGGGGATTTTCGCAATCTCAGCAGAGGCCTAATGATTGCGGCGTGATGCTGAGCAGCTCCTCGGCATCTGCCGCTGTCATTGCCCGGCGGTAATGACGAATGAGCATGCGCTCGCTATGCCCCAGAATATCGGCTGCGGCGCTTTTACCCAAAGTCACGCTCAGATTGCTGGCAGCGGTGTGACGCAGCCCGTTCTTGGGGATTTCAATGCCGGCCTTGCGTGCCGAGCGTATAAAGGCTCCCTGACGATCCTCGCGGCATTTTTCGGTGTCGACCTCGGTCTTTATAATGAACTTATCGGAGCCAATAGGGAAGCCCAACGTGCCAAAATAATCCAGCCAAGCAGACAGCGCCGGCGAGATAGGGATGACGCGGGCGTTGTTGGTCTTGGTAATCAGGCGGCTCAGGTAAATCTCATCGCGACCACCGGGACGGAAATCAGACCAGCGCATGCGGCATCGCTCGGCATTACGCACACCGCAGAACACGCCCAGCACGATCGCCGGCAGCATATCCTGCCACGATTCAGATTGTGCGCACCACACCAGCATACGCTTCACCTCTTCGCAGGTCATTACCTCCGGTTCAGCCGTAGTGCCGGTATCAATGCAATCCATCGCCAATGTGGGGTTCATATCGGACTTGATAATGCGGTGCTTTGCTGCATACGCGAACAAGGCACGTATCAGGTTGAAGTTCGCCGCAAGCGTCCACGAGGCCGGCTTGGCACCCTTGCGCCCTTTAATTGTCTTCAGATAGGCGTGTACATCCGATTCCTGAAAATCGTTTATGCGCTTCTTCCTCCAGTACTTGCTCATATGCTTGGCGAGACCGCGCTGCCGGATAATGTGTTTCTCCCCGGAGTGTGACTCCACATACTTCAGGTACTCCTCCATCACCTCAGGGAAGAGCGGTGCGCCGCACGTGGCTGCCTTAGCCCACTCGATACCTTTCCAGAGCACATTCAGCACTCCGCAGGGCTGGATACCCATCCCTATGCATTCCTTCTCATACTGTCGGTAAAACTCGATAGCCTGCCGCTCCGTGACGGACAAAGCTCCGAAGTCGGCACCATAGGATGCAATCTCCTTAGAGTTCAACTTAGCCTGTTCATTGGCCTGTTTAACGCCGTCAGGAGTAATCGGGTAGGATTTGGTCTGCGTGCTTCCATTGGCGAGGAAGACGCGTACGACCAGCTTATCGACACCGCGACGCTTCCAAATTTGCACCCCGGGGTTAAGGGAATGGAGTTTACCGTCAATCTTTACAGCACCGTCCAGTAGACGAATCTTCCCGGTGGCGGTAGACTTGCTGTTGCGACGTGCGCCGGCACGCCCACTCGCCTCTGCTGAGGCAGTCATTGATATATCTTGAATCATTGCGTATCTGTTGCGTTAGATTTGCCCTTATCGTACAGTAAGGTGTGGTCTAATGATATGTGCGATTTCGCAATAAGC
>JAFOZZ010000149.1 GCA_017390945.1 Akkermansia sp.
AAGCTTCAGCTCCCAAAATGTGAAATCTCTGCAGCTGATTTTGAAAAAGTATTAAAGTGGCGTTATTTGAGTATGAAATACGGACGTCAGAAAAGATTGAAAGCGGAAGAGAGAGAAAATAAAGCGAAGCAAAGGAGGATTGATGCTGCATGCCTTGGTGGAGGCTTTTCTATTGACTGGTGATAAACTTATTATTTGCCAAACGAACGAACCTAGAAAGGCTCATTCGTTAATAAACTTCAATGCTTTTCGTTTAAGCGAATCACTCGCATCCCGGCATATCCTTTATTTGATAAAGCGACGTAATGCTAGTTTGTAAATAGACTGAAAAAGGAGAGAGCTTTCAGGCTCTCTCCTTTTTTATTTATATTGATTACAAATTAATCTTTCTTATCACGTGAAAACAGAAAGCTCCACATAAGACGAAATGGCCATGTGATTATCTGCCAACCAAAACTAAAGGTCTTTTTAGCTAATCTATCCGTTTTTACAAAAATACACCAACAGATATTGGTGATATAAAACGAAAAAATAATAACAAGGAAGAAGCCTATCACATACAGAATACCACCCAGAAGAAACTCGCTCCAACTCATAACATTTGTATTATAAAAGGTTAAACAAATTTTGTAAATACCAATTTTTGTCGTACCACATTCGCTCAGTTACGAGAGAGTTTTTCATTTTTTTCTGAGGAATTAGTATGGGGTTTTCAGGCTCTCTCCTTTTTTATACATATATGAAGCAATGCTAAAAGCGGATATCTATATCATTATCCTCAAAGTGAAAGTGCTGAGTCTTGTTCTTCTTTGGAGGGGAGACGAGGCGGCCAAGGGCGCGGAACGGCCAGGTTATAATGCGGTTTAATAATTTACAAGCAAATGCGCATGTATCTACCAGACCGCTTACAATCCAATAGTAGATAATTAAAACAAGCACACCGGCACCTACTAATAAGAAAAAATCTATTCCACTCATAATATTTGTATTATAAAAGGTTAATCTGATTTTGTAAATGACAATTTTTTGCGTACTACAATTTTATTTATATCGTTTGTTTACTCAGTTAATAGAGACTTTTTCCTCTTTTTCTCCCACATTGAGCTTGTGCGGCAGAGTTGTGTATGGTATAAAGAGTATTGTCGGAGAGCCGTGTTAGAGTTGTTATGAAAGCCTTGTTTCGGAAACTCATGAGCCATATACCGCAGGGTGTCATTTGCCTGGTGGTGGTGTGTGGGCTGTTTGCTTATCTTGCCGCCCACATGGGTACATCGCAGATGCTCAACACCATCATGAAGACCGCGCACGACCTGTTACTCAACACAGTGCTGTACCTCATGGCTATCTGCGTGATTACGGGTGCTCTTGGCCGCCTGTTCGTGGAATTTGGCGTGGTAAGCCTGCTGGAAAAATTGCTGCGCCCGCTGATGCGCCCGCTTTTCAATCTGCCCGGTGTGGCTTCCCTGGGCGCGGTGCTGACCTTTCTGTCCGACAACCCCGCTATCATTGCGCTGGCGCAGGATAAGCAGTTCAAATCCTACTTCCGGAAGTACCAGTTTATCTCACTTACCAACTTCGGTACTGCCTTTGGTATGGGGATGCTGGTGATTGTGTTCATGGTAGGGCAGGGCTTTTATGCCGAGCCGTTCATTGGCTTTTTCGGGGCGGTGTTCGGTTGCATTCTGTCCACGCGCCTGATGCAGCGCTTCGTTCTGCGCGAGCTGCCGGAGTATGCCCAGGAGCCCGCCTGCGAGGATGTCGCCCCGGCTGCGGCTGAGCAGGTGCGCGATACCCGGCCGCTGTTCCAGCGTATTCTGGATTCGCTGCTGGATGGCGGGCGCTCCGGTGTGGATGTGGGGCTCGCCATTATTCCCGGCGTGCTGGTTATTTCCACCTTCGTCATGTTGCTGACCTTTGGCCCATCGGCTCATGGTGGCTATACTGGTGCGGCATATGAGGGCGTGGAGCTTCTGCCCAAGGTTGGCGCCATGTGCGGTGGGGTGTTCGAGTTTCTCTTCGGTTTTCGCGACCCGCACCTCATAGCATTCCCCATCACGGCATTGGGAGCTGTGGGCGCTGCACTGGGGCTGGTGCCCAATTTCATTCAGTCCGGCTGGGTAGATGGCAACGCCATCGCCGTATTCACGGCCATTGGCATGTGCTGGAGCGGCTACCTGAGCACCCACACCGCTATGCTCGATACCCTGGGCTACCGCCACCTGACCAGTAAGGCTATCCTCGCTCATACCATCGGCGGTATTGCGGCGGCCATAATCGCCCACTGGGGCGTCATGCTGTATAACTGGCTGGCTTAAATTGGGGATGTTTAATTTTTGATTTTTGATTTTTGATGTTTCATGTTTAAAGCCAATGAGCGGGAGTGGAGTAGCGGACGCCTTGTCTCGGCGCCTTGTCTCGGCGTAGCTTTAGTGAAGGCGGAAGCTTTAGCGTAGATGGCCCCCCCTGCCTGAGCTCTGCCGCCCGCACAAGCGCGGGGTTATAAGTGAGGCGAGCCGCTGGCTCGCAGCTCATAAATGAAGCCTTTCTCCAAGTTGTCTCATTATTCCCACGCGTATTGGGGTACCATTGACGGATAGATTACGCGTTTCACTCCTCCTTATCCATTGCAAGCGTTTTCGCTTGACTCAGCGGGGGATAACTGGTATATAGGTGGGCAAGTACAACTCCTCATTTTAACCCACTGATATGGACACTCAAAACAATACTGTGACGGCTGCGCGTACCAAGGTGAAGGGCGTGGCGGATATCTGCTTTCTGATTGATGCAACAGGCTCGATGCAGCCGTGCATTGAGGATATCAAAAACAACATCCAGACTTTCATCGACACGCTGGCCAAGCCGGATGCGAATGGCGGGGTGATGCTGGATGACTGGCGCGCCTGCGTGTGCGGCTTCCGCGATTTCTTCTACGAGCCCGAGCGCGGTCGCGAGGCGATGATTATGAATCCCTTTACGCGCGACAGCGAAGTGCTGCGCGCTCAGCTGGGCAGCCTGAAGGCCGAGGGCGGTGGCGATGAGCCGGAGTCCCTGTTGGATGCCCTGTATGCGGTGGTGAACCGCGGCAAGACCGGCCGAGGCGAGGCCGCGCAGGACGACAAGTGGCGCTACGCCAGCGAGGCCGCCCGCTGCATTATCGTAGTGACGGATGCCTCCTTCCATATGAACATGGCTGCCAATGGAGCGGCTCCCGGCGCTTCGCTCGACGACATCGTGCAGCTGTTGCAGCAGGAGCGCATCCGCCTGTCCATTTTTGCTCCCGAGATGGAGTGCCACTACCAGCTGTCGGCTACCGATAAGTGCACCTACGAGGCTATCGAGATACCCGACCCCGACGCCAAGGATGCCGCCGTGCAGGCGCTGCGTTCCTTCACTAGCGACCAGGCGAACTTCACCAAGACGCTTGAGATGCTGGCTAAGTCCGTGTCCCAGTCCGCCGCCGCTGATATCGAACTGTAAGAAAGGAGACACCGAACAATGGCCGGAAGAAATTGTGCCGATATCGTGTTCTGCATCGATAGCTCTGGCTCCATGCAGCCCTGCCTGGAGGCCGTGCAGCGCAACATTGGTAAACTGCTGGAGGGGCTTGCGGAGCAGGGGCAGGGGTGCACATGGGATGTGCGCTTCGATTTCCTGGCATTCTGCGATACGCGCGACGGCGTGCACAAGATGTCCAGCACCCACATGGGGGTGGTGAGCATCATCAACAAGATTTACCACCAGCGCGACGCCTCGGGCTTCTTTACCCGCGACCTGTCGGAGTTCCGCTCGGCGCTGAGCCGGGTGCAGCCCGATGGCGAGGAGATGCACCTGCTGGCGCTCGACGTGGCGATGGATTTCCCGTGGCGCCCGTCGTCGGACTGCCACCGAGTGGTGGTGCTGCTGAGCGATGAACCGGTGGAGACCGGCGTGGATGCCGAGGAGCAGGCTGCCCAGGTGGAGGCCATCATAGCCAAGGCGATGGATAAGCGCATTAAGCTCTTCATCGTGGCGCCGGAGAGCGATGTATTCTACCGCTTGTCGGCGGCAGACCGCTGCGAGTACACCGACCTGGAGAGCATGCAGGATGGCTTGCAGAGTGTGGATTTCAGCCGTATGCTGGAAGCCATTGGTAAGTCCGTGTCCGTATCCCAATCCTACGAAGGCGGCAGCAACGCCCCCAAGCCCCACTTCGGCCAGGATACCATGACCGAAACTCACCGCAGCTCCATGGGCAGCGATAGCTGATACCGCGCCGTTCTCTCATAATTCGCACCTCGTCCCTCGTAATTCGTACCTCCAAATTCCCCATGCCTCCCTCACCCAAAGTAGGTAATATCATCACCAGTTCCAAAACTCAGTACAGGATTGAAGCTGTTCTGAATGAAGGTAACATGGCCTGGGCTCTTGCCACGACAGACCTGAGCCACGAGAACCGCAAAGCTTTCCTGAAGTACTACAAATCGCCCACTCCCAAGGTGAGCTGGTACGTGGCTTATGTGGACTACGTGGCAGAGATAAACCGCCGCCTGGAGAGCAGCGATGCCAGCCGCTACTGCCTGCTGTGCAATGACCTCTTTGTGGCGAATCCGCGTCCCGGCCGCTGCCCGGATGACTATTTCTACCAGGCATTCGAGTTTATTGAGGATGGCTTTGACCTGCGCGGCCTGATGGAGCGCAATGATACGGACTGGGAGAAGCGCAAGGGCATAGCCAAGGTGTTCCTGGTGGCCATGCGCAAGGTGCATGATGCCCGCGTGGTGCACTGCGACCTGAAGCCCGAGAATGTGCAGATGCTGCCTCAGCCCGGTACGCGCCTGGGGCTCATACCGCGCATGATTGATATGGACCGCTCCATCCTGGCCGACCAACCCGCCCCCTGGACCACTGGCCCGCACAAGGAGGGCTACACCGGCACACCGGGCTACATGTCGCCCGAGCACCTGCGCGGTGAGGTGCCGCAGATGGGGTCGGATGTCTTTACTGTGGCGCTCATTCTGGGTGAATTGCTGGGTGGTGCTCACCCCTTTGCCGCCTATCTGGGCGACCCCGCCGCGTATAAGGCTGCTGTGACAAGTGGCGGTATGCATGCCCCCATTAAGCTGATGGGGCAGCTGGGCAACTCGCCGGAGGCAACCGCGCAGTTCGAGCAGATGCTGGAGCGCTGCCTGGCTCCCACTGTGGCCGCGCGTCCTACATGCGATGAGTTGCACAAGGCGCTCATGCAGTTGGATCGCGAGGGCGCCAGCCCCTCCCTGCCGCCCGCTGCTACACCTGCGGCGGTACCTCCGCCCGCGGCACCCGCTGAGCCCGTGGCTCCTGCCGCTCCCGCGCCGGCCCCGGCGCCCGAGCCCGTGGCACCCCAGCTGCGCCCCCTTGTCCTGACGGGCGATGCCGGTGCGGTGAGCATTCGCCTGGAGATGGACTTAGGGCGAGCCTCGCTGGCCCCCACCTCTGCCGAGGCTCGCTATGCCGAGCGCGACCAGTTCCATGTAAGCGCCCGCGAGGGCGTGTGGTACATCGCGCCGTGTCTCGGCCAGCCGCGTAACCTCA
>JAFOZZ010000150.1 GCA_017390945.1 Akkermansia sp.
GAATTCTTCGATGAATGCCACGGCTGGCTGCAGAATCGAAATAGCGCTCGTGATAGCAGCGATTGAAAGCAAACCGAAGAACAGCGTGCCGAAAATCTGACCGCCGGGCATGCTGGCAAACACCTGGGGCAGCACGTTGAAGCCCAGTCCGAAGGTGCTTGTGCCGGCTGCTGCCACTACGCCGAGCAGTGCTACTGCCGAGGGGATAATCATCATGCCTGCCAGACCTACCTCAGCCACTTCGTTTGCCGCATTGGCCGTGAGCGAGGAAAGGGCAATATCCTTGCGGCGGTCTACATAACTCGCATAGGAACAGACGATACCGAAACCGATGGATACCGAATAGAATACCTGGCCGGCTGCGGTGATCCAGAGGTTCGGGTTCATAAGACCCTGGGTCAGGGTGATAGGTTTCTCCTTAATCTCCTGGTCAGGATACTGTTTAGTCAGTCGTTCGATCTGGGCAGCTTTTTCCTCCGGGGTTGCATAGGCGGGCACCATGTCCACTTCCTTGTCGCCGGCTACCAGCATTACCTTGTTCGGGTTCCACATATAGCCCAGACCCTCGTTCACATTGCGTTCCGGGTGAGTGGCGTCCGGTGTGCCCATGGTGAGCACGCGCACCAGAATGATGACACCGATGATGACCAGCACCGGCATGCTCCATTTGCAGAACCACTCAATGCCTTTGTTCACCCCGCGGTAGATAAGCCAGAAGCTGCTGAATACGGCAATCGCAAAGAAGATGAGCATGCTGCTCGTTCCAGTGAATACGCTGCCATTTTCGCTGAGGCCTACGAAGTTGCCGAAGAAATCACCGTATTCTGCACTGGTGGCAAAATTCAGGTCGCCCATCATGGTGTGCCAGGCGTAGCCCAGAGTCCAGCCTTCCAGCGTCATGTAGTACATGGTGATGGCCAGCGGAGTGAGCACACCTGCCAGCCCCACATATTTCCATTTGCTGTGGCGGGAGAGCACAAAGAAGGCTGAGGCTGATGAGTGAGCTCCCAGGCTGCCGCCTTTGCGGCCAATGGCCCATTCTACCCAGCTGAGGGGAATACCCAGCAGCAGGAATGCCGTGAAATAGGCAATCATGAATGCGCCGCCGCCGTACTGGGCTGCCAGCCCGGGAAAACGCAGGAAATTACCGAAGCCGATAGCGCTGCCGGCCACGGCCAGCACGGCTCCGAGATTGGAGGTCCAGAGTTCTTGTTTGTTGTTAGTGCTCACGGTGTGAAAATGAGTAAGGGGCGTGTTATGATACGCATGTATACGCTGGTTGTCAAGCATATCTGTTAGTTCATATCCTTAAAACTTCGTGGGCGGAACCAGAATGCCCCTTCTGCTGCGCTCTCGTCTGGAGCCGGAAATGCGATTGCAATAAAAAAGCCCCCGCGGGTGCGGGGGCTTTTTGAAGAAGTAATGTAAGCTCGGCGGCTTAGATCTGGCCGAAGAGGGTCTTGCCTTCGGACATGAGGTCGGCGCAAGCCACCTGAAGGCGCTCGCAGATGCCCTGCTCGCCCTTCTTGAGGTAGGAGCGGGGGTCGTAGACCTTCTTGTTGCCCACTTCGCCGTCCACTTTCAGCATGCCGTCGATGTTCTGGCACATGTGCAGAACGATGGGCTTGGAGAAAGCGTACTGGGTGTCGGTGTCGATGTTCATCTTCACCACGCCGTAGGAGATAGCCTCGCGGATGTCGCAGAGGTCGGAACCGGAACCGCCGTGGAACACGAGCAGCATGTCCTCACCGTGCTTGGCCTTCACCACTTCCTGACCGTCGCGCAGAATCTTGGGAGCCAGCTTCACAGCACCCGGCTTGTACACGCCGTGCACGTTGCCGAAGGTGGCGGCCAGCATGAAGGTGCCGATGCCGTTGAGGGTCTCGTAGGTGAGGAGCATGTCCTCGGGGGAGGTGTAGAGCTTCTCGTTGGGGGCGTCGCCGTTGTCAACGCCGTCCTCTTCGCCACCCACAACGCCGATCTCAATTTCGAGAACGATACCCACTTCAGCGCACTCCTTGAGCATCTGCTGGGAAATCTTGAGGTTCTCAGCCATGGGCAGGGCGGAGGCGTCGAGCATGTGGGAGTTGAACAGGGGCTTCAGACCAGCCTCTACGCGGCGCTTGGACTCAGCGATGAGGGGACGAAGGAAGCTGTCGATCTTGTCGGCCTGGCAGTGGTCGGTGTGCAGAGCCACGAGCACGTTGTACTCCTCGGCAAGGCGATGGGTGGCTTCAGCGAGCACGATAGCGCCGATAGCGGAGCTCTTCACAGCGGTGCCGGAGGCGAACTGGCCGCCACCCAGGGACACCTGGATGATACCGTCGGACTTGGCTTCAGCGAAAGCCTTGAGGGCACCGTTGATAACCTCGATGGTGGTCACATTGATGGCGGGATAGGCGTAACCCTTCTCCTTAGCCGTGTTGAGCATCTTGATGTACTGTTCTTGTGTAGGTACAGGCATGGTACTTGTTTTGTTGGTTGGAATTATCAGGAGCACGCAGGTTGCGTACTCTGCACGCGCGTATTTTAGCGCCTTATGTTGAAATTGGCAAGTAGAAAAAACAGGAAGCCCCGATTTCCTTGAGGAATCGGGGCTTTTCTGATTAACTGGGAGTACGAGAGATAGGACTTGAACCTACGACCTCCACCATGTCAAGGTGTTGCTCTACCAACTGAGCTACTCCCGCATAGGAACTGGGCAGGGATGGATTCGAACCATCGAAATCGTACGATAGCAGATTTACAGTCTGCCCCCTTTGACCGCTCGGGAACCTACCCATTTGTTGTTTTGCAGACCGCGTAGACGGTGTGCGGCGACAATTTACACAAAATTGAGACGGATTGCAAGTCTTTTTTTAATAAAATTACAGATTTTTTTGTTTCCGGAGCTGGAGGATGGCGTGAATGAGGAACGGAATGCCAAGAATGGCAATGAGTATGGACAAAAGCTGGCCCTGGGTGATGCCGTGCCACACGGCGGCATCGGGTTCCTTATAGCACTCGCAGGTGATACGGGCGGCAGCATAGATGAAGGCGAAGAGTGCAGAGAAAATGCCGGCGGGGGCGTTGCGCCAGAGCAGACGGATGGAGAGGAGCACAACGAAGATAATCAGACCTTCGCCCACAGCTTCGAACAGCTGGGAGGGGTATCGGGGATTCAGGAACTGGCCGAGAGCTTCACTGGCTGCATCGTTTTCACGGCAGATGCGGGTGAGGGTGTCGAAGAAGGCTTCACCGGGCTGTGCCAGATTGCGGATGCTGTTGCCGACGGCGTGCTCAACCGCCACCATGGACTGAATCTGC
>JAFOZZ010000151.1 GCA_017390945.1 Akkermansia sp.
GAGCTACAGTCAACACCAAACGGGGCTGAGGCTCTTCATGCACAGGCTTGCTATCAAACGGACTCATTCGTTATTATACCATAATAAAAATCCCACACAGAACGATTACCGTCAGCGCAACATTCCACAGACAAATGGTGCGCACCGCATCCGATGCTCGGCGAGCCTCCGCATAGCGACCGGCGGCATAATGCTCCGCCACCTTCAAGGATTTCACAATGGCTATCAGCCCCATCGGAAAGAAGCCCAGAATCGTCAGCAAGATACTCCAGCCAAGGTGGGTAGCGGGTTTCACATGCGGGGTGTTCTGCAAAACATCAGGAGCAAAAGAAGCCTTCGCCAGCACCGGCAGCTCGCGCAGCGGACGCCATTCGTCCGTCTGCTCCGACTCCGAGTATTCATAATCGGCCGACAGCTCGCCTGCCTTCACAAGAGCCTCAATAATATCCACAGTGAGAGGCCCCATGGGCTTCTCACCCGGCTTACGCAGATAGTATGTAACGTAATCAGGCATGTGTTTTCAGGAAGTAGAGGCCTGTGTAGACACGAGGGTCGATGGATTTTCCAGCAGCCATCTGCTCGGTCAACCATGCATCGATGCCGGCCATCGGCACTTTGTGAACAATAATGTTTTCCTCATCCACACCTCCACCAGCCGATTTTTGTACCAGCCCTGTGGCCAGGTAGAAAGCCACCGTTTCCGAGGTGAGCCCAGGGGAAGATGGGCCGGTGAACAGGTAGCGCATCTCCGCTGCTTCATAGCCAGTTTCCTCCAGCAACTCACGTTTGGCAGCCACAGCGCCGCTCTCCGGCCCCGAATCGCCAATCAAGCCGGCGGGGAAACAAATGCTTTGCGAGCCAATAGGGGGGCGATACTCCTCCACCAGCAACACCTCGTCCTCGGGGGTACAGGCAAATATCATCGCTGCTGCGGTATTGTTCACACGCTCGCAGTACTCCCAGCGACCATTGCGCACCATGGTCAAAAACTTACCTTCGTAAAGAGTTTCCATTTGTTTATATGCTTTTGTTTGTGTAGTTGTGTCACATAAAACAAGCTGAGGGCTTGTGCAAACCTGAATTCTATCTGGGTAGTAACCGAGTAGTTCCTCATCCTACCCGTATGAGAAAAACCGGCGGTGAAGCCCCCACTCCACCGCCGGTAATAAAAACGCTTATTACTCGCGAACCAGCGTGCGGAAGCGAGCCAGAATGCGGCCGGTAATGGGACCAGCAACGCCAGTGCCAATCTTGCGACCATCCAGAGAGGTAGCAGCAATAACCTCGGCAGCAGTACCGGTCAGGAAGCACTCATCGGCGCTCAGCACGTCGAAGCGGTTCATCACCTTCTCCACACAGGGGATGCCGAGCTCAGCGCAGATATCGAACACGGCATGGCGGGTAATACCACCCAGCGCGCCCTCAGTCAGCGGGGGAGTCATCACCACACCATTTCGGATGATGAAGATATTGTCGCCCGTGCACTCAGCCACGTTGCCGCGCTGGTTGAGCATGAGAGCCTCACCGGCGCCCTGAGCCACAGCCTCCATCTTGGCGGAAATACCATTCAGGTAGTTGAGGCTCTTCACCTGCGGGCAAAGGATATCCGGGTTCGGACGGCGGAAGGTGGAGGTAATCATGCTCAGGCCGTTCTCGTACATCTCGGCGGGATAGAGCGCGATGTTCTGCACGATAATGAACATGCTGGGCTTGGGGCAATTGCGGGGATTAAGACCCAGGTCGCCCTTACCGCGAGTCACCACGAGGCGGATGTAACCATCCTCCATGCCATTGGCAGCCACGGTTTCCTTCGTTGCCTCACAGACTTCCTCGAAGCTCCAAGGGCAATCAATAGCAAGGTAGCGCATGGAGTCAAAAAGGCGCACAATGTGCTCCTCCAGACGGAATACCTTACCGGAGTAAAAACGAATCCCCTCGAACACACCATCACCATACAGTACACCGTGATCGAAAACCGAGACCGTAGCCTCGCTCGAATCAACCAACTTTCCGTCAAGCCAGATTTTCATGATAAAAAAATTGTGAACGAGGACATTATAACCACTCCTGCACACAAATAAAGCAGAAAAAGTGGCTGCATGCCATTTTTCTGACAGTTGCAGCCATCTTTTTAACAAAATACGGAGTTTACGGCGAGGCTCAGGACTTAGCAGCCGGCTTCTTACGCTTGCGACGGCGCGGCGCACTGCGTTTTTTGGGCGCCTCGTACTTATTAAGATGAACCTGCACGAGGAGCAAAGCAAACATCGAGGCTGCACTTACCTCCACCGCGGCACTGGCTGCAACAGCTTCGGAGAGCTGCACCATCTTCTGCACAATGGAGGTGTATTCCTCAGCATCGAGGTCAGGCAGAGCATCCTCCAACAGACCATGCATATCTACCAGCATGCGGTAAAGCTGTAGCCAGTTGTCCTCCGGGCCGGCAGGAAGAGTTTGCATGATAGAATCCGGCAGAGCGTCCAGCAAGCGCTCTGCTTTGTGAAGCAAACGCTGCTGCTCTCGGGAAAGCGAGCGGTTATGACGAGCGGCATCGAGGATGAAACGAATATGCGTAGCAAACTCACCATGAGCCTCCAACACAGCCACCGGCACATGATTTGCAACCGCCCAGTCGCCACCACGGCTGGCCGCAGCACCGAAGAGGCGCATCAGCACTTCCTTGCGCCCTTGTGGCGTGAGTGGTTCCCGTTCAAACAGCATTGCCCGCATATCCTACCAAGTAGACCGCCCTATATCAAGAAAAAATCGCGACTTCAACCGCTAAAAGGTTGCAAATTACGCATAAATATGATACTGTAGCCACAGCATGAAATTCACCGAAAAACTCCAGGCCCGCATTCAGGCCACCCGCTCCGCCCTCTGCGTAGGATTAGACCCCCGTCCGCAGTCCGACAACATGAACGAGCTCGCCGACTGGCTGCGCAAGGTAGTAGCCGAGACAGCCCCCTACACGGCTGCCTACAAGCCGAATATCGCCTACTTCGAGGCTATGGGGCTGCCCGGCCTCAAGGTGCTGGAGGAGTTGCTGCCCGACATGCCGAAGGACATCCCCGTGATTCTGGATGCCAAGCGCGGCGATATCGGCGAAACGCAGAAGTACTACGCCCAGGCCTACTTTGACCGCATGCAGGTGGATGCCGTAACCCTTAACCCCTTCATGGGCTACGATATTCTGGAGCCCTTCCTGCACCACGAAGGCAAGGCAGTATACCTGCTGGCTGTGACATCGAATGCCGGCTCTGCCGACATCGAGCGCCGCGTGCTGGCCGATGGCCGCAAGGTATACCAGCTGGTAGGCGACATGGTAGAGCGAGCCCGCGCTGAAGGTGCCGCTACCGAGGTCGGCATGGTAATGGGGTTGACGAATGCCAGCGCTGAGCTAATGGCCGAGCTGCCGGACGCCCCGCTGCTCATCCCCGGCCTGGGAGCCCAGGGCGGCGACCTGAGCGCTCTGACCGGTGGTACCCGCGTGGCTCCGCCCGTCATCAATGTATCCCGCGGTGTGCTGTACAGCAACCCCGAGCTCACCTTTGCAGAGCGCGCTGAGAAGTATGCCCTGCAGATTCGCGAGGCTCTCGGCCTGTAACAAGAAACCCGGCCATGAAACAATACTTAGAGCTGCTGGACGACGTGCTCACCAATGGTGTGGGGCGCGATGACCGCACGGGCACCGGCACTATCGGTGTCTTTGGCCGCCAGGCTCGCTTCGACCTGCGCCAGGGATTCCCCTGTCTCACCACCAAGAAGCTGCACCTGCGCTCCATCATCTACGAGCTGCTGTGGTTCCTGAAGGGTAGCACGAATGTGCGCTACCTCCAGGAGCACGGCGTGAGCATCTGGGATGAATGGGCCGATGAGAACGGCGACCTGGGGCCGGTGTACGGCAGCCAGTGGCGCCAATGGCCGGATGGCAACGGCGGGAGCATCGACCAGATTGCCAAGCTGATTGATGGCCTGAAGAACAATCCGTGGAGCCGCCGCCATATCGTTACCGCCTGGAATGTGGCCGAGGTGGACAACATGGCACTGCCCCCCTGCCACTGCCTGTACCAGTTCTGCGTCATTCCGGCACAGAAGGAGGGAGAGAAGCACGGCCTGAGCCTGCAACTCTACCAGCGCAGCTGCGACCTCTTCCTCGGCGTACCCTTCAACATCGCCAGCTATGCCCTGCTGCTCATGATGGTGGCACAGGTATGCGGCTACGAGGCACGCGAGTTTGTGCACACCTTCGGCGACCTGCACCTCTACAAGAATCACCTGGAACAGGCGCGCCTGCAGCTCACCCGTGAGCCGCGCCCCCTGCCCACCATGCGTCTCAATCCGGCAATCACCGCGATTGATGGCTTCGATTACGAGGACTTCACGCTGGAAGACTACGACCCGCACCCGCACATCAAAGCCCCCATCTCCGTATGAGCCTGACCTACACCGGCGTGGTTGCCATGGCGGCAGACCGGGCCATCGGCCTGAACAACACCATGCCCTGGCGCCTGAGCGAAGATTTAAAACTCTTCAAACGCCTGACCATGGGACACCCCATCCTGATGGGGCGCAAGACATGGCAGAGCCTGGGGCGTCCGCTGCCCGGCCGACAGAACATCGTGTTGACCCGCGATGCAGATTTTCAGGCCGAGGGAGCCACGGTGATTCACGACATCGCCGAGCTGGAGCAGCTGGAACTGATGGACAGCGAGGTGATGGTAATCGGTGGTGCACAAATCTATGCGCTCATGCTGCCGTACATGCGCGGCATCTATGTGTCCGAGGTTCACGGTGAATGGCCGGCAGACACTTACTTCCCGCCCTACAAAGAACTCTTCCCCAAGCGTGAGATGCTGGAGCACTTTGAGGGTTTTGACTCCGTACTTTACAGCAAATAATCCCCATGAAGCTCCCCCTTACTCTTGCCGCTATCGCAGCCATCGTGGCTCCTGCACTGGCAGCTGATGCCTGGTATACGGATTTTGCCGCAGCTCAGGCACAGGCAAAGGCCGAGAACAAATCCATCGTACTGGACTTCACCGGCTCTGACTGGTGTGGCTGGTGCATGACCATGCGCCGCATGGTGCTCGACACCCCTGCCTTTTACGATTACGCAAGAGATAAGTTCGTGCTCATGGAGGTAGACCTGCCCCGCAATACCTCGAAAATGAACGCAGAGCAACTGCGCCAGAACAACGAGCTGGTAAAGCGCTACAACATCACTACTTATCCCACCGTGCTGGTTATCAGCCCAAGCGGCGACCTCATCGGTGGCTTCACAGGTGGCCGTACCGAGCTGACCGCAGTCGCTCAGGCACTCGACCTCGCCAACACCAACGCCACCCTCCTGCGACAGGCTGAGGAACAAAGCGGTGTAGCAAAAGCCCAGACACTCAAGACATTTTACTGGAACATGCCCGGCGCCTTCCGCAAAGGTATGAGCGACCTGCGTAGCCAGATTGCCGACCTCGATCCGCAGAACGCCACGGGCATGCACACCGAGATACAAGACCTCGCTACCGTACAGGGCGTAACCGCTCAGGTGCGCGGCATGAAACACGATGCCGCCGTCGAAAGCATCCTGGCAGCCATCGACACGGTATCCGCCACGCACCGCAATGACCTGCTGCAGCTACTGGCCGACAAGCTGAACGAGCGTATTCAGCAGCTGCGCGAGCAGGCTGATTCTTTGGAAGATATCGAGGCCATTCGCCAAGCTAATCTCACATTCATCGAGTACTGCCTCCCCAAAGAAAGCCACCGCCACGCCAACAGCCGCCTGAAGGCAGAGTTTGCTAATCCACAGGAGATGCTGGAAGAACTTCGCCAGGAACGCGACGCTCGTACCAAGTACAAGAAGAAATAAGCGCCTGCTGCTCTCGCCATGAAAGCGCGTCTTTGCTGTGCCCTGCTCGCCCTGTCTCCCTGCCTGGCTATAGCAGAGGAAGTGCCGCACTTTATCGTCACCTCAGCCAGACTCACTCCCGCCCTTCCTGCTTGGGTGAATACGGATGATTTTGATGACGAGGAATCCACTCCCGGCATGTGCCTGACGCTTGCTGCGAAGTACCAGATTACCAAGCCGCAAAACGATTCCCCTTGCGATGCTCAGCAATACGCCGTCAATGAAAATGACGAATGGTCTGATTGGGAGGAAGATACGGAGGATTCCGCCCCAGTCCTCATTAATGCTCACTTCGAGGGCAGCCTGCGCGATGCAGCTGGCAAAGAACTTCTGCCGACAAAAGATAACACGGAGGAGAATATTCAGCTGTCAGATAGCGCACTGTACTGGGAGCTCATCTCCGGTCAACTGCCTGACACCATGCAACTCCTGCTCGATGGTACGCTGAACCTCACCATCTTGGAAAAGGGAGAAACAACAATCACCCCAACCATCCCGCTGAAGCCCACGGCCAATAATTACGCATGGGGCAAGCTGGAAGGCTACACACTATCTCTGACCATAGGAGCGGCCGTTGAAGAGACCGATGACGAGGAGCAGGATGACTGGGAAGAGGATGAAGAGGAAGCCGATTTTGACACGATAGACGACAGCGAAATACCCGCCCCCATTCCTCAAACCTCCGATTTAGAAAAGAGCACGAACGAACTCAGGATTGAGGCCGAAGGCGGGCTACTGGATGCTATTCGAGCCATTATCATCATCACCCCGGATGGCACAGAAGAGCGCATTTTGAAAGACAAGGTAATCGATGAAGTCGAAGAAAGCCTCATCATCACCAACAACGCCCTCACCCCGCAGCATCAATTCCGCTTGGAGCTGTACAGCGTCAAAACTACTCGCAGCCACAAGCTGCACCAGCCGCTATACCTGAACGGAAAGAAATGATTTTCCTATTTATGGCAAGAATTACTATCCTCACAAGGTAAAAGGAAATGAACAACACCCTATTTTTAAGCATTTTCTGCGCCACAGGCCTGGCTGTAGCCTGCGAAGAACGCATGTGTACTGAAACGTATGATTACATGCTGGAAGCATGCGCAGCCAACGACTCAGCAGCCATTCACCAACTCATTCACAAGGGTGCAAGCCTCGAAATGGCGCTATTCTGTGCAGCCAGAGAACACAATCTCCCCATCGTACAAGAGCTGTTAAAAGCAGGAGCCAACCCGAATTGCATGTTTGATGGTGAAACCACCCCTCTGTACGCAGCCATAGGTAACAAAAGTTTGGGAGAATGCGATGGCTGGTGCGGCGGCAGTTTCCACGTTAGCGCATACAAGGGGCAGAACGAACTCGTAAAAGCCCTGCTCGATGCCGGAGCGAATCCCAACATGCCGTCAAGCTACAGAAAACTCACCCCGCTGAGCGAAGCTGCTCGCAGCGATGACAGCGACACCGTGAATCTACTGCTCGCCGCTGGTGCTGAAATAAATGCGCAGGACATAGTAGGCATGACAGCCCTGCACTGGGCGGCACTGGAGCATCGTAATAATATCGTCAGCCAGCTACTTAATGCCGGAGCTCAAACGCACCTGCTCACCTGTGCCTCAGAAGAAGCCTCTATCGTCAGCCGATACGGAAGTGGGCACGGCGAAGACAAACTCTCACCGCTGCACATTGCAGCCCACTCAGGCAACACAAAAGGAGTAGAACTCTTACTGGCAGCCGGTGTCGCCCCGGATACCCCAGATGCCGCAGGCAATACTCCATTCCTGCACGCAGCAAGCGCAGAATCCCAACCATTGCTCCGACTCCTGACAGATGAAGGCGTCGATATTCACCACACTAACAACATTGGTGAAAATGCGCTGGATCAGATTAATTTCTTTAACAATGCCGATTCCCTGGACGCCCTGCGCTACCTGCTGCAAGCCGGTGTCCGTCCCGCCATGCGTTGCCTTTTTACCCGCGCAGCCCTCCGACAGAACATCGAAGTCATACGTACCCTCGGAGAAGCCGGGCTCCGTTGCCATCCGGCCGATGAATACGGCAACTCAGCTCTTAACGAACTCTTTATCTGGGCTCGCCCAAAAGATGAAGCAAGGATAATCGAAGCCATCGACTTGCTCATGCAGTACGGAGGCGACATGCCGACCATGGGATACAGAGCATTAAAAGCAGCTTCGCAAGCAGGAATGAAACGCGTATACGACCACCTGTTGAAATCAGGCGCCCCTGCCACTCCACCACCAGATTCGGATTTGTAAACACCCGTCTTAAAGCCGAGGCGAGGTCTCCGGAATATCCTCCCAGCGGGTTGTGTATGCCCGCGTAGCAAAGGAGCGGTGCCAGGGCTCCTGTGCGCCTTGATTAGCGAAGTGAATACGATGGCCAGCCTGCTGCAATTTATCCAATACAGCCATCAATTTGTTGGGGGCTACATTCGGGTGGTCGAACGTAGGTTGCACCTGCTCCGCCTTTTGCAAGCCTGCAAGGAGCACACCTATCTTTTTATATTCAAAGCCAGCGCGATAGAGATTCTCCAGCAACGCTGTAGCGGCGCGCGTCAACTCGCGAGTATCATCCGTGGGGCACGGCAGCTGCACGCCCTGATTCGCAGCATAAAGGTTTGCGGCCTCACGAAACCGCGATGTCCGCAGCACCACATAGAGCGCAGAACACATCATCCCCTCCGCGCGCAACGTTCGCCCCGCTTTCTCCACGAAACGGCAGAGAGCCTCGCGTAGCGTGTCGAAATCTCGCACATCCTCACGCAAGGAGCGCGATACCATAATCTGCTGACGCTCGGCGGGCGAGGCGTCATCCAGACACGAGGTACCCTGCAACTCCAGCGCCAGGCGCTCGCCGTGCACGCCGAAATGCTTGCGCAGATAGTGCAAGCCACTGGCAGCCAGCCCTGCCGCAGTACGTATACCCAGTGCATGCATGCGCGGTGCCAGGCGGCGCCCCACACCCCACACATCGCCTACGGGAGTCTCCTCCAGCAGCGGCTGCCAATCCTCGGGGCTTCGCAGCGCCATCACGCCCCCCAACGCCGGGCGATGCTTCGCCGTCTCGTTAGCCAGCTTGCAGAGGGTACGCGTAGGCGCCAGCCCCACACTGACGGTCACCCCCGTACCACGTCGAATCGACTCACGGAGCTCACGGCAGAACGGCACCCAATCCCGCTTGTCATCCACGCGGGCAAATGCTTCATCAATACTATACTGCTGCACCTCGGGCAAGGCGGCCTCCAGCAGCTGCATGATACGGTCGGATAAATCCGCATACAGCGAAAAGTTTGCCGAGCACACCACGGCATTCGCGACTTCAAGGCGAGCTTTGCACTGAAAATACGGCTCGCCCATGGCAATGCCCATTGCCTTAGCCTCCGCGCTGCGCGACACCACGCAGCCATCATTATTCGACAGCACGACGAGCGGGCGGCGCCGCCAATCCGGACGGAACACCTGCTCGCAGCTGGCAAAGAAATTATTGCAGTCGAATAGGAGATACATGGGATGGAATATACAATCTACTATTTACAATTTACAAAGTATTGAACTAGGCGGGCATACGCCCGCGAAATTTAAGAGCCCGCTACGCGGGCGGTAGCAAGTAGGCAGGTGGTAGAGCAGCATAGCTGCGGAACCCCTGCAATGCATGCAATATAAAACAGAACCCCGTTAGGGGTGGCAGCCTTACAGAGCAAGCGCAACGTTATAACAAAGCAAATAATGCCCATTTAATATAAAAAGCCTTCACGCCTCCTCGGCTGTCACCCCTGACGGGGTTCATCATTATTTTATATTGCCTACCCGGGGTTCCGCCGCTAACGCGGCTCCACCCCGCGCTACTAGCTGTCGCCCTCTGGGCTCTCAAGTTCGGCGGGCATGCGCCCGCGCTTTAAGGCGCGGGGCTCAATCCGTTGCATAGCTTAGCCATCCCCAGCGGGCGAATGCCCGCCAAACTTAAAACTTTGTAGATTGTCAATTGTAGATTGTAGATAACTACGACAGTTCCAGCTTCGCCATAAGAATCTCCGTGACGAGCTTGGGATTCGGCTTGGGATTGCTGTTCTTCATCACCTGGCCGGTCAGGGCATTGATGAGCTTCATGTTGCCCCCCTTCACGAGAGCCACCTTGTCGGGATTCTCGGCAATAACCTTCTCCACCAGAGCCTCCAGAGCGCCGCTGTCGGCTTTCTTGTAGCCCAGGCTGGCGGCAGCGGCGGCAGCTGTCTGCTCCGGGTTATTCCACAGCACCTCCAGCACCTCACGAGCCTGGCTAACGGAGCAAATACCCTCCTCCACCACGTCCACCAGACCGGCAAGCGTAGCGGGCTGCACCGGGCAGGTCTCAATCTCGCACTCCTTCTCCGCGAGCACGGAGGGGAAGATGTTAATCAGCCAGTTTGCCACCTTGCGCGGAGCCTTGGTGGCGGCAGCGGCAGTCTCGAAGTAGGCACACAGCTGAGCATCGGCCACCAGCGTATTGGCATCGGCCACCGGCAGACCATACTGCTCCATCAGGCGGCGCTGGCGGGCATCCGGCAGTTCGGGCAGCTCCTGCTGCATCTTCTCCACGTACTCAGCCGTGTGTACCGGGATGAGGTCCGGACAGGTGTGGTAGCGGTAGTCGTGGGCGTTCTCCTTGGTGCGCATCACAATGCTTTCGCCCAGGTCGTCGTCCCAGCGGCGTGTGGACTGCACCTGCACGATACCGCGGTCGAGCTCATCGGCCTGGCGACGGATTTCGTAAATCAGGGCGCGGCGAGCGGCGGACATGGAGTTAATGTTCTTCATCTCAATCTTGGCACCCAGCTCCTTCTGTCCCTTGGGACGCAGCGACACGTTCACATCGCAGCGCATCTGTCCCTTCTCCATATCGGCATCGGAAATACCGCCGCAGATGAGTATCTGCTGCAAGCTCTTCAGGTAGGCGTAAGTTTCGTCCGGGCTGGTCAGGTCGGGAGCGGACACAATCTCCATGAGCGGCGTGCCGCCACGGTTGTAGTCCACCAGAGAATAAGAACCATAGTGGGTAAGCTTGGCAGCATCCTCCTCCAGGTGAATGTGGTCGAGCTTCACAGTACGCACCACAGCGCCCTCGGCGCTTACCTTGCTATCCGCCGGGAATGCCCAGGAGTACAGCGGCACCTCACCGCCAATGCAGAGCGGCAGGTCGAGCTGGCTGGTCTGGTAGTTCTTGGGCATATCGGCATAGAAGTAGTTCTTACGATCCCACTTGGAAACCGGGGGCATGGAGCAGCCCAGCATCAGGCCCGTCAGCACGGTACGCTCGATAGCGAACTTGTTGAGCACCGGCAACGCACCGGGCATACCCAAACAGGTGGGGCACACGTTGGTGTTGGGCTCGTAGCCGAAACCGGCCTTGCACGAGCAGAACATTTTCGTTGCAGTCTTAATCTGGCAGTGAACCTCCAGACCGATAGTCACCAGATAATCAGAAACAGGCATGGTGCGTAATTGTTTGTATTTGTTTAATTTGAAGTTGTTGCATTCTCGTGCAGAGCCTCATCGAGGTCCGAGCGGAACGAGGCATCGAACACGTCATCGAACCAGGCGGTATGCGTATCGCCCAGCCCCTCATACACAGAGTCGAGCGCATCAGAAAAACGGTCGTACGAGGCGCCATCATAGCCCGGCAGCCCGGCTATACGCACAATCTCACTGCGAATCCCCCACAGCAAGCTGGCCACAGGCTCATAGGCTTCGCGGGCTCGTCTGGCGGTAGACGCAGAGAAATCGCGGTTCACCACGGCCGCCTCCGGCAGCAGGGTTTGCAGGTTCGTCGAAAGGGTCTGCAGGCGGCCCACTACCAAATCCGCGCTCTTGGCATCCTGCACACTCTGCAAGAGCTCCAGCAGCACGCGGTCGGGCTCCACCAGGCGCTTCAGGCGCACAATTTCGCGGCGGGACTCCGGCTCTGTCATCGGGGGCTTGGGCATCTCCAGCTCAGCCACCAGCTCGCCATCGAACATACCGGCATCTACCGACTTGTGAAAGGCTTTGATGAGCCCTGCGGAACCATAGCAACGAGCGCGGCAAAGGCTGCGGAACTCGTCGTTGAGCGCCTCCAGCGCCTCCGCGATGTGGTAATGCAGCATTTCCAGAGCCTCCAGATCCTGACCCTGGCCATCATCACCCAGCAGAGCATCACCAATTTTGCTCGCCTCGCCTACCAAAGCGCTGAAGCGGGGAGCTGCGGCATCCGCCGATTTGAGGTCGGCCACACCAGCCAGCAGGAACCACATGTCATTCGTCACGCGCAGCAGCTCACGGCCAGGGCTGACAGGCACGGGCTCGCTCTGCGGCGTAGTATCCTCCTTTACAGGCGCCACGGCAGCGGCCTCTGCGGGCACAGGGAGGCCGAGCAGAATCGCCGTACTGGCTGTAAGGAGTGGATAATGCTTCATGGACGCGGATATTTTACCCAATCCACAGCGTTTTTCAAGCAGTGAATGCGCCACCGGCCAAAAAAGTTAAGCCATCGCGCCATGCCGACATGATTTTCGCTTGTCACGGTAAACGCAATGAGATAATATCTCCGCACTGTCAATCTTTTTCAGACCATGGATTTCAGAACATACCTCCGGCACCACCCGGATAAGAACGGTTTTTACGGTCGCTTCGGCGGTGCCTATCTGCCCGCTGAGCTCGAGCCCGCTTTCAAGGAAATTACTGAGGCATACAACAGCATTTGTCACTCGGCACAATTCATTAACGAGCTGCGCCGCATCCGCAAGCAGTTCCAGGGACGCCCCACACCGGTGTACCACTGCGAGCGCCTTTCCCGCCTCAACGGCGGCGCCCAGATTTACCTGAAGCGCGAGGATCTGAACCACACGGGTGCCCACAAGCTCAATCACTGCATGGGTGAAGGTCTGCTGGCCAAGTTCATGGGCAAGAAGAAGATTATTGCCGAGACTGGCGCCGGTCAGCATGGTGTGGCTCTGGCCACAGCGGCTGCCTACTTCGGCCTGGAGTGCGAAATCCACATGGGCGAGGTCGACATCGCTAAGCAGGCGCCCAACGTCACCCGCATGAAGATGCTGGGTGCCAACGTGGTATGCGTGAAGCACGGTCTGAAGACGCTGAAGGAGGCTGTGGACAGCGCATTCGAGGCCTACCTGCGCGACTACAAGACTGCTATCTACTGCATCGGTTCCGTGCTGGGGCCGCACCCCTTCCCCATGATGGTGCGCGACTTCCAGATGGTCATTGGCAGCGAGGCCCGCGAACAGTTCCTCGACATGACCGGCATTCTGCCGGATGTGGTGTGCGCCTGCGTGGGTGGTGGCTCCAATGCTATGGGTATGTTCCCTGCTTTCCTCGATGACCCGGTGGACATCTACGGCGTAGAGCCCATGGGCAAGGGCGAGACACTGGGCGACCACGCCGCCTCCATGAAGTTCGGCGAGGAAGGCATCATGCACGGCTTCAACAGCATCATGCTCAAGGGTGAAGACGGCGAGCCCGCCCCCGTATACTCCATCGCCAGTGGTCTGGACTACCCCTCCGTGGGTCCGGAGCACGCCTACCTGCGCGACATCGGCCGCGTGAAGTACGATTCCGTGAGCGACGAGGAGGCAGTGGACGCCTTCTTCAAGCTGAGCCGCTACGAGGGTATCATCCCCGCGCTGGAGAGCTCCCACGCCATCGCCTTTGCCATGCGCAAGGCTCGCGAGATGGGCACCGGTGCCATCCTGGCCAACTGCTCCGGCCGCGGCGACAAGGACGTGGACTACATTGCCGAGCACTACGGCTACGGCGACCAGTACAAGTTCTGATAGCGCTAACACCATTTCTGAACAAAAGGCTCCGAACTTCACGTTCGGGGCCTTTGTGTTCAAGAATTTACATTACGCGTCTGAACAATACGCAACTGCCAATAGAGTAACCGTCCCTGTCACCGCAGGCTGAATTCGGCTCCGCTACGCGAGCCGGTGAAATGTATCCACGGCTTGTAAAGCCGTTTTTCACCATTGCTCGCAAGAGCAATTTTTCACCACGAGCGTAGCGAGTTTTTCACCACGGCAACGCCGTTTTTCACCGTGAGGCGACAGCCGAACTTTGCAGTGAAATTGTCCGCTGTCGCGGACAGCTTGGGAGGACGAGATTGCGGCTCATCGCCGCAGCGAGATTGTGCCTGAGCGGCACAACGAGATTCATGCTGGCGCATGAACGAGATTGCCCAGCTGGTGCTGGGCAGTGAAAAGCTCGGCGGGCGGAACGCCCGCGGAATTCGAGAGTCCCGCAGGGACGACAGAGGGAGATTTTGGATTTTTAATGTTTGATGTTTAAAGGCAGAAAAGCAACGGCTAATCGTGTGGCCACCGTCTCTGTCGCCACAGGTTCCCTGGGTTCGATTTGTTTTTTTCCAGCTTTGCTTCGAGTGTTACCTTACTTCTCCAGCTCTGC
The DNA here is from genome assembly GCA_017390945.1 of Akkermansia sp. GTDB lineage: Bacteria > Verrucomicrobiota > Verrucomicrobiia > Verrucomicrobiales > Akkermansiaceae > Akkermansia. Next base: position 14,356 of record JAFOZZ010000151.1, read on the forward strand.
GCGGATAAAGGGAGCCGTGATGCTATTCTTGTGGCGTGCCACCTGCTTCACTGTGCCTTCCGCTACGATGCTGCCGCCATCGGCTCCGGCACCGGGGCCAACATCGATGACGTAGTCGGCCTCACAAATGAGCTCCAGATTATGCTCAATGACAACCACCGTGTTGCCCATCTCCACCAGGCGGCGCAGCACACCGACCAGCAGACGCACATCATGCGGGTGCAGGCCAATAGTCGGCTCCTCGATGAGGTAAAGGTCCTGCGGCAGCGCACGCCCGCGACGAATGGCTGTCAGTGCGGCACGGCGCCCCTTAATGAGCTCCGCCACCAGTTTGATGCGCTGCGCCTCACCGCCGGAAAGCGTATTGCTGGCCTGACCGAGCGTCAGATACCCCAGACCGGTCTCGCACAGCAGCTTCAGCGGTTCGGACAAGCGGGGCTGCGAGGCGAAGAACTCCGCCGCGTCCTCCATGTTCATATCGAGCACTTCCGCAATCGTCTTGCCCTTGTAGCGCACCTGCAAGGTACGCGAATTGTAGCGAGCGCCGCGGCAGGTCTCGCATGGCACTGTACAAGGCGGCAGGAAATCCATCTCCTGGCGCTGGTAGCCTGTACCCTTGCAGCTCTCGCAGTGACCGGCAGCTGTATTGAACGAGAAGCGACCGGCATCGAAGCCCAGCCTGCGGGCATCCGCACTCTGCGCGAACAGCTTACGAATCTCATCGAAAATGCCGATGTAGGTAGCGGGAGTCGAGCGCGGCGTCTTGCCCAGCGGCGACTGATCCACACGGTACAGCGCGCGCACGCTGTCCAGCCCGCGGGAGTTTTTCCAGGTGGCACGCTGCTCCGGGCTGATGCTGCCACCAAGCGCATGCTGCACAGCAGGTGCCAGCGTGCCCGTGATAAGGGACGTCTTGCCCGCACCGGAGGAACCCGTCACGACCGTGAAGCGAGCGCGGGGGATACGCAGGTGCACATCCTTCAAATTATGCAGACTGCCCCCTGTCAGCTCCAGCCACTCGGCATCCTTCACCGGCAGCCACTTACCGCAGTAGGGATGCGAGCGGGATTCCGCCAGCGCACGCCCTGTCACGGACTCCGGATTGGCCGCGACCTCCGCAAAACTACCCTGCGCCACGATTTCACCGCCATGCACACCGGCACCCGGTCCCAGGTCAATGATATGGTCGGCGCGGCGCATGGTGTCCTCATCGTGCTCCACCACCAGCAGCGTATTGCCACGTTGTTTCAGGTCGGACAAGGTCGAGAGCAAGCGTTCGTTGTCACGTGGGTGCAGACCAATGGTAGGCTCATCCAGCACGTAAAGCACGCCGCGCAGCTCCGAGCCCAGCTGTGCCGCCAGGCGAATGCGCTGCGTCTCGCCACCGGAAAGCGTGGTTGCCGAGCGATCCAGCGACAAGTAGCCCAGCCCCACCCGCTGCAAGAAGCGCAGGCGCGGTGCAATCTCCGCCACCACATTGCGGGCGATGTCCGCCTCGCGGCCTTCAAAATGCCAACTATCCACCAGCTCCAAGGCACTCACAGCATCCAAGCGCCCCACTTCCGCGATATTCTTGCCGAAAAGCGTCACACCGAGTGCAAAAGGATTCAGGCGCTGCCCCTGGCAGACCGGACAGGGACGAGTCACGGTGTCATCCTTGGCGGCGGCTTTCTCCACCTCGCGGTCGTAGCGCAGCTCGCGCTCCAGCTCACTGAGCTTTTCATCATCCTTGCGGCTGCCACCCACCTGAGCCACGCGTCCATGGCCGTAGCAGTGCGGGCACCACCCATGCGGCGAGTTGAAGGAGAAGGTGGAGGGCTCCGGCTCTGCGTAGCTTTCGCCGCACTGAGGGCAGGTCAGGCGCGTACCGAGCAGCTGGCTCTTACGCCCCTGCACCAGACGCAGGAAACCGTCACCCATTTCCAACGCGCGGTTCACGCTCTCCTGCAGAGCCGCGAAATCACAATCGCGCCCATTCATGGTGATGTGATTGCCCTGCACGCACACCTCTGCAAGCACAATATCCACATCGTGGTTCGAGTAGC
>JAFOZZ010000152.1 GCA_017390945.1 Akkermansia sp.
ATTTACACAAAAAAATATTGTAGCGTCTGGTGAAAATACTGCTATTTTTTCCCATTCTGTAGAAGATACATTTACTGATTTTATCGGAAGTAATGTCTCTGCTACAGATGGTGGCTCTTTAGAGTTTAAAAATACCGCTGTCTTTGCTAACGGTTCCAAACTCGATATTGGTACATTATCATCAATGAAGTCCGGTCTTATTACCATTGATGGTCAGGGAGCTTCAATGAAAAATGAAGGATTGTCTAGTATGGGGTACCTTATAGTTGAAAATGGTGCTACTGTTGTTAATTACGGAACAATTACAGATGCTACTCCCAATACTGGCGCTGACTGGGATGAGAATTTGTCCGATGAGGAAAATGAGGCCGCCATGGGTGATAATTTGCTTGATGTTATCACTAAAGGCAGTTTTAACAATTATGGCACCATTGACAGTATAACAACTGTTCTGGATGGTGAGTTTATTGCGCAAGATAATAGCTCAATGGGTGACGTGTGTCTCGGCATGTGGTATGAAGATGATAAGTATTTGGATACTTTAAGTTCATTGAAGGTTAATGGTTCTGTTGCGATGACTGGTTCGTTGGAGTCGTATTTTTATAGTGAAATAGTTTTCACCATGGATGCAAGCATCGACATGCAGGGCAACAGTCTGATATTCGAGGGTGGAAAAATTGTGTTATTGTATGATGGAAATTTGACGGACAGTACTGTTATCAATAAGAAGAACTTTTTTGTCAATTATTCTCTAGGTGAATATAATGTGGATTATGGTGACGATATGGTCGTAACTGTAATTGGAACAAACAACGTTAGCCGAGAGATGACTATTAAGGAACTTTCAACTACTGTTCCCGAGCCCACCACGGCTACGCTTTCTCTGCTGGCTTTGGCTGGCTTGTCAGCTCGCCGTCGTCGCAAGTAAGATGCTACAATTTCAAGCGGGGTAACCAAGCCCCGCATTGCGCACCCGTCCTTGGCCTAGTGCTGATGGGCGGGATTTTTTTTCATGTTTAGGGTGCTTCTAAAAGCTCATATTTTAATCACCGGGCGTTCGTCCACGGAATTTAAGAGCCCGCACTTGTGTGTGCGGCATAGGCGTTGACAGGAGGATAGGGAAAACGAGATTACGGGCGGTGCCCGTAGTGAGATTGAGTCTGCGACTCAACGAGATTCATGCGGGGGCATGAACGCGATTGCCCGCTGGCGCGGGCAGTTGGGGAGCGAGCGTTGCTCGCCTGGCATAAGTTCGGCTTCGCCTCACGGTGAAGAACGCCCTGTCGGGCGTGGTGAAAAACTCGCTGCGCGAGTGGTGAAAAAATCCCCTTGCGGGGAATGGTGAAAAACGGCTTGGTAGCCGTGGATAATGTGATACTTTGTAGATTGTAGATAGTAAATTGTAGATTCAGTACGACACAGTATACAGTTGCGAGGCATGCGGAACTGTGGTACAATACGCGTGTTATGTCAAATACCTCCCTCACACCGGAATTAGTGAAAATCACCACCGAGCTGGCCAATGCTTTTGCCCAGAGCCAGAAGGTGGTATCTGCCAAAGCCCGTATTGGTCTTTTCTATCAGAACCCCGAGGCCACCGACCTGTTCCGCAAGGTGAACGAGTACGGTGAGAAGCTCCGCAATAAGCACATGGAGGGTATGCCCCCCTCGGAGGAGGAAATCAGCACCTTCGACGGTCTGCGTCAGGACGTGATTGACAACCCCATCTGCAAGGGCTTCCTGGAGGCTCGTCAGGAGCTGGATGAACTGCTGGCTGTTGTGAACCAGTACCTGTGCATTGCTATCGAGAAGGGCAGCGCCCCCACGGATGAAGAGGTGGCTGCTGCTATGACCCAGCAGGTGAGCTGCTCCTGTGGCGGTGGTTGCAGTGGCAACTGCGACGACTGCGAGAGCGATTGCAAGAAGCACGAAGGCGGTGAGCACGAGTGCTGCTGTGGCAAGAGCGAGGACGAATGCTGCGGTGGCCACGGTGATGGCGAGTGCTGCGGCGGTCATGGCGAAGGCCATGAGTGCAAGTGCGGCAAGCACTGATGCCGCTTATCCTTACCTGAGCCACCATGAAGGGCATACTGAAGGGATACTGGGCCTATTTTGTGCTCGTACTGTTGCTGCCGCTGGGACTGGCGTGTGGAGCGCTCAGCCAGTGGAAAGCCCCGTTCGATATGCCGACCTGGTGGGTCTTGTTGATATTTCTTCTGTTGCTGGCCTTGGGGCTCGTGGTGGCTCGCAAGCGCCAGCAACAGTTTTTGCCCCCGGCTCCCTGGCTCTGGCTGCTCACGCTGCTGGCGGCAGTGTATGATTGCTCCTGCAATATAGGCGCGTTCAATGCCTTAGGACAGCTACCTGTTTCCATCTTCATGTGCATGGGTGTGCTGTGCCTGCTGTGGGTACTGCTGCGCTATGCGGCGCTGTTGCTTTGGCTGCCGTTCCTCTTTTTTCAGATTGCGCAGATTGTGTCGTACGAGCAATACGGCACGCGTATCAATTCGCTGGTACTGGCTGAGAGCATGGAGGCCTCCGGCGAGGAACTTGCGGCCTACCTGAGCGGGAACAATCTGCTGTATTTCATTGTGGCCGTACTGGCGGTGAGCCTGATGGGGGTGGCGCAGGTGTGGCTGATGCGCCGTGCAAAGTCGATGCTCTCGCTGACGAATGCGGGGTGTTTGTTCTGCGCCATTTCATTGGTATTGGGCGCCGCGATACCGAGCCACCACCGCGATGATGATTTTTACTGGCCTACGCTGGCCGCCGCCGAGCTGGGCAGTGCTGCTCATGAGGCGGTGTGCCATAATCAGGCAACGGTGCGCCAGGTGGAGAGCCTTACGTCACCGGCGTTGCAACCGAGTGCTATCTCGACCCTCCGGGGCGGAGAAGGGGTGGTGCTGGTGCTCCACATTGGCGAGAGTGTGCGTGCTGACCGCATGAGCCTGAATGGCTATGAACGCGATACCACCCCCTGGCTGCGTCAGCAGACATCGCTCATCAACTTTACAGATTGTATCTCCGCAGCTCAGGATACTTGCCAGGCGCAGATTGCGATTCTGACGGATGCCCGCCGCTGGATATATGAAACAGACCCAGCTATGAAACCGACGACGGGGTCCGTGCTGGAGCTCTTCAAAGCGAATGGCTTTAGCGTGTATTCGTTCTTTGGCCGCCGCGTGGGACAGCAGCTCAAATATGACCGAGTGGTACGCCTGCTGACGCATTGCTCCCGGGATCGCTTTAATGCCCCCGGTAGTCCCTGGACCGCGTTGCCGCAGATAGAGTCCGTTCTGAAACAATCCGCTGCCGGTGACAACCTGGTGCTGTTTGTGAATAATGAAGGAAGCCACACTCCGTTCTATCATTACAACCACGAGAATCCGCCGTTTACGCCAACGGTGCACAAGTTCGAGAATCCGGCCTCGCAGGCAGTGGAGGTGAATAATGCCTACGATAACACGATTCATTATACGGATGAATATGTGCGCCGTGTGTGCGAAATGCTGAAAGGTCGCCCCTTTATCTACGTCTATGTCAGCGACCACGGCGAATACCTGGGGCATGATGGCATCTGGGGGCGCGCTGCTCTGGGCGAGAGCAAGTTCTCTTACCACGAGACGGATGGCTGCCGCGTAGGTATGTTTGTGCTGACTTCGCCGGAGTTCGATGCTCAGCACCCGCACTTCGCCCAGTCGCTTGCCCAACTGCGCGCTCATGCGGCGATGACGGTAGGGCATGAGCATATCTTCCATACGCTGCTGGGCATGTTCGGCATCAGTACGCCGTTTTATGATGCGAAGCTCGATCTCTGTTCCCCGGAGGCGCAGCCCTACAGCGGCACGAAACCCGCGTCTCGTTGATTGATGGCTACGCGATTATGCTTGCAATGGTGTTGAAAAAAGAGTAAGATGGCGGCCATGGACGTCCTGTACGTATTGAGAGCTGTATTTGAGATTCTGGTTATCTGGCTGGTGTTGTACCAGATTTACCGCACATTCAAGGACTCTCGTGCGGCGGCCATTCTGGGCGGCCTGGTATTGATTGTGGTATTGGGTGGTGTGCTGTTGGAACTGACGCATGCTGCGGTACTGCAACAGATTGCCGGCTCCTTCCTGGGGCCGGGCACCTTGCTGATTATTCTGCTCATTCTCTTCCAGCCGGAGCTGCGTTCGGGGCTGGCCAGGTTGGGCGCGCACCGCTTGTTTGGCAACCTCTTGCAGCGCGAGCAGAACTCCGATTTCATCTCCTGCATTTGCGACTCGGTGTCGTTCCTGGTGAGCAAGCGCTACGGCGCCCTCATCGCCATTTGCCGCAACAACAAGCTTTCCGAGTTTGCCAAGACCGGCACGGAGCTGGATGCCGCCTGCAGCCGCGAGCTGATAGGTACCATCTTCATGCCCAAGACGATGCTGCATGACGGCGCCGTCATCATCAACAATGAGCGTATTGTGGCCGCCGCCTGTATTCTGCCTGTGTCGAACCGCGAGCTGAAGGATCGTTCCCTTGGGCTGCGTCACCGCGCCGGCATTGGTCTGGCCGAGACCTCCGACGCCGTGGTCATCATCGTTTCTGAGGAGACGGGCTCCGTCTCGCTGGTAGTGGGTAATATGGTGCAGCGCGATATTTCCGTGCAGATGCTTGCCTCCCGATTAACTGAACTGATTTACAGCCATGTCTCTACTGAGCAAAATTCGTCACCTGTTAAACCCTGAGCATCGCAGCCTGAAGTCGCGACTCATTGAGAACTGGAAGCCCAAGCTCATTTGCCTGCTGATTGCGATTCTGGTATGGCTGTGGGTGGAGATTCGCTATGTGGACGGCAGCAATGAATGGGGGCTGGATGAAATCCGTCTCTCGATTCCCGAGTAAATATGATGCAGAACTATTTTATCGCCGGAACTGACAGCGGAGTGGGTAAGACGAGTGTAACCTGCGCCTTGCTGCGTGACCTCTGTGCACGAGGTATCGATGCCATGGGCTACAAGCCCGTAGCTTGCGGTGAGCGCACCGAGGCTCGCGATATCCGCACCGCCACGGGGCAGAGCACTTACAAGCTGGAGCTTATCAACCCCGTGTACCTGCGCACCATGGCTGAGCCAGTGATGGCTGCTGAGCTGGAGCGCAAGCCTATCGCGCTGCCGGAGCTGCTACAGGGCTATGAGGCGCTGGCCTCGGCTCACCAGATGGTGCTGGTGGATGGCTGTGGTGGCTGGGAAACGCCCCTTGCCAGCGGCCTGAGCATGGCCGACCTCGCTGCGAGCCTGGGTTTACCCGTACTGCTGGTGGTGAATAATCGCCCTGGTGCTGCATCTCTCGCATCCCTCACCGTGCGCGCTATCCGCGAGCGCGGTCTCACGGTGGCCGGTATCATCCTTAATCATATCGGCGAGGAGTGGAGCACCACCTCCGTGACCAACGGCCATGTCATTGCCGAGCTGACCGGCGCCCCTGTGCTGGCAGAGCTCATCCACGGCCAGGACTATATGGATTCCGAGGCGGTACTGGGCTGACAATGTCGATAGACAAGCAACAAGTCGATAGACAAGTTACAAGTTACCTGCCTGCCGGCAGGCAGGCGATAGACAAGTTGGAAAATGGGCGGGCAGCGCCCGCAAGGGTAAATTGCACCGGCGAAGCGCAGCGAAGCCTAGCTCACTACTTTCAACATTAAACATCAAACGTCCGTTCCTGCCCTTGGCTCCGGGCTAACGCCCATCGCCGTTATCTGCCGCCCTCCACGCCATCGCATTCGCGATGCCGCCCGGGCTCGAGTTATTTTTCTATGCTTACCCGGGGTTTGGGGCTTCGAGTCTCGCTATCGCTCGCTTTCTACGCCCTCACAGGCCGGCGCGTTGCGCCTTCACCACCGGGCTACTATCTGTCACCCGCGCAAGCGCGGGTTCTCGAATTCCGCGGGCTGCGCCCGCCGAGCTTACCCTACTGCCCGCGTAGCGGGCAATCTCGTTCATGCGCCAGCGCATGAATCTCGTAGAGCCGCAGGCTCTATCTCTCTGCGAGCACCCGTCTTCAACCTGCGGGCTACGCCGAGACGAGTCGCTCGCAATCTCGTCTACCTCCACGCAGTCACGCACTCTACTTAAACATTAAACATCAAACATTAAACATTAAGAAAGCCCATTCCGTGGAATGGGCTTTCAACGTATGCATGGTGTGATGAAAAATTAGCGGGCGCCTGCGGCTCGGAGTACTTCGGCTGCGGCGTGGCGGCGCTCATCGATGGCTTTGTCGAGGGCGGATTCTCCGTCCTCATCGCGGGCGTTTACGTCGGCACCTGCGGCAATCAGGGCTTGTACAATGGCGGTGTGGCCGTCATCGGCGGCAATCATGAGCGCGGTTTCGCCGTCTTCATTGCGGGCGTTGATATCGGCACCGGCAACGATGAGATTCAGCACGGCGTTCAGGTTGCCTCGGTCGGCGGCCTCCATCAGTGCGGTTTCGCGGTCGTTGTCGGTAGCGTTGACGCTGATACCGGTGGCAAGTACGGCCTTGAGCGCGGCGCTTCCCTTGCTAGCAGCTCGCAATACCTGGTTGCGGGGGCTGTTGTAGGCATCGTCCGCCTGAGCGGCGGGCAGGGCAACTACTGCTGTAAGCAGCACTGCTGCTACGTAACGGATGATGGTTTGCTTCATGTTTGTGTCCTCCTTTCCGGGCTTGTGTGTGCCCCCGTTTTACATCAACTCACACCCGATGTCAAGCGAAAACATATAACAAACGTAGGAAAAATGTGATTTATGCCAAAAAATCACATTTCGGGAATCGCAGAAAACAGTAAATGCGGATTTAGGCGGGCGAAGCCCGCGGAACTTTAGAGCCCGAAAGGGCGAAAGATTCTTAGCCCCGGGTGGAGCCGCGCAGCGGCGAAACCCGGGGTAGGAACACAAAAATATCAGAACCCCGAGCTCA
>JAFOZZ010000153.1 GCA_017390945.1 Akkermansia sp.
CATTTGCCAATAATCAATCCCTAACTGTGTTCTAAGCTGTAAATCGCGGCGTATATATTTAGCATAAATCGCTTTAACAATAATTTTCATCATTTCTACTAAGATTCTCAATCTACTTTTCCCACCTAACCTTGTTAATCTATGCGCATCAGAAACCATTAATGGATCTTTTTCATATTGTTTTCCTTCCCCCTTAAAAATAGGAACAATAAATGATTTAAGCATTTCAGAAGGATTTAAGACAATACCGTTACGGAGCGGATTTGCCTTAAGCATACGCATGTATACATCATCATTTTGATCAACTTCAATAATTTTATTCATTAAGGATTCAAAATCGGGATAATCATTAACACAAATCATTGATGCTTTGGGAAAAGGAGCAACATTCCCCTCACTACCATAATAAATGGGCACAGTATTTGCAAGATACGCATCCATAAGTTTCTCTGTTATATAACCATCATTTGAACTATTCTCAAATGCAATATTAAATTTATAATTCGAGAGGAATTGAATTTTGCTTGTATTCCAGTTAGCCGAATCGCCTCGTTTTGCCAATTCGGGGGCATCCATATTATGTAAAATAGCGCCAGGACAATCAACATGCTTATATTTCATAAGCTCTTGGCAAAACTCCTTTCGCAAAATAGCTCCCTGACCTATACATGCTTGTGAATAAATAAACGAACAAAATTTGCGTTGAGCCATAGTATAATCTAATTTAGGTAAATTGGGCAAATCTCGGTTTAAGTATGTACTAAAACAAGGTGGAAACCAAAGATACCGTCCTCCACAATTTAAGCGAAGAGATCCTATAGCATAGTCACATTGATTAAAGTCAGGATACACATTTTCATCACAAATAAAAATCTTGACTGCATTTGAATATATTAAGTGAGAGGAGCCAAAACAAGAATACAAGACATATTCAGGAGCTTTAACATCATCGACAATTTCACAAAAATGTTCAATTCCTTTGATAAGAAAATTCGTTTCTCTTGTTTTTGCGAAATCAACTACTGCGGCTTTAATTTTCATTAGAGTTCTTCTGTTATATTAATTACTTTTCGTTTTTAATATAATACGGATTTTCTACAGTATAAATACCGGATACATCGAAAGACACGTGTTGCCCCCGCAGTGCAGCACGATAGCAGGGGGTAAACTCATTAGTCCGGGCAGCCAGCCATGTACGACGTTTACGTGATGCCCACTTGAGCAAATGAGATATGACACTTACTTGCCGTTCAAACCCAAAACCGCGTTTAAGTTCCTTTTTCCAAGAACCGCAACAGTGGTGAATACTCATTCCCCGAGATCTTATGAATGAGGGCTGCTCAAAAATCTCTTTAGGATAAAGACGGCAGAGCTCATTTTCCCAAGCTCTGCCATTGAGTAGGAATCCCGGAACTTGGTTAATAAAATAGGCAGTAAAGATGGTGTTATTTACCGTCCATTTATCGAGGTTCAAATATGGATACGAACGCAAAATATCACACACGTAAGGATGCGCAGGAGGTGCATACATGACTGCAGTACCCAAGGCACATTCATACATATACCCCAACTCCAATTTGTCCCCCACAACATTCAGAGGTCGAAGCAGCTCAACGTCCGAGTCTAAATAAAAACCACCTTCTTTTACCAGCTTTTCCAATCTAACAATATCAGCGACGAAAGCCCATTTGCCGGATTCAACAGCCTTACGTCCCAGGCCGCAATATGAAACATCGACATTAGACTCATTCCACTCGCATATTTCAAAATCTGGATTTAGTCGAGCCCAAGCATCTACATTACGCGCAACTGCATCAGGTTTCTTGCGCCCAAACCAGCAATAATGTATTTTTTTTATCATAGCTGTACATACCGAATCAATACATCACACGAAAAGCATACACAAAACAGCAAGTACTGAATATATTACTGACTCATAGATTATCACCCGACTCTGTGACTTTGGATTATACACCACGTTTTTTCTATTGCAAGTTAAAAAGTCTTTACTGGCAAAATTAGGAAGTTTGGATTTTTCAACTGACTCACCATCGATGCCCCCCCTGCTGGCCACCCTCTTCCTTGTTATTCGCTACCTCGGCAAATCGCTCAAACAGCTCACAAATCTGCCGGACGAGCAGCTTTACATGCGCTAAGGTGCAATTTTTGCGCCCAAAGCGGGCACTTCCTGCTTGACAAGGCAAGGCAAAGTGCTATTCTTTACAACATGAGCAAGTATGCTAAAGGAGACATGACACCTGTCGTGCCGCGCAAGGTTCGCTCAGTATTCTTCATGCTCGTGAGTTGCTTTGCACTCTGGGGCCTGTTGAACAACATGACCGATAATCTGGTGCCGGCGTTCAAAAACATCTTCACCATTCCCCAGGAGCAGGCCGCTCTGGTACAGGTAGCTTTCTACGGTGCCTACGCTGTGCTGGCCATTTTTGCCTCCATTCTCATCGAGGAGTTCTCGTACAAGAAAGGCGTGCTTATCGGCCTTGGCGTATACATCGCTGGTGCTCTGGCCTACATACCGGCCTGCATTAACCAAAGCTTCGAGATTTACTTCGTCGCCATCTTCGTGGTAGCCTGTGGCTGCTCCGTTCTGGAAACCACGTGTAACCCCTACGTCATTTCCCTCGGCCCGGAGAAAACAGCAGTACGCCGCCTCAATTTTGCCCAGGCATTCAACCCGGTAGGCTCCATCTGTGGTATCCTGCTGGCTCAGCAGCTTATCCTCAAGAATCTGAATCCTGCTACGGCCGATGAGCGCGCCGCCATGCCGACCGAACAGCTGCAGGAGATTGTACATAACGAACTCTTCTGGGTATGTGCTCCCTACGTGGGGCTTTGCGCTATTGCTTTCCTCATCTGGATTTTCTTCCTCCGCACCAAGGAGGAGCAGCAGGAATCCACTGATGCGCCTGCAGAGAACAAGGCCAACAGCGGCCTGCGTGTGCTGATTGCTGCGCTCTTTGCCGTTGTCCCGCTCGTCGTGCTCTACTTCCTCTTCCCCGACATGGACAAGGTACATTGGGTGCTCTACGGCACACTGGGGCCGATTGCCTATCTGTTCATCGTGAAGGATTACCGCGCCATGCTCTTCTCGCTGCTCAGCCAGCCTCGCTACTGGTGTGGCGTGATTGCCCAGTTCTTCTACGTGGGTGTACAGATTGCGGCGTGGACCTACCTGAACGTATACTGCTGCAAGGAGCTTGGTGTAACACCCGCCACTGCTGCCACATACTACCTGATTTCCATCATTCTCTTCATTGTCTGCCGCTGGATTGCAACTTACTACATGAAGAAGTTCAACCCGGCCAGCATGATGAGCCTGTTTGCCGTAGCTGCAATCGCTGCCTGCGCCGGCGTCATCTACCTGCCGTCTGACATTCTGTTCAGCATCGGTGGCCTTGGCTTCTCCGCCAACATCCTGTGCCTTATCGCCATGTCCGGCTGCATGAGCCTCATGTTCCCCACCATCTACGGCATTGCCCTGGGTGGACTGAGCCAGCGTGACGTGAAGCTGGGTGCCGCAGGCCTGATTATGGCCATTCTGGGTGGTGCTCTCATCACGCCTTGGATGGCTGGCATCATCGGCGACGCCGAGAGCTGCTGGCTTGGTCTCACCGCTGCCTTCGACAACACATGGGACACGAACCTGGGCACCAGCTCTGCCGCAGTGCGAGCCTCGTTCATTGTACCCGCCATCTGCTTTGCGGTCGTTCTGCTCTACAGCCTCATCTTCCGCAAGACCACCACTTCTTCCGACAAATAACTAACATCTCACCCCAAATTATAAACATCTATGAAGTACGATACATTACCGACTATCGGCATTCGTCCGACAATCGACGGTCGTCGTCTGGGTGTTCGTGAGTCTCTGGAAGACCAGACCATGAACATGGCCAAGGCCGCTGCCGCCCTCATCGAGGCCAACGTAACTCACGCTAACGGCCAGCCCGTCAAGTGCGTTATCGCTGACACCACCATCGGTGGCCCTGCCGAGGCCGCTGCCTGCAACCAGAAGTTTGCAGAGAACAACGTAGGCTGCTCCCTGATTGTGACCCCCTGCTGGTGCTACATCACCGAAACATTCGAGACCGACGCCACCACGCCCAAGGCCATCTGGGGCTTCAATGGCACCGAGCGCCCCGGCGCCGTATACCTGGCCGCCGCTCTGGCCGGCTACGCCCAGAAGGGTGTACCCGCATTCTCCATCTACGGCCACGACGTACAGGACGCTGACGACACCTCCATCCCCGAGGACGTAGCGGAGAAGATTCTGCGCTTCGCTCGCGCCGGCCTTACCGTTGCCACCCTGCGCGGCAAGGGCTACCTCTCCATCGGTGGTTGCTCCATGGGTATCGCCGGTTCCATCGTTGACCACTCCTTCTGGGAGAGCTACCTCGGCATGCGCGTGCAGTCCGTTGACATGACGGAGGTTCGCCGCCGCATGGAGCTGGGCATCTACGACAAGGCCGAGTTCGAGCTTGCTATGCAGTGGGCTGACAAGTACGTGAAGATTGGGCCGGATCGCAACCGTCCCGACCTTATTCTCTCCCCCGAGGAGAAGGAGCGCACCCTGCGTGAGTCCATCCTCATGACCATCATCTTCCGCGACATGATGCACGGCAACCCCTACCTCAAGACCATCGATCGTGAGGAAGAGGGTCTGGGCTTCAACGCTATCTGCGGTGGCTTCCAGGGTCAGCGCCACTGGACGGACTTCTACCCGAACGGCGACATGGCCGAGTCCATCCTCAACAGCACCTTCGACTGGAACGGCCCGCGTGAAGCTATTCCCTTCGCCACTGAGAACGACGCCATGAACGGCATCTGCATGCTGCTTCTGCACCAGCTGACCGGTCGCGCCGCCTGCTTCTCCGACATCCGCACATACTGGAGCCCCGCCGCCGTGAAGCGCGTGACCGGCTACACTATGGAGGGTCTGGCCAAGGACGGCATCATGCACCTCATCAACTCCGGCTCTACCGCTCTTGACGGCAACATGCACTCCACCGCCCCTGATGGCACCCCCATCATGAAGAAGACCGGCGAGACCACCCAGGCCGATATCGAGGCCATGATGGGTGCCTCCGAGTGGTGCCCGGCCAACCGCGAGTACTTCCGCGGCGGCGGCTACTCCCTGCACTTCGTTTCCAAGGGCAATGTACCCATCACCATGATTCGTATGAACCTCGTGAAGGGTCAGGGTCCCGTGCTGACCGTAGTGGAAGGCTGGACCTGCGACCTGCCCCAGGACGTGAACGACAAGCTCGACCAGCGCACTGACCCGGGTTGGCCGACCACTTGGTTTGCCCCACGCCTTACCGGCAAGGGTGGCTTCAAGGACGTTTACACCGTTATGGCCAACATGGGTGCCAACCACGGCGCCTGGACCTATGGCCACATCGGCGCTGACATCCTGACGCTGGCTTCCATGCTGCGCATCCCTGTGTACTCCCACAACGTGCCGGAGGAGCAGGTATACCGTCCCGCTGCTTGGGATCTGTTCGGCACCGCCGACCCCGAGGGTGCAGACTTCCGCGCCTGCGCCAACTTCGGCCCCATCTACGGCAAGTACTAAAAACCGCTTACAGCAAGCTGTCGGGAGCCTCTCCCGGCAGCTTGCCTTTTTTTGTAAATACTCATGTCCTACGTACTTTGCTTAGACTGCGGCGCCACCAACGTGCGTGCCATTCTTGTCGACGACAAGGGACAGCTTGTCGCCAAGGCAAGCCAGCCCAACTCTACTGATACCGGCGCAGAAAATGCGCAGTACCACGTGTGGAATGCCGACCGTATTCTGTCCCAGCTGTCAGAATGCGCCCGTAAGATTCTACCGGAGGTCGACGCCTCTCAGGTAAAGGGCATCACCATCACCACATTCGGTGTGGATGGCGCCTTGGTAGACGAAGCAGGAGAACTGCTCTACCCGGTTATCTCCTGGAAATGCCCGCGCACGGCAGAGGTAATGAAAAGCATCACCAAATACATGCCGCAAAGCCGTCTCAACGAGCTTTCCGGCGTGGGTGAGTTTGCATTCAACACCATCTACAAGCTTATCTGGCTGAAGGAGAACCGCCCTGAGTTGCTCGAAAAAGCTCACGCCTGGCTCTTCATCTCCAATATCCTCGCCTATCGTCTGACAGGCGTCATGGCTACCGACCGTACGATGGCCGGCACCTCCCAGATGACGGATTTGAATACGGGTGACTGGAGCGACGAGATTCTCGGCACACTCGGCATCAGCAAATCCCTCTTCCCGCCCATGGTCAACGCCGGCGATGTCATCGGCAACCTCACTCCTGCCGCTTGCGAGATGCTGGGGCTCCCCTGCTCCATCCCCGTGGTCAGCACCGGTCACGACACGCAGTTCGCCCTCTTTGGCAGCGGCGTGAAGGAAAACCAGCCCTTCCTTTCCAGCGGAACCTGGGAAATCCTGATGCTCCGCACGGCTAAAGCCGCACTCGAACCGGAAGACTACGCCGCAGGTGCTACCGTTGAGTACGATAGCAAGCCCGGCCTGCTCAACCCCGGTCTGCAGTGGATTGCCAGCGGTATCATTGAATGGGTCAAAGCCACCTGCTACAATGGTGAAAATTACGACACCATGGATGCCGAGGCCGCGGCCATCCCCCCGGGCTGCGATGGCGTCAAGCTCGTACCGAACTTCCTGCCCAGCGATCCCGTCCCCGGCAGCATCGAGGGACTCATCCTCGGTCGTACCCGAGGCCACATCTACCGCGCCGCAATGGAAGCTCTGACCTATCGCCTGAAGAATCGTCTGGAAAAACTCGAAAAAGTAGGCGGATTCAAGGCCACGGAGCTCCTGCTTGTAGGCGGTGGCGCCCGCAACAAGATTTGGACCCAGATGCGTGCCGATATCCTCGGCCTGCCCATTCTGGTATCCACAGTCTCAGAAAGCACCGTACTGGGTGCGGCCATGTACGCCATGGCCGGTGCCGGCATCTACGCCTCGGCAGAGGCCGCCCGCGATGCTATCGGCATCTCCTACGAGACAACTCTGCCCGGCGAACAACAGGCAGCCTACGCAGCGCTGTAAAAACGAAAGGTTCAATTATTTTCCCGGCATGCTACCTTTGGGGCAGCATGCCGGTTTTGCTTTTGTCAGCGAAAGAGCCTTATAGAAGCGATATTGAAGTATGGCCTAAAAAATGCTGTACATCAAATCGCCAATAAGTTATACTGCAATACGTACAAAGTGTTTCATGCCATTGCATGTTATCAAACACGTAACACCTCCTCTCTTCATCACATTCACAGATGAGCATATTTCGAAAAATCAGATATAAGGCAGCATGTATGATGCCTTATTGCCTGCGTCGACAGATAAAAAACATTCTTGCAGCACGCAGACGCCGAAAAGCCAATAGCATAGAAGCCAGGTTAGCAGAACTTCGTGATATCATCATCTTTAATCATCCCATTGATAGAATTCCACCGACAACAGGTAAATTGAGACTCCTGCAAGACGCCAACGCCACATTGTTATCCCTCTTCGCGCGCAAATGCAACGAAAGCGGCCTGCGCTACTGGTTGGATTACGGCACACTGCTGGGTTCCGTTCGTCACAAGGGTTTTATCCCGTGGGATGATGATTTGGACGTCAGCATGCTTCGCTCAGATTTCGAGAAACTCCTAGAGCTACTCCCCGCTCTTTTCCCGGTCGAGGAAGGCTTCACCCACACCCTGCATGCCTTCCTACAAATTGGCTACAAGGATACCCCGCTCAATCTCGATATCTATCCGTACCACTGTTATTGCGAATCGTATACCGAGACAAACAGCAAGAAGGTACACCAGACAATGACGAGCTTCAAGAAGAGCATCATCTTCCAGCCGCCGATTATCAATTTCACAGACGAAGAGATACAGCAGAAAATCAAAAAAGAGATACTCAACAATGCAGAAGCATTGCCAGAAGAGCAAAAGCCCCTGCTCTTCCTCTCTCCTGCTATCGATTTCACAAAAAATACAGTTCTGTCGTACGATACTATTTTCCCGTTGAGCAAGCAGCAATTTGAAGGCATCGAGTTCAACGTCCCCAACCACGCTCGGCAGTACCTTCAATTCTTCTATGGGGATTACATGTCGTACCCGCCCGTAGTAGGATTCCAGCATCCAGCTATTGGAAAACTCGTTAAAGAAACAGCGTTTGAGGATGCGGTCAACCGTTTTATCGATACGTACAAATAACATACCATGAAAACGGTTATCACCTACGGCACTTTCGACTTATTCCACACAGGCCACCAGCGCCTGCTGGAGAGAGCGCGTGAGCTCGGCGACCGCTTAATCGTAGGCGTAACCAACGATTTGTACGACCAGAATCGCGGCAAGCTGAATGTCGCACAGAGCCTCGAAGAACGTATTGAAAATGTACGTCGCAGCGGTCTTGCGGATGAAATCATCATTGAAGCAGAAGAAGGCCAGAAAGTTCAGGACATCCTGAAATATGAGGCAGACATCTTTGTCGTGGGGTCCGACTGGACTGGTAAGTTCGATTATCTGCGCGAATACTGCGAGGTCGTGTATCTGGAACGTACCAAAGGCGTATCTTCTACAGATTTGCGAAAGAGCCTTGCGCCCATTATCCGCATTGGTATCGTTGGTTGCGGGAGAATAGCCGGGCGCTTCCTCCGCGAATCCAAGTACGTGAGTGGTATTGAAGTAACCACCGTCTACGGGCGTAATGCAGAAAAAGCAGCAGCATTCTCTACCAAATACGAGCTTTCCGGCTTTTTCACCAATTACGAAAACATGCTCCGTACCGTAGATGCCGTCTATATAGCCACGCCGCATCACGTACACTACGACTTTGCAAAAACGGCTCTCCAGGCAGGCAAACATGTCCTGTGCGAAAAACCGCTTGTATTATCAACAAACGATGCGGAGAGCCTTTATCAATTGGCGGAGAGCCACAACTGCATTTTAATGGAAGCCGTGAAAACAGCGTATGCTCCGGGCTTCTGCCAACTTGTGGGCATGGCAAAAAGCGGCGCGATTGGCTCCATTAAGGCCGTGGATGCCAGCTTTACTAAGCTTGTATCCAGTAAAGAACTGCGAGAATACGATACCGAGCAGGCTGGCGGAGCCTTCACAGAGCTTGGTTCATACCCCCTGCTTGCAGTTACCAAACTACTCGGCACCCAGCCTAAAGAGGTATCCTTTATCACAGAAACAGATCCGGAAAGCCAGGTAGACACCTTCACCCGTGCCAACTTCATCTACCAAGGCGCCATCGCCGCAGCCACAACAGGCATTGGTGCTAAGCGCGAAGGCGATCTCTGCATTACCGGAACTCGCGGTTATATTTATGTCCCCGCGCCTTGGTGGAAAACGGAATTCTTTGAGGTGCGCTACGAAGATAGCCGACTCAACCGCAAATACTTTACGAGATTTGAAGAAGATGGGCTTCGCTATGAAATAGCAGCCTTCATCCGTCAAATCAACGGCAACTCGCCATTCCCCTTGCAACTGACCGCCGAAGAATCAATCTTCATGGCAAAAATTGTGGAGCAATTCCGCAACGCCCAGAACGTGCGCAAGCTCTAACTGGCATACCGAGCACCGCATCCAAAGGAAAGCAACGCATCAATCTTCCTCTGTATATTCCCCTAGCCAGGTTGCGAACGCATCGCGACTCGAAAGGATGGTATCACGGAACGTCGCAAATTGTTGTTTCTGCGATGCGGGGATGATTGTGAGCTCTCCATTCTGACAAATGGCAACTCCTTGTGGAGCCATGCCAAGCAGAGCTGATGTGCATGGGATATTTGCTTTCCGGCAGGCTTGTTTGATTTCACTATCGCGCAGCTCCCCTACTGAGGGCGTATAGAATATCCCCACCCAGTCCACGGAATCGGGCAGCAGATGCACTTGAATGATATGTCCCTCTCCATCATTCCAGGACATGAAATGGTCAGCAGGCTTATAACAGGCTAGTTCATCCTTTTCCGCAAGCTCCCGGAAGTTGGTCAGCAGCTCATCGCGCGTCAGAGCAAAGGGAATCGAACAGCTTTTCAATTTACGGGCCGGAAGTGTCGCCAGCTTTTTACGCTTACGCATCTGAATCCAGCCTTCCGCATCATTGATGCAACAAGCAGCCATGCAGATGCTCAACAACAGCCCCATGAAAAAGACCAGATAGAGCTCCTGCCACCAGCACACGCCCATCACCACAGCACCGACACCAAACAAGCAGACAGAAATTGCAAAACGCCGCTCCCCTAATCGCTTAAATAGAAAGAAACGATAGAAGATACAGAGAACAAACAGAATAAGAATATACAACATGAGCGCAGTATCTAACTTTCCCACGGAGTATATCATTCCACCGTAGCCATAGCAAGCAAAAAGGCAGCCGTTTCAGGCTGCCTTTCAGTACCCCCTCGCGGACTCGAACCGCGGACAAATTGATTAAGAGTCAACTGCTCTACCAACTGAGCTAAGGAG
>JAFOZZ010000154.1 GCA_017390945.1 Akkermansia sp.
GGGGTGGGAACACAAAAACATCAGAACCCCGAGCACAGCGAGCGGGTGGCAGAGAGGGTGGCTATATGTTGCAGCTAAGGCTTCTGCCACCCCTGCCGGGGTTCTGTTTTCATTCATTACATAGCAGGGGTTCCGCTGCTGTGCAGCTCCACCGCCTGCCTACTTTCTACCGCCCGCTCCGCGGGCTCAAAAATTCCGCGGGCTTTGCCCGCCAATTAAAACATGAATTTTTAGAGATGCCCCATTTGTATACATCAATGCGCACCGGGACGTCTGCTTATTTATCGAACGTTATACTAGTCTCGCCAGGCGGAGCACCAGGTGAGCGTGGCTTGCTGCATATCAGCCGGTGAGGCTTGTGCAAAGTGGAGCGGCGGCAGATGCCCCTTCAGTTTAGTGGCGGCATTGTAGCGTATACGCTCCGTGAGTCGTGAGCTCCAGGCGGGAGCGTACACGCGGATGCGTTGTGGTGCCAAAGTGCAGGTGATGATGACGAGCAGACTCGCGACCATCTCCACAGCGTGGTTGCGGTCGGAGGCCTCCAGGGCAGTCCAGTCGCCGGGTATGGGCAGCAGGTGCAGTGGGCCGCACTCCCGAATGCCATGCGGGTGAGCAATCGCACAGCTGGGGTATTGCCCTGCGGAGAGGCAGAGCGTTGCTGTGCCGGGCTCGCTTTCTTGTGCCAGGAGAGCCGCTGCAGAAGGGGTGTGAATCTCACACCGGAAGCGCTGGCGCAGGTGCGGTACCAGCTCATCGGGCAGGGAAATGCTGCTCGCCGGCAGGGTGATGCTGAGCAGGTGACGCCCACGGAGGAGGGTTTCCAGCAGGCCATCGAGGCTTTCTGCTTCCAGATAGGTGAATCGCCCCTCTACGCTCTTTTTCGCATTGCCGTGCAAATCGAGCAGCTGTACGTGGACGCGTAGCAAGGTCTCCTCGCGTGAGATAGCAATGGCTGCGTGCCAGGCGTGCGTGGTGTTATAGTGGTAGAGCTGCACGGGGCGCCCGCCGCCGGAGGAAATCTCACCCGCTTGCCTCAACTGGCCACTGCGACACAGCGCGGCAACGGCTTTGCCTACCGTGACCTCGCTCAGCCCTGTCGCTGCCGCAAGCTGTGGACGGGTGGCTTCGCCTCGCTCATGCATCGTGTGCAGAATTTTCTTTTGTGCCGGGGTCATAAAGCACTATCTTTCTTAATGCGGTTAAGAAAGTATAATCTATTTCGGGAGAAAATCAAGACTAAATTGTAAATGATTGAAAATCAGATAGCAGTAATGGTGTGAAAGCGTTGTTATGGTGCCGTGGCGGGAAGCGGGTGTTTTCTAAGGCTCGACAGCGGCCTGAATATCTGGTAGCATGTTGGCAACCAAACGAGAAACAACCATGAAATACATCTTTGTTACAGGCGGCGTAGTATCCTCTCTGGGTAAAGGCCTTGCGGCTGCATCTATCGGCACATTGCTGGAGCATTGCGGTCTTGAGGTGACGATGCAGAAGTTTGACCCCTATCTGAACATCGACCCCGGCACCATGAGCCCCTACCAGCACGGCGAGGTATACGTGCTGAACGATGGCGCTGAGACTGACCTCGACTTGGGGCACTACGAGCGCTTTATTCACTGCCAGCTTTCCCGCCTGAACAACCTGACCAGCGGTAAGGTGTTTGAGCACGTGCTGGAGAAGGAGCGCCGTGGCGATTACCTCGGCAAGACGGTTCAGTACATCCCGCACGTAACGGACGAAATCAAGCAGCGCCTGTATGACCTGACGGAGGCCAACAAGGAGTGCGACGTCATCATTACCGAAATCGGCGGTACCGTAGGCGATATCGAAGGCTACCTCTTCCTGGAGGCTCTGCGTCAGTTCGCTCTGGAGGTAGGCCGCCACAACTGCTGCTTCATCCACGTGACGCTGCTGCCCTACATCAAGGCTGCCGGCGAGACCAAGACCAAGCCCACCCAGCAGAGTGTGGCTAAGCTGCGCGAGATTGGTATTCAGCCCGATATCATCGTGTGCCGTACCGAGATGGACAACCTCACTGAGGAGGAAAAGCGCAAGATTGGTATGTTCTGCAACGTCCCCCCGCGCAATGTGGTGGCTTTCTGCGACGTGAAGCACAGCATCTATGAGTGCCCGCTGGATCTGGGCCGCGACCGCGTGGACCGCATCGTGACGGAGGTGCTCGGGATTACTGTTCCCAAGCCCAAGATGGACGAGTGGCAGCAGTTCGTGGGTCGCGTGATTCACCCCTCTCACAGCGTGCGTATTGCTGTGGTAGGTAAGTACATTTCCCTGCAGGATGCCTACAAGTCCATTTACGAAAGCTTCACTCACGCCGGCGCTGCCAACGATTGCCGCGTGGAGATTGTTCGCGTGGATGCTGAGGCTCTGGAGAGCAGCAACTGCGAGACGCTCATTGGCGACGTTGATGGTATTCTGGTACCCGGTGGCTTCGGCGAGCGTGGTGTGGAAGGCAAGATTATGGCCGTGCAGTATGCCCGCGAGAAGGGGATTCCCTTCTTCGGTATCTGCCTGGGTATGCAGGTGGCTGTTATCGAGTTCGCTCGCAACGTCCTGGGGCTGAGCGATGCCAACTCCACCGAGTTCGACAAGAGCACCACGAGCCCTGTCATCTGCCTGCAGGAGGAGCAGAAGACTATCACCAACATGGGCGCTACTATGCGCCTGGGTGCTTATCCCGCTCACATTCAGGCCAATAGCCTGTGCAGCAAGCTGTACGGCGGCGCTAAGATTATCTCCGAGCGTCACCGTCACCGCTACGAGTTCAACGCCGATTTCCGCGAGGCTTGCGAGAAAGCCGGTCTGGTCATCTCCGCTGTGAACGATGAGCACGGTCTGGTGGAAGTGGTAGAGCTGCCCTCTCACCCCTACTTCATTGCCTGTCAGTACCACCCCGAGTTCCAGAGCCGTCCGACGGCTCCGCACCCGCTCTTCAATGGTCTGGTAGCTGCCGCCCTCGAGAAGAAGCAGGGCTGAAGATAACCCATTCATGCAGTCGGCGGTCAGTGCCTCATCGCTCTGACCGCCGGCGCTTTTCCATTTCCTATGATTGATATACTGGTAGTACTGGCGTACTTCTGCGCGATTTTTGGCATCGGTCTTTATGTAGGCCGCAAGCAGGAGAGTCTGGAGAGCTATGCGCTCGGCAATCGCAACCTGCCCTGGTGGGCGATTCTGGCTTCCATCCTGGCGGCGGAAATCAGCGCTGCGACATTCCTGGGCGCTCCGGGGGAGGGCTTTGCGCTGCGTAATTTCACCTATGCCCAGCTGGCCATTGGTACGATTCTGGGCCGCATTATTGTGGGTCGCTTGTTCCTGAAGCCGTATTACCAGTACAATGTGGTGTCCATCTACGAGTACCTCGAAAAGCGTTTCGGTCTGAATACGCGTCGCTGGGCCAGTATCACATTCCTTATCAGCCGAGTGCTGGCCAGTGGTACTCGTTTGTTCTTTGCCGGCATTCTGCTGGTGATTGCTTACATGATGGTCACGGGGCAGGATGGCGCCGGGCAGATGGAGACGGTGGTTATCTACATTGCCGCGCTGACGTTCATCACCATTGCCACAGCCGTGTATACCACGCTGGGCGGCTTGAAGGCTGTTGTGTGGACCGATGTGCTTCAGGCCTCGATTCTGGCTGTATCGCTTATCACGACCATCTGCGTGCTGCTGTTCAGCATCAAAGCCGGTGGCGACTGGGGTGCCGCGTGGGACACCATTTGCCACCACCTGGGCAACAAGGATTACAATCCCTGCGAGATTCGCAATCTGAAGCCGTGGGCATTCTTCGACTCCGGCCTGACCGGGCAGGGGCTGGTGGAGGATATTAAGAACATCCTCAGCAGCGAGTATACGCTCTGGACCGCAGTGCTGGGTTCCACATTCATTACGATGGCTACCCACGGTACGGACCAGGATATGGTGCAGCGCATGCTGGCCGCTCCTGACAGCAAGAAGGGCGCTCGCGCCGTAATTCTCTCCGGTCTGATGGATATGCCTATCGTGCTGATTTTCATTTCCTGCGGTATGCTGTTGTTCGTATACTTTGCCCAAAATGGCATTACACCGCCCGAGAAGCAAATCGAGATTTTCCCCTGGTTTATCATTCACTGCCTGCCTGTTGGTGTGCGTGGCCTGCTGGTGGCAGCATTGCTGGCCACGGCAATGGGCTCGCTCTCCACGGCGCTGAATGCGCTGGCCACCACTGCCACTCGTGACTGGTATGTGGACGTGTTCCACCCGAATGCCGGTCAGCAGGAGCAGCTGCGTGCAGTGCGCTGGCTGACTGTATTCTTTGCCGTGTTGCTGATTCTGGTCGGTGCCGGTACAGCCTGGCTGACTGTGATGGACCCGACCGTGCGTATCCTGCCGATTGCTCTGGGTATCTTTGGCTACACCTATGGCTCGCTGCTAGGTGTGTTCCTGCTGGGTATGCTCACGCGTCGTCGCGGTAATGATGTGGGCAATATGCTGGCCATGGTGGCAGGCTTTGCCGTCATTATTCTGCTGGAGGTCCTGCGTAGCCAAGAGCTGATTACCCCCATTGCATTCCCGTGGCGTGTGACGATTGGCACGATTGTCACCATGGCTGTGGGTGCCTGCTTCCGCACCCCGCAGTCTGCTGCTGGTGCAAGCGGTGAGAAGTCGTGACACAATTCAGCTATTTTTTGGGTGGACAAGCAGGGCATTAGCTCGTATAATTCCCGCGGATATGCTGTCACGTTGTTTCAGAGCAGAGGAAAGCCGTGCGCGCTACTGGGCGCAGCAGGCTGTGGAGCTGTGCTCTGAGATTGAGGATGAGACACTTGCTGAGCTGATTCCCTCGCTGGATGAAGCTCGCAAGGTGCTCGACCGCGACCGCCGCATTATCGTGATTGGTGGCCCGGGCTGCGGCAAGTCCTCATTGCTGGCAGCGGTGGCGGGTTATCCGCTTATTGCCACGCTGCCGATGACGGATGATTACGTATGCTGGCGCTACCGCTCGCAGGATGGTGATTATACGGCATCAAAGTTTATTCCGCTCGAGAACCTGGAAGGCCTGGAGCTGGTCGATACGCGTTCCTGCGCCGATGCTGCCGTGGCGGACTCCGTGCGCCGGTTGATGAAGGGCGCGGATGTGGTGATAGCTGTGGCTGATGGCCGCTCGCCGGAATCGTCCCCCATCTGGTCCCTGCTGGCAGAGCTGCCGGAAAAGCAGCGCTCGGCTTGTCTCGTTGCCATTACCTTTACCGAAAGGCTCTCGGCCGATGCTTCCCTGGCGCTCAAAGAAAGCCTGCGAGAGTTCTGCCGCGAGCGCGTAGGCGTGCCGCTGCCGCTCTATTTTGTCAGCCCCGATAAGGGGAGCGAAGCCAACGAAACCTTTACCATGCGCGTGCAGGAGGCACTTGCCGAGCCTTGTGGCGTGCGTACTGCGATTCGTCACCTGGTGGAATGTGCCAAGGAAATGGTGCGCAGGCAGGGCTCCGTACTCGGTGCCCGCGACCGCGTGGCGCGTACCGATAGCGGCTTCCTGGCCGGCATTGAGCAGGAGATTGACTACTTCCTGATTCGTCAGCGCGACAGTGTAACGGCCTGCGTGGATAATTACTCCGAGGCCGCCATGCGTGCGCTGCCTACTACCGCCGATAAGTTACGCAAGACGCTGAGCTGGTTCCTCTCGCCGGTTACCTTGCTGCGCATGGAGCTCCTGGGCGCTGGTACTGAAAAGTTCCTTTACCGCTCCGTGAAGCACGAAATCCTGACCCAGCAGGAAGCGAGTGATTCCAACTTCGTGCTCTCCTGCATGAAGCACTGGCAGAGTGTGCGCCCTCGCATGAAAAAGACGCTGGAGTGCGAGATTGGGGAGTTCCCGGCGGAGGAACTTTCGCAGGAGTTGCAGGAGCTGCGCGACCGCATGGGCCGCGCTCTCTACAAGCCCTTTACGGAAATGAAGCTGCGCAGCGAGTTCAATAAGGTGTTCTCGCATCATGTAGGCTGGATGGCCGCTGCGATTCTGCTCATTTGCTTCATGCTCTTTGTGGCCGGCATCCTCGGTGTGCTGAGTCTCGATTTCTTTGCTCTGTGTGCTGTGGTGGCAGCTGGCTTTGTATGGTTCCTCGGCAGCATTTCGCACTATCTTGCCGCACGCGATATTCACCGCGAGATTGTGCTCCACTCGCTCAAGCTACAGGATTTGCTCCGCAATACCATCGGCGAAGCTGTGGAGGGGCTTCTCGTGTCGCGCGTCGCTGCCTACCGCCGCCTCTATATGGCTCCGCGCGAGAAAGTAGCTCGCCACCAGGCCAGCCTGTTACCCTTGCAGCAGCGTCAGAAGGAAATCAATATGCAGCTCAATGCCGCAGCTCCGCGTATTTGATTTTTGATTTTTGATGTTCGATTTTTGATTTTAATAGTTCGGCGGGCCTGCTCCCGCGGAAATTGAGAGCTCTCGGCGCATGATTGCTGCCCATCCCAGTGCAGGCATTCTTCTCGCTAATCCGGAACCTGGTATTGCATTCCTCCAGCATTGCCAATGCAGATGCAAGCATAAAAGTTGGGAATTATTGAAAATTATGCACTTTGGTCGAATATTCCCTTTCCCGAAACAGCAAGAATGCAGCGTTACTGTTTTATTAACTTATTGAAAGTCATCGATTATACACTACCTCAGCATTGGCAATGCTGTATTATGTCTTCAGCTTGCTCGGAGCAGGTATCTCAGCATCCCGGCGTACGTGGGAATGGGTATCCCTGCACGAGCCGCTCAAAACTCTTAATAATCAAATCTTACAAGCATGAAAAAAACAATTATAGCACTGCTCTCCTTAGGGTGTTTGTCTTTCGGAGAAACTACTCAAATAACCGAGCTGCCGTCAGATAGATATGCCGCCATAGGCTTCCAAGGAGTTGGAGATAGTATAGTTACCACTCTTAGTTCAGGTTCAGCAGACTTGCTTAACTCGGAGAAGAAAGGATTACATTGGAATAACTGGATGATGGAGTTCCAGTTGACAGATGTTTCTCTGACTGCAGGTCAAGCTATCACATTCTTTAAATCTCGTGGCGATAACAATCCGGGAACGGAATTGCGACTGACTTCAGATGCTGTAAGCGGCGCCTTGACCTTGGGCTTTTATTACAACGGTTCAGCCATTTGTGAAGGTTTGGCTTTTCAGGAGGGCGTTGTTTACCGCGCTGCCTACCAATACGGTAACGCTGCGGTAGATTCAAAGAAGGGACAAACATATTTGACCAATACAGAAACCGGCGACTTCATATATGACCGACTTACAAGCAATCAGCAAAATGGCATAATGGGTGGCAACAACGGCACTATTACCGGAAAAATGTATACTAATAACCAGTTAACCATTTCGGTTTCTGGTGGTTATAACTTCTGGGATTTGCCTGGCTCGAAGGATGAACATATTAATACTTTCAAAGCATACGCAACCCTTGTCCCCGAGCCCACCACGGCTACGCTTTCTCTACTTGCCCTCGCGGGGTTGGCTGCTCGCCGCCGCCGCAAGTAAGGAACAACAAGTTCGAGTGGGGTAACCAAGCCCCGCATTGCGCACCCGCCCAAGGTTTTTATACCGATGGGCGGGATTTTTTTGTGTTTAATGTTTGATGTTTAATGTTTAAAGTGGGGAGGTTCGGTGCGAGTGGCTGGTGCGCGAGAATAATGCGCCTCCCGAGCAAAATATTGCCGAGCCTAGTTCTTCCTAAATCAAAAATCCAACATCCAAAATCAAACATTAAACATCCGCCCTTGGCTCCGGACTAACGCCCATCGCCGCTATCTGCCGCCCTCCACGACATCGCATTCGCGATGCCGCCCGGGCTCGAATTATTTTTCTAGCCTACCCGGGGTTCCACGAGCCTGCGGCTCGCTCCACCCCGGGCTACTATCTGTCGTCCCTTGCGGGACTCTCGAATTCCGCGGGCATGTTGCCCGCCGAGCTCTACAACTGCCCCGCGCCAGCGGGGCAATATAACCCGCTCCGTCAGGAGCGGATATAACTGTGCCGCAGGCACAACATAACTGGGCCGATAGGCTCAATATAACCGCCTGCATCAGCAGGCAGTTAGCCGCGCTTATCTGCCTTTAAACATCAAACATTAAAAATTAAACATCCAAAATTTCTCTCTGTCGTCCGGGACTCTCGAATTCCGCGGGCAAAGCCCGCCTAAACTTTGAACCCGCACTTGTGCGGGTGGCATATGGTAGCCTTGGGCGTTAGCCCAAGGTATTGTGATAATAAGAAACATGAGCCCGCACTTGTGCGGGCGGCATAACCATTGGCTATAAAAAACGACGTTTTGAAACCGTTATATCATATAGCATCCGATTATGCCACCCGCGCAAGCGCGGGTTCGGGTATATTTGCTCGTATTTTCCTTGGGCTTCCGTCTTCACTAAAGCTACGCCGAGACAGGCACGCCCAAGGCTACTTTATACCGCCCGCAACAAGTGCGGGCTCCGAAATTTCGCGGGCATTCTGCCCGCCTAATTTATGAGCCCAGTGGGCGACAGCTAGTAGCGCGGTGGTGGAGCCGCGCAGCGGCGGAACCCCGGGTATTGGAATAAAAGATAAATTGAACCCCGAGCGCAGCGAGTGGGTGGCAGCCGAGGATGGAAGATGCCTTTTTCTATCAA
>JAFOZZ010000155.1 GCA_017390945.1 Akkermansia sp.
ACATGGAAAGTTGAGCTTCCTTTGCGATGGCTGGCAGGAAAGCTTGATTGTCTGAGAAAGTTCTTGCCTGTGAATCTTGTGGCTAGCTTTTTGAGGCAAAAAGTCTCTAGTACGGTAAGAGCTGCTATGAATACGTTGAAAGACAATATGAAGACGCAGCTGGACGCCAGTTTTGGCGAGTGCTTAGATTCTCTGCGCTATGAGCTTGAAAATTGCTCGCAGTTCAACAATATTACTGCCGAAATTGAAGCTGTAGCTAGTAAGAAGCTTAGCGTATCTGACAAAACTCACTTACAGAATACGGTTACCACTATTCAGAACTGGCTCCAGGAGATTTGAGCATGAGTCGCATAATGAATTATTCATCAGAGGAGCAGCAGCGGTATGCTGCTCTGTGCGAAGACACCGCTAAACAGTTAGACGCTGCGCAGGAACTCCTGCGCAGCTGCTCTACTGAAATAGCAGAGTGTGACCCGCAACAATTGAATGGTCTAGCTGACAAGCTGCGCAACGATCGGTTTAATCTTGTCTTAACCGGTGGTTTCCAGACGGGCAAATCGACCATGTTCTGCTATCTTTGTGGCGGGCGTGAGCTTTCGCCCGTGGGCGCAGGCGGTGGCGGTATTCGTACCAGCGGCGCCCGTGTAGCGGCTATCCCGGTGCAAGAAGGTGAAAAGGAGTTTGCCGTCATCAAATGGCGTACACCGGATGAATTGCTGGCTTCGCTGGGGAGTTGGCTTGTGCCTTACTATGTGGAGGCGCGTAAAAAGCAGGGGGTGCAGGACATCTATCGCGATTATGTGACTTCTCAGGATATTAACCTGGATGATGCAGCCGCGCGAAATCGACTCGCCGCTCTCTCCCTTGAAAAGCTGAATGATATAGCATCTTCTCTGGGAGGGGAGGTAATAGAGCTGGTTCGCATGGCATTGCTGATTGCCTGGTTTTACCCATATTACCGGGAGTTGATTCATCGCCCGGATCGACAGACTCGTTATGATTCTCTGGAACACGTCGTCCGTATGGCATCTTATCCCAAGGGCTGGGAGCAGCGCTGGAAGAGAATGCGTGAGAATGGGTGGAAAGAAGGTTTTACCCATGAGGACGTTCCCTTTGTTTTCATTCACTCGATTGAGTATCATATTGATTCGTTCTATTTGCGTCAGTTGGGCTGCTGCCTGGTGGACTCTCCGGGGCTTTCTGCCAGTAAATGGGATTCCGATATCGCGGCTCAGTGCATGAATGAGTCGGATGCCGTGCTTTATATCTTCAAGGGGGATAAGGCTATTTCCATGGATGATTGCGCTAATGTGAATATTTGTGCAGAATCCGGCGCGGATGGTAAATTGCTTTTCGGGGCAAATCTGCGTATGCCTAGATTCCGTTGGACGGATTGCCGAGACGTATCGATTCTTCTACTGGAAAGAGATAATTATAAGGTGTCGTCTTTTTATGATTTCCATGCGGGGATTGCATTGCGTGCTGCAGAGCTGTGTGCGCTCGCTGATGGCAAACTGCATTCGTCTGCTCAGGAAGCTCTCGACAGAGAGTTGGCGGCGGCGGGCATGTGCGCTAATGACGAGAATCGACGGACTTTGCTTACGCAGCTTCTTGATGATTATCTGAATGAGTTTACTAAACCCAATCAGATTATGAAGGGGAAATGTCTGAGTGATTATACGGAAAAGGCATTTGGGGAAGAATATATTAACTATCAGGAGCTTGAAGAACTGAGTGGAATTCCGGCTTTTATCCGGGCTGCTCGCCGCGAAGTTCTTGCCCGCAAGAAGGAAAGCCTGTTGCGTCGCAATGGTTCCCGGAGAATTATTGACGCGCTTTCCGCTGCTCAAACAGCCATGAAAGAGGAGTTGGGCGTCCTCAGCAATCGCTTGGCCGGACAAGATATTGACATTGAAAGTAAGCAAAAGGAGAATAAGCGTTATGCAATGCAATGTCAAACTATCCTCCAAAAGCTTGATACTCAGTTCCGCAATTCGGATAATTATTTAACTGATCTTTATGCTGATAGACTTAACAAGGCCTTGCTCACAAAGAAAGCTGAGATTATCGAGCTGACGGCTAATAGTTTTGTTGGGCCTTGGAATCAGATTGCTCAGGGACGTAATCCGGCAGCCCCTGTTGCGGCGCAAATATTGATGAATTATAATGCGCGATTAGAAGTAATTCTGAAAAATGTCTTGTGCGACCTTTGTCGCTTCATTGCGGTTGATATCGTGCAGCGTCCTGCTTATCAATTGGCGCTGAGCGAATATAATAATATATGCGGTTTATATAATTTAGACCCCAAAGCCACTCTGATACCTCACCAGGCACATGATAATTTTGTGACAACAGCTCATATCCCAGGCTGGGGCGGGAATATCATGGACCATATCCGCCAAGGAAATTGGTTAGCTTTATTCATGAAGCCTATTCCTGGGGTAATGACAGAACGAGATCGCGCGACTGCTGCCGTAAACGCATGTTGGAATGATATAGGGAATGGTATGCAGGAGGTTTTGCGTGAGAATATTCTCTATCGTCGTTGGGAACAGTCTCAAAACCGTCGTGGCCCTCTGCAGCAGATGTGGGACGTGCGTGATGCGTTCAAGGCTCATCTGGACATGATGCTACAAAACAAAAAAGAAGCTCTCGAGCGTGCTCGTGTAGCTGCTTCAGAGTGCAAGCAACAGATGGAGACCAAGTGCATGCGTCTGAAAGAGCTCAGTAAACAAGCTGAAACAATGTTGTCTGCTGCGCGTAAACTCGATGAGCTTATACAGAATGAACTAGAAAATTAAAAAAAAAGCATGTTAGGAGATTTTTTGAAAGCCTTTGCAGAGAATAGCGTAACTCCGCTAACTCTGCAAGAGGTAAAAGAACTTGTGCCGGGAACGGCTATTGTCGCAGTGAAAGACCCAAGTGAGCTCTCAAATGGCGGGTTGCCCACGGATATTCGCTTTGGGATTCGAGCTGAGGAAGAGGACGAAATCATCTTGCAAAACCCCATTTCTGATGATTGGGATAAGCCCTATTTTCAGATAACGGCTTTTGATGTTGATTTCTTGCAGATGCATTTTTACCTGTATGGTGAAAAAATCAATACAAATCCGCAGGCTACGTTGCAGCGTGCCAAGGAGCGTTTGTACTCCGATATAGAAGCATTGCGTAGTAAGCCGGGCGATGATTTTGTGGATGAATGCATAACTGGGTTGAGCATCGAGGAGATATTTGCTCAATATGACCCGTCTTCCGGGCAGCATTGGTGGACGCCACTCATTGTAGATAGTCGTTTCATTATTCAACAAGCCACGGCAAGTTTGGATTCTATTATCTCCGAGATGGAAAAACAGGGGAAACCTACAGTTCATATAGAAGTGGCTCGTTTCGCGTTATCGAAATTATCCACTCAAAAGTCAGTAAAGCTGCCGGAGGTGGAGCACCATGGTATCTTGATAGAGCGAGCGAGGTTGATTCACTTTTCTAATTGGCGTATTCGTACAAACAGTTTCAAGGAGTTTATCGAGACGACTGACAACTCTGCTCACGGTGGCACTGCCGGCGGAAAGAAAGAGCAAATTGATGTGGCCGGGCGTTTGTTTACTCGAAATCGTGCGGTGTGGGTATTCTGCACAGAAGGTGTGAAGGGGAGATACTGGGGAACCTACAGTCTGTTTACGAACAACTGTGAGCATTTCTCGAGAGCGTGTCGTGAAAAACGCAGGGAGTCTTGCCAAGTTGTTAAACAAGGTATTGAGGTTATCAAAGCTTTGTTAAATGCAGCCCCGCTACCTTTTTTTGGGGCGCTGATTTCGCAGGTGGTGGTTCTTCTTATAAATATATGGAAGCCTGAAGATGCTCACGAAGGTCCCATAGGGAAGAAGTATGCAACTTTTGATGAATTGAAGAGAATCTTCGATAACGCGTAATAATATTATGTCGATTAACATTAAACAGACCGGAACTAATCCTAATACTGGAGTTACTTCTTATTGCTGTAATACGGATATGCAGTTTTTGCTGGTGGGGGCGCGAGGTGTTGGTAAAACTTCGTTGGTGGCTTCCATGACGTGCCAGATTTTAGATATGGGGCTAGCCGGCTATTTTCATGCACTGGGTGATACAGCAGATGATTTAACTGTTTTGCTCGATCGCATGTCTGGAAGCCTGAAAGCGTCACTGAAAAACTTTGATGGTATTAAAGGCATTGCGAAATCAGCCGACATTCACACTTTTAATTTTGAGTTATCAGGCCAATCGCCTAAAGATGCTCAAAAACGGTTTTATTTTCCGGTTCAAATTGTGGATTTACCTGGATTATGGTATACCGATGAGGCGGTGAAACGTAAGGCTGAAATAAAAGACTTATTGCGCCGGTCTAGAGTCAGTTTTATCTGCATCAATGCGCCGTCTCTTATGGAAGGCGATGATAACTGCTTTAAGTTATTTAATCGACCGGCTACAGTTTCCGGTTGGTATTATGATAATGATTTCCTCAATGAATTGAAAGCGCTAGGTCATAAAGTTATGTTTGTGCTTTCTCGTTGTGAGAAATACAGGAATCAACGTGAGTTGATGCGAGAAAAATTGCAGAATTGTACTGCATATAAGGGGCTGATTAACGCTATGTTGAAAGTGGGGCTACCTGTTGAGTTGACCTACGTTCATACATTGGGTGGGGTCGAGTTCGAGCGATTTGAACTGGTTAAGGATAAGCAACTGCGAGAAAAATACAAAATTACGGGGACATATGAGCCTGAGAATTGTGATACTCCCCTCATGCGTGCGCTGGCTCATGCAAACAACTGTATAAGAGAGAAGCTTAAATCCGAGAATGCCCGCTTTTGGCAAAAAGTGAAAAATGTGTTTGGAGCTTCGCAGCTTGACAGGGCTCAGGAAGCACTGGACAATATTATTACCGAACTCAGCAAAGAAGCTGAACTGAGCGATTATAAATATTGGGATTTGAAACAGAAATAATTCTTATGAAAATTTACATACAATCCGCCGGGGCGGTACACGATTTTAACTGGAAGGTGGCTCCGGGGCAGGTGGAAGAACCCAGTCCCGAGGCCATAGCGTTGTATCGGCGCTTGAGTCCGTTTGCTACTCAGATGGCGATGGCAGCTGCAGCCATGCCGGGTGGTGTGTATCGTTTAGTTGTCCGCTCTGTATATGTGGGGGCAGGCGTAAAAGATGTGAACAGTCGAGATATTTATCTGAATCTTTGCATCGAGGGGCTCACGGAGCAACAGCTTCGAGCCTTAGCATGTGCTTATCTTCAGGATGAGTTGCGCCATGATCGACATTACTGGCCGTTGGTGACGGCGCATTATCAGGAGGGGTATAATTATGGTATGGACTGGGTGGCTCTTCAAGCAGCCGTGGAAAAAGCAGCAAATGAGCCTATCGGTGGTAGCATGCCGGCAGAGGATAAGACGTTTTTCTCGGTTCCTGAATTAGATGCCTATCTTCGTAGTCATCAGTTGCCTGCCAGCAACGGTGAGATTCTTTTTGCTCAGCAGCGAGACAATAAAGAGCCTGAGCTTAAAGTGATTGTTCCTGTCACGCAACCGGCACAAACTGGTAGAAAATGGCCTTTGCAGGGGATTCTTTTATCTGGCTTGTTGCTTGTGTTATTGGTTGGCTGGTGGCTGGCTCCGGGGGCTTCTGTAGAGGAAACTCCTGGTGTAAGTGGCGCTCAGAACATGGAGGTACTCACGGCAAATACATGCTGTAAGGAATGTAAATGTGCAGTGAGTAAAGAGGGCGGAGCAGATGCTCCTCGAACAACCTGCCAATGCTGTACGAAGTGCAATGCGCAGAATGCCGGAAGCGATGCTGTCAGTCCTTGTTGTAAGGAGTGTAAGTGTATTGAGAATAAGCAGAATGGTGATAAGTCATCTAAAACAACCTGTTGTTGTTCAAAAAATAAGACAATAACCTCTCAGTTAAAGTAAACCTCATAGAATGAATATGTCAGAACGAAAAATTTATATACAATCTGCCGGCTATTCAGTAGATTTTAACTGGAAGGGGTGCGACTCCTGTGGTAAAGCTTTGGCTGAACCGCTTCCTCCGCATGGGTGGTTTGGCTTTCGCTCGATAGCGAGAGCGAAAGAAAACGATGCTGTCTGCCGGGTACTGTGTACAGATGGTACCTATTGCGCTGTTTGTCGCAATGTGTATGTGCCGCATATGCGGGATTTGGTAAATCGCCCCATCTACATGAATGTCTGCATCTGTAATATATCGGAGCAGGAGGCCTGCGCTTTTGAGACGGCCTACCACAAGGCCGTACCTGCTGAAGGGGGGCATACATGGCCGGAGATTACAAGCCATTATTTGCAATCCGGGGATGATTTCGATATGGCGTGGGAGCCTCTTGCCGAAGCCGTAACCGAGATATTGCAAACGCCTTTGGATGCAACAGTTTCGCTGAGCCAGGAACTCGTGTATGTAGAGGAAGTGAAGACTCCCCAGGCAACCACCGCAGGGAAGGTGTTTGATGCGGCGATTAAAGCTGCTGTTTTGACCGCCATATCGGCGGTGAGCTACAAAATCGGCCAAAAAATCGCAAATCTTCCTGTGGTAAAGAAAGTTCGTAAAATCTTTCAAAAACCCATTGACTAAGAGACACAACAGTATACCGGAGTCCGCTCTTTTCACCGGCGGAGTGCTGGCTGACCCGGCGCTGGGGTCTGCCAGTGGGCATAGCCTGGCTCAGCAGCTGGCATCGTTTATCAATACGCCGAACACGACGGTGTATGATAAAGCTATCGATAGCGTGTACCTGAGCACCCATACCGGTGGCTCGCAGTTGCACCACCTGATAGATGGGCAGCACGATATTTTCGGTGCGTTCCAGGCAGCGGCTAAGGCTTTGCCGGACGACAGCCTGTGGCAGGAGGTCATGGGCACGGCGCACCATTTGGGCAAGGATTTGTTCTCGGTATCCGGGTTGCCGGTGGTGTCGCTGGAGCCGCAGCAGTACCAGTCCGCTACGCTGTGGCTGAATGAGCATTTGCATGTGCCCAAGAGCTGGCTGGGGGATTTGCTGCAAATCAACGGGCTGGAGCTTTTCAGCGGTGTGCTTTCTGTGGCGGCAGTCGTCGTCGGCTGCAAACAGGGAGACGTGCATCAATTGGCCGAGCTGGCTTCGGCTAGCGGTCTGGCCGGTATGCTGACCGCGAATCCCATTGGCCTATGCGCGGCGGCAATTGCCCTGGTGCTGGCGTGGAAAAAACGGGGCGAAGCTTCTGATGTAGGCAAGGGGATGCTGGTAGGCGCGGGCTCTGCCGGTGCTGCGTTGCTGGCTGGCAGTGGCGCTGCGGCGCTTTTAGGTGGCGGATTGCTGCCGGCAATCGGCGGTGTGCTGCTGAGCGTGGTCATTGGCTTCTACGTGCGGCGATTCCTGGTGAATCGCTTGTATCCCGGTGCTCCCGTTGAGCAATCTCAACCCCAAGAGCTTGCCTGGCAGGTGCCGGAGATGACTCCTGTGCAAGTCGATGTGTGGCGCGCCATGCTCCGCCACACTTACCCCATGAGCGATGATGTGCGCCGCATGCTCAGCCAGGCGCTGAGCTAGGGAGGGTATTTATTTTAGCCTGCGCTTTTTATTAGCTCGGTTTTCAGTATATTATGAATAAAAGAAAAGCCCCCTTACGTGTTATCGTAAGGGGGCTTTTGTGCAACTACCGCAGACGGGACTCGAACCCGTACAGACGTTGCCGTCCGGGAGATTTTAAGTCTCCTGCGTCTACCATTCCGCCACTACGGCACTGCGTGGTTGCGGGTAGTATTGAAGCATAAAGGGGCGGGGTTGACAAGCAAAAAGGAGGGGATGGCGGGTCGTATGCCGCAGAAAGTGCTCAGTTGCTCCAGTGCCAGGTGATATTTTTTGCCACATTGGGGTGTATGGCGTTGCCTACAGGGCAGCCGCGGGCGGCGGCTTCCAGCACTTTGCGGCGCGGCTCGGGTATGTGGATGGGTACGGTGATGTCCAGCTCAATAGCGGTGATGCCGCCGGCGCCCTCCTGACATGCGGCGCGGATGCTGATACCCTCCGCGTTCAGCTCCATGCGGGCGGCGGTGTAGGCTATCATGCTCAGCATGCAGGACGCCACGCTGGCTGCGAGCATATCAGCCGGGGAGGGGAATTGCCCGTGTCCTCCCTTGGCGGCGGGGACGTCTGTTGCGATGGTGGCCGCAGAGGGGCAGAAGCTGGTGTAGCAGCGCATGCCGCCGGTGTGCAGGGTGGATGAGGTGAAGGTATGTGTAGTGAATGCCTGGTCCATGGTGGCATTATGCGCGGGAGCGGCTCCTTCTGCAACCTAACTCTCCACTTGTTAGCTGGTAGTGAGTCTGTTATAGGGTGCGGTGCAGGTGTATGCCGTAAAAAATGCGAGGTTGCCGTCATCGGATGGCAAAAAGCTTTTCTATTATGTCTCATCTTGTTCTGGACAAACGGGTGGATTTGTGATTTATTAAGCTCACGTTTTTTACGCAAAACCATGAAGTCTTATACCATTTTCCAGAAGTCGGATGACGAGACCGTCAACAATTTCCTTTCTTGGATGCGCAACCAGGAGCGTGGCGTGTACCGCGCCGCTCTGCGCGAGCTCGGCGCCCTCAAGAAGCTGCGCCCGCAGTTCATGCAGCAGAAGCCCGTGGAGGAGCAGTTCGCCTGGATTCGCAAGATGCTGACCTGGAAGCCGGCTGAGACCATCGCCGATCACCTGCTGCAGGTGTGGCTCATTCGTAAGCACGAGGGCATGCTCGTGAGCTTCATCGAGACTCTGGGTATCGAGCATAACGGCCACGGTGTGGTGGATGTGCTGCCCGAGACGCTCGACGCCGACAAGCTGAAGACCGCTGTGGACGCTCTCTTCGAGAAGTACCCCGCCGGTGCTGTTTCCGTATACCTGCACATGTTCCAGAACCAGACCGAGACCGGCTGGCCTGAGCTGCAGGCTATTCTGGACACCGACGAGCGCGTGACGATTCGCTAACGCTCATCTTCGTTTTTCCCCTTGACG
Source organism: Akkermansia sp. (assembly GCA_017390945.1). GTDB lineage: Bacteria > Verrucomicrobiota > Verrucomicrobiia > Verrucomicrobiales > Akkermansiaceae > Akkermansia. The sequence continues at coordinate 9,039 of JAFOZZ010000155.1, forward strand.
GAGGACGAACATTTCATGATGCTGGCCATGCGCGAGGCCGAGAAGGCTCGCGCGGCCGGCGAGGTGCCCTGCGGCTGCGTGATTGTAAAGGATAATCGCGTGATTGCCCGCGGGTGGAACCAGGTGGAAGCCCTCAAGGATGCCACTGCCCATGCCGAAATGCTGGCGCTGACCGCCGCTGAGGCCGCTGTGGGCGACTGGCGCCTGGAGGGCTGCACTGTATACGTCACCAAGGAGCCGTGCCCCATGTGTGCCGGCGCCATGGTGCACTGCCGTCCGGACCGCGTGGTATTTGGCATACGCGACCCCAAGGGCGGCGCCTGTGGCGGGTGGATTCACCTGCTGGACTCCAACCCGCCGCTCAATCACAAGTGCGAGTGCGTGGGTGGTGTGCTGGGGGCAGAGTGCCTGGAGCAGTTCCAGAGCTTCTTCCGTGCCGCGCGCGCCGCTGCCAAGCTGCGCAAACAACAACTCAGAGAACAGGAGACCGCCGATGATTCCGCAGATTGAGCTGTACCTGAATACGGAGCGCGAGTGGGTGAGCGAGGCACTGCTGGAGCGCTTTGCCGAGGCTCTGCGTGCTCTGCTGCCGGAGCTGTTGGCACAGCCCAAGGGGCCGGACCACGTGCTGAGCGAGCTGCCGGTGGTGGAGATTGCCGTGGTGGACGACGAGGCTATCGCGCAGGTGCATGCCGAGTTCCTGGACGACCCGAGCGAGACGGACGCCATCACATTCCCCTATGGCGAAATCCTGGTGAGCTGCGACACCGCCGCCCGCTATGCTGCGGAGCATGGGCTGCTGCCCGAGGAGGAACTGTTCCGCTACATGGTGCATGGCCTGACCCACCTGCATGGGTACCTGGATTATGAACCCGCTGACCGTGAGGCGCTCTTTGCTGTGCAGGAGCCGCTGGTGGCGCGTTTCTTTCCGAAATAAAAGCTTGCCAAAGCGCGTGTGAACTGGTAATATGCCTGCGCGCAAGTTGCTCCGGTAGCTCAGTTGGATAGAGCACGAGCCTTCTAAGCTTGGGGTCCCGCGTTCGAGCCGCGGCCGGAGCGCTTCAATTGCCAAGCCACTGTTCCATCCCCGGAATGGTGGCTTTGCAAATTTCTGCCTCGTATTCTTCTGACCTATGTCACATCGCGGGCTTTGCCCGCCTAACTCGAAAATTCGTACCTCGTAATTCGTCCATCGTACTTCCTTATGTCTCAGCCCTCCCATAAAAGCTATAGTCTCAAAGATTGGCTTCTCTGCATCATCATCACCCTGGTGGGTGGCGTCGTCCTTGCCCTGGGCGTGAACCATTACTGCGATGCACTGGCGATCGACAGACAGAGCGTGACAACGGAGGCGCAAGTGATAGATATCGAATCATTCACCAGCATCGAATCGGGGTTGGGCAGTAAAGGCAGCAGGGGCAGCAAGCGGAAGGTGATTACCTATTCCCCCGTTGTGCAGTATACGGATGCCGATGGTCGGCTCCGCACGGCGAAGAGCAAAATCACCTCTCAGGAATACAACAAATACCGCGTCGGCGATATCCTCACCATTACCTACCACCCGCGCAAGCCCTCCGCTTTCATCATTGCCGGGGACAACTCCAAGGCCGGCCATATCTTCTGCATCGCTGTGGGCGCTATCCTGTCCGTGCTGGGCTGCTCCCTCCTGGCCTGGGGGCTTAAGAAGTAGTGCGAGGAACGCCTCTTTCTCTGCCCGCGCCTGAGGGCGCCCTCGTTTGGCGCCCCCCCCCTGCAAGCAGGAAAAACAAAAGGAACCCAGGGAACCTGTGGTGACAGAGGCTGTGGCTTTATTATATGCTTGGGTGTACTCTGCTATCCGCTTTCCAAAATCACACGCCTCGCTCGACGTCGGGCTAACGCCCGGCGTCACCATCTGCCGCCCTCCACGACATCGCATTCGCGATGCCGCCCGGGCTCGAATTATTTTTCTATGCTTACCCGGGGTTACGGCGCGTTGCGCCTTCACCACCGGGCTACTATCTGTCACCCGCGCAAGCGCGGGTTCTCGAGTTCCGCGGGCTGCGCCCGCCGAGCTTACCCTACTGCCCGCGTAGCGGGCAATCTCGTTCATGCGCTGGCGCATGAATCTCGTAGAGCCGAAGGCTCTATCTCATTGCGAGCGTAGCTCGTAATCTCGTTTATTTAACCGCCCCACCGAGCTCCCACCACTGCCTGCGTAATTCACTATATGCCGCTAGGCCATAATTTCACGGCAAAGCCAAAATGAATGTTTCCAAGTTGAGTATATAGATAAGTTGTGGGATAGTTTGGAGAATGTAAAGATAGCTTGACGTCTGATGTTTACTTATGTAGAATAGGTGCGCCGCGAAAGCGGTACACTATGAAAGTAAAAGAATTATTGTGTTCCTTGCTGCCTTTTAGTGAGGTGGTAAGCCGGTTCATCGAACTGGTGATAGTAATCTGCCATAGCTAATGGGCAGTACAGGGCGGGGGAAGGTCTAGACCCCCTTTCCTCGCCCTTTTGGGGGAGAATGCAAATAAACGCTTGACATGGCCTCCTCTTTAATGAATAATAGGGGCATCCCGGATGGGACACAATTATTTACTTTCATGAGCGGACGCGGTGGGTCTATTTAACCGCGTCCGCTTTTTTGTATAGGGGCATTTCTAATAAGTCTCAAAAGCTCGAAAAATCAGAGTTTAGCGCATAATTCATGCGCACGTAGTGCGCCGAATTTTAGAGCCCGGAGGGCGACATATTCGTAGCGAGGGGCGTACCTGTCTCGGCGACTTGTTTCGGCGTAGCTTTAGCGAAGACGGAAGCCCCTCGTACTCGTGAAAATATTAATAGAGCCCGCACTTGTGCGGGCGGCATAAAGCGACGCTATATATTCTAGCCACGGTATTTCCGTCACCCCGCTAAAGCGGGGCTTTGATATTTATTGCTCCTACCCAGGGCTGCGAGCGCTGGCGCGCTCTTGCCCTGGGCTAAGATTCCGTCGCCCCTGAAACGGTCTCTCAAATTCCGCGGGCATGCTGCCCGCCTAACTTTCGATATCTAAAATCAAACATTCTAATAGCTGTCTGCGTAGACTCGCCAATCGTTCTTTTCGGCGTTGTAATAGAGGTAGTAGCTACCGCAGTCAGCGATGTGAAGAGCGGCATCGAAATCAAAATTGATTTGCAGGACGAACGGATACTCTTTCGGCATTTCCGGGTTACCTTGCGCATACGTGGGGTAGCCGCCGATTTTGTGCGTCTCGTAGACGGCTCGTTTGTCCGGCTGGGCTGCGAAGGAGGTGGGAAACTCCTCCTTGATGCGTGTCTCATAGACAGCATCGCAGATATCCTCATGGTAATCTATTTGATACTTCTTCTCCAAGTCGAAAATCGCGTCCCATGTCGCTTCATCTCCGCCGCAATCCGGCCATTTAGGCATATCATTTGCCACAGCTTCGGGGGAAAGGATACAGGTCTTAAACGTGGTGGATACATAATTGCAGGGCTCCAGCCCCTCTAGGGTAGAATACGTGCGAATCACGCAGCCCAACTGCGGCTTCTCCTCCGGATTTTCAGCCCATCCTTCTTCCGGTGCGAAAATGGTAATCAGAGCCACGTTGGCCAAAGACTCCGGCACGCCCGGCGCATCCGGTACGAAGATGGTTGCCAGTGGCTCCAGCCTGTGCCCCTCCGCGTCAATCGGCCATCCCTCGCCCGGCAGCTGCCAGGTGACACGCCCCAGGCAACTCACATGCCCCTCGGGCATTTCTGCCGCCGGCGAACTGCGTAAAATCACCGCTTCTTTCGGCAATTTCCCGCGCAGCTCGCGGATGCTTTCTGCCAGCTTTTCATCGCGGCTGAGATTCTTTTTCTCATGCTTGGTGCAGCAGACGCCCCCAGCCCGGGGAGACTCCTCACTGGTAAATCGGTTGTATAAATAAATGCCCAGCAGCACCATCAGCAGAATGGCCAGCTCATAGCCCACGATGTACCACACATTCCCCGTCAGTTTTTCCTTCAGCCCAAAAATGGAATGCCGTACAGCCTGGCAATGGCCAGAAAAACATGCACATAATCCTGGCACACGCCGCTCCGCTGCCGGAATGCCTCCGCCGCCGTGGTATGCACATTGGTGCTCCCCGGCGCATAGGTAAAGCTCTTGTAGATGATATCACTCAGCCGGGAAGCAATCCTGTAGCCGTCCCCGGACAGACAGGACAGCTCCTGCTGCCACAGCTCATCTGCATAGAGGCGCATTTCCTCCGAGGGGCTGGTCAGCTTCGTGGGATAGCGCAGGCAGGGAGCGGCAGCCTCCTGCCGCCTCTCCCCGTCATCCCGTACTATCTCGCCATTGACACGATAATGAAAGAACCTGTGGGGGGCCAGCAGGCTGCCGGCATAAAGCTGGTTGCCAAAGCTGTCCGTGCTGAATACGCCGGTACACGCCTGGGGCATAACCTTCATATCCAGGTCCACTACCTGCTGTTCAGGCAGTACCTGGGGCACACAGCGCAGAATAAAATGATGCTCCCCTATCATGCTGGAAAAATCCAGCTTCGTGAGAAATAAAAATTTCAGCTTCTGCATTACATCGCCTCCGGCTCCCCTGCTATTGCATCAATTGCACCTTACACCAAAAATAATCCCTCAACTGCATTGAGAAAATCCTCCCGGGAAATCTCATCCTCCGGGTTCCTGCCATCCAGAATACGCTCCATGCGGATAATGCTCTGCATAGGCAGAGCCGCCGTCTGCAAATTGCTCCAGGTCAGGCGCTTTTGCAGCTTCTGCAGCTCCTCCAGCAAAAATTCCTCCCGGAGCCCTGTGCGCAGGGTATAGCTGAGCCGCTCCACGCTGGCACCGCACTTGATGGTATTGCGTACCGCATCCTCGGCAATGAAGTCATCATAGCAGCCCCGGAATGCCATGAGATTGTCCAGCACCTGCAAAAGCTTCAGTCCGATAACCTCATCCTCAGCCCCTTCATCCAGGGTGTACACCGCCATCTGCAAATACGCCAGGGTGCTGGAGCCGATAGTCTCCCTGAGCACCATGCCGTTGCCCAGCATCTGCTCCGCCGCGCTCCTGATGGAGTCAGGGTCATGGGCATCGAAGATATAGTGCTGAAAGAAATCCTCTACGCTTTCGTACTTGTTGCAGATGCCAATCTGCCTGCAATACTCCGCATAATCAAAGGTATTGGTATCAATCATGGCATCATAGGCGCCCATCATGTGACGGATGGAGAGGGATACCCGTTCATAATAACGCCCCAGCCAAAATAATCTGTTTGTCTTGCTCAGTGAGATAAAATCCATGTGTCCTTAAATCCTCCTCCCTGTGATGAGTTCACTACGAAGCTGTCAGGCCGCCTGGAAAAGCGTGTCAAGCCGCTTGGCCACACGCGGACAGTCTCCCCGGCCAGCACGAAGGCACGCAAATCAGCCTTGCGCATGACGGTAGTATTTCCCTCAACGATTTCCAAGTCCTGAAAATCAATCACTTCCTGAGAAATAAACCGCCGTGGCTCCCTCTTGACAGTTTCCTTCAAATCCTGAAGCTGCTCACGGGTTAAATCCCTGCCGAAAATTACGCCATAGCCGCCAGCCTCAGCCACATCCTTGATAACCAGCCGCTCCATATGCTCCAGGGTATACTTCATATCCTCCTCATAAAACGGCAGAAATGTAGGCGCATTCTTCAATATCGGTTCCTCATCCAGATAGTACCTTATCATCTTCGGCACGAAATAATAAATCCCCTTGTCATCAGCCACGCCATTGCCCGGCGCATTCATCAGCCCCACATTGCCAGCCCTGTACACCTCCATGATGTTCGGCACGCCAATCAAGGAAGCAGGCTCAAAGCACAGAGGGTCCAGATACTCGTCACTAATGCGCCGATAGATAGCACCTACCTGTATGGTGCCATGGTTGCCCCGGTAATACAGCTTATCGTTGCTGACAAACAAATCATCCGGCTCCGCCAGCACCGCCCCGGTCTGCTCCGCCAGGAAGGAATGCTCAAAGTAAGCTGCATTGTAGCGTCCCGGCGTAAAGATAACATTGATGCCGCCGGTGTTGACATAATCCATGGTCTCCCGCAGCAGCTGCCCATAATTGCGGTTATCCACCACCTTGTTCTGCCGGAAGGTTTCCGGGCTGCAGCGGCGGCAGAGATTCCTGGCAATCAAAGGATAAGAGGCACCGGAAGGAATACGGAGATTGTCCTCCAAAATATACCATACGCCATCCTTGCCTAATACCAAATCTATACCTGAAATATGGCTGTATACGCCCTTGGAAGGCAAAATGCCTTCGCACTGGGCCAGATACCCCGGGGAGCGATACACGAACTCCTCCGGCACAACCCCATCCTTGATTATCTTTTTCTCCGCATAAATATCCTTCAGGAACAGGTTGAGGGCAGTCACCCGCTGTACCAGACCCTTCTCCAGCTCGGCATAATCATCAGCCGGTATCACCCTGGGAATAGGGTCAAAAGGAAAGAGCCTCTCCTTGAAGGTGCCGTTCTTGTAAATGCCGAACTTCACGCCATAGCGTGCCATCAGGCGGTTGATTTCTTCCTTGTGCGCCAGCAAATCTTCCATACACATCATCCCCTCTAAAAACTGAAAACTGAGAACCAAAAAGCAGGACAAGGAAATCCATCTAAGACTCCATTGTCCTGCTCAAATATCTTGTATGTAATTATAGGACTATTCTACAACTATGTATGGCATTTGTCAACACATATCCGCAGTCGTTGGACATGTATACAAAATTCATATAGAAAGTATCACAGCTATAACAAATCTGTTTACCTTGTTTTGCCCGGCTCACGATGGCTTTCCTTCCGGCAGATTCCCTTTCAGCGACTTCGGCTCCAGCAGCTTTGTTTCCAGCACACAGCGATTGCGCCCGTTGTTCTTGGCGTAATACAGGGCATCATCCGCCCTTTTCTGCAGCTCCTGCACCGAATCACCTGCCCCCGTATGCCAGCAGCTGATACCTGCACTGCATGTAACCTGCCTGTCCTTCAAAATGACCGCTTCCTCCAAATCCATGCGTATCTGCTCCGCCAGCTGCCATGCCTCCTCCAAGCCATACTGGGAGCACAGTACCATAAATTCCTCGCCCCCATAGCGGATAAAGGTGTGGCGGGCATCCAGGTTGTGGCGGATGATATTGGCAAAGCTCACCAGCACCATATCACCCATGGCATGGCCATAAGTATCGTTTATGGACTTGAACTTATCCAGGTCAAACATCAAAAGGGAGAAAGGAACGCCCCCTGCCTCAGCCGCCTCTACGGAATTTTCCATGGTCTCATCCAGCTTGGCACGGGTAAAGCTCTTGGTAAGGGGATCCACCTGCGCCTTGTGCTTTTCCACCCTCACCTCCTGCTCCAGCAGCTGGTTTTCCACTGACAGCCTCTTTTCCTCCACCATCATGTGACGCATCAGCCAGATAACGTACACCAGCATAGGCAGCACCAAAAGGTTGCTAAAGCCGTTCTGATAATCCACCATGCCGTACTGCCAGGCAACGCCTATGGCAATCCCTGCCAGCGCCGTTGCCATGATGGGCCAGGACAGGCTGCGGCAATAGGCCTCCTGCCGTCCCTGCCAATATAGGAATATAGAAATCACCACCAGGCCGAGATTGGACCACCAGTAGCTGCCCACCCTGACAGCCTCCGCCAGGCCGATTTCAGCCGCCTCATCTGCACATGCCAGCACAAAAAACAGCAGGCTCACCACAAGGATGCCCCGCACAAAGCTGCATGCCCTGCCCTCCAGGAGGTTGCATGCCAGAAGCTGCAGCGGCACCGTCAGCAGCAGCGTAGAGAGCATGAAGACATTATACCAGAAAAACATGCTGTCAAACACCAGCAGCACCGACCACATGCCTGCCACAGCCTGCACCGTGCACAGCAGAATAAAGGCGATAATAAAGGGATGCCCCACGCAGCTATGGCTGTCATTCACCCAGTAATGCTGCATGAGTATGACAATAATGATCAGCGACAGGGGCAGCAGCACATATACAAAGCTGTCATGCTTGAATATCTGCTGCATCTGTACCATGCCTTCATCCAAAGACACATACATCAGCCGCCCCAGATCCTTCTGATTTTCTGCATACAGCTGAAAGGTCAGCTGCCGCCCCATGTAATTATCCGGCAAATCCACCAAATGCCAGCGATTGCCATAAACATGGCGATTCCGCCAAAAATCCTGTCCGTCATACAAAAGCTCGCTGTCAAGATAAACCCGCACAGCCTCATTCCGGGTAACAAAAAATAATGCCGGGCTGTTCAGGCGCAAAATTTTTGGCAGCCTCGTGCTCAATATGACACCATTTGATTGCGGAGAAAACTCAAAATCATCCTCCAGGCTGCATTCTATCCAACGGTTATCATCATACATCAGATTGGCATTGCCGCTGGTCATAGTAGTCAGGAGCGGGTCTATTTCTCCCCTGTCATAATACTTCCACTGCCCATCCAGGGGCATGGCCTGAACCGGACCTGCTGCTGCTCCCCATACCAGCAGCAGGGAAAGTGCAGCCCACAGGAGCAAAAACACTTTGTCAATTGATTTTTTTAACGAAACCACAGCCATCAGCTCCCATCCCTGCCATCTGCCTCATAGGAAAATACTGTGCTTTGCAGCTCAGGATAGGCATGCCAGACTGCCGCCAAAAACATCTGCCAGGCTTCTTCCCGGGAAACCCTGCCGTCAAAATACGCCCTGGCACTGCCCTGAAAGGACTCATGTATGCCCTGATCATAAGGAGAAACCTGTCCCACATTAATCTCAGCCGCACCATTCAGCATAATATCCACAGGATTCTGACCGGCAAGAAATTCCATGCCGTAGGCTTCGTCCTTTGCCAGAGACTGCATCACCT
>JAFOZZ010000156.1 GCA_017390945.1 Akkermansia sp.
ATTTTCGACCCTTGGACGAACGCGGGTGTACCCTCAGTCGGTCTGTCAAAGCCGCGAAGTTTGACAGACCTCTCCGCTGGCTCGGATTTTACCCCGAACGAGCTCAGTTTACCACAAAAAATTAACCGAGGGATGAGCGAAGCAAATGCCAAACCTAACGCCCGCGCTTTAAGGCGCGGAGCACAAGCTTTCGCAAAGCTTTGCCCCATCCCGCGCCGAAAGGCGCCAAACTCTAAAATTCTTCCTTCGTACCTCGTCCTTCGTACTTTTATAGACGCTGACTCAATCCACGCTTTACTTCCCGCGTCGGGTATGGTAGAGTCTGTTTTTCCATAAGTCGGCACATACCATGAAGCAGTTACTTTCCATCGAAGAATTGACGGGCGAGCAGATTCAGAATCTACTGGCTCTGGGGCATAAACTCAAGGCAGAGCGCGGCAACCACAGCACACAGCCGCTCGCCGGACAGACCTGGGCACTGATTTTCTCCAAGTCCTCAACTCGCACGCGTGTATCTTTCGAGGTAGGTATCTCGGAGCTGGGCGGACGCCCCATGTTCCTGTCCACCCGCGACATTCAGCTGGGGCGCGGCGAGCCGATTAAGGACACCGCCCGCGTGCTGGGTCGCATGATTCATGGTGCCGTCATCCGCACCTATGGCCAGGACGAAGTGGTAGATTTCGCCCGCTACTCCGGCATTCCCACCATCAATGCTCTGACCGACCAGGAACACCCCTGCCAGATTCTTGCCGACCTGCTGACTTTGGAAGAGACTTATGGCGTAGGCTCCTGGAAAGACATGAAGATTTCCTTCCTTGGCGACGTGGACAACAACATGGGCCGCTCCTGGATGTGGGCTGCCAAGCACCTGGGCTTCACCCTCGCCCTTGCCGGTCCCGAGCACGCTCTGCCCAAGGCCGACACGCTGGCTGCTCTCAATTGCCCCAACATCATCTGCACCACCGATGTGGAGGAGGCCGTGCGCGACTGCACCGTCATCAACACCGACACGTGGATTTCCATGGGTCAGGAGGCCGAAAAGGGCACCAAGGAAAAAGCATTCTTCCCCTACCAGGTGAACGCCGAGCTACTGAAGCTGGCCGCCCCCGGTCACAGCGTGTTCCACTGTCTGCCCGCCTACCGCGGCTACGAAATCACCGACGAGGTGCTGGAGGCACACGCCCCGGTCATCTTCACCGAGGCTGAGAACCGTCTGCACGCCCAGAAGGCAGTACTGTACACCCTTGCCACCTCTTGCTGACGCTGTAATATGAGCTTCAACGACCGCATTGAGGATTTGCTGGAGGACATGTCCCTCTTTGATGATTGGACCGAGAAATACGAGTTCATCATCTCCCTAGGGCGTAAGCTGCCTGCCATGCCGGAGCAATACCGCAAGCCCGGCAACCTGATTAAAGGTTGCCAGAGCCGTGTGTGGGTTGGCACGGAGCTGGTAGATGGCAAGATGATTATCCACGCCGACAGCGATTCCCTCATCACCAAGGGGCTGATTGCTCTGTTCATTCGCCTGCTCAGCGGCCTGACACCGGCCGAGATTCAGACCGCCGAGCTGAAGCGCCTGGATGAATGCGGGCTGAAGGAGCACCTGGCATCCACCCGTGCCAATGCTCTGTCCACCATGGCCGCCACTATTCTGAAGGCCGCCGCAGCGCTCGCCTGATTCACCTTTCCCGATACACACCATGTCTGCTCTTGCCGAAATCATCGCCGCCCGCGAATCTCGCTTGCCGGAGCAGACGAATGCCTACCGAGTGTCTGATGGCACGACGTGGCCGGGCATTTTCATTGATGCGCTGGCCGACCGCCTGCTGGTATCGGTGCGCGATACTGCGGTACCCCGCAACCTGAAGGAGCAACTCATCGCCACCAGCCGCCCCGTCTACCTGAAGCGTCTGGATAAAGACGTGAAGGAAGCCCCCATTCATTTCGTCGGCCCGCAGGCGGAGCTGCGTTTTGAAATTCAGGAAAACGGCGTGCGCTACATCATGGACATGAATGCCGGCTACTCGCAGGGCATTTTCCTGGATCAGCGCGACAACCGCGCCACCGTGCGCGGCAAGTGCAGCGCCGGCATGCGCCTGCTCAATACATTCTCCTACACAGGTGCCTTCTCCGTATGTGCCGCACTGGCCGGCGCTACCACTACAACTCTCGACCTCGCCCAGCCCTGCCTGACCTGGTGCCGCGAGAACATGGAGCGCAACGGCATCGATGCCAGCCAGCACTACTTCTGCAAGGGCGATACCCTGCACTGGCTCGACCGCTTTGCCCGCCAGGGGCGCACGTTCGACGCAATCGTGCTCGACCCGCCCACCTTCTCCCGCGATGAAAAGGGGCGCATCTGGCGCGTAGAGAAAGACTACGGAAGCTTGGTCGCCAAGGCTATGGCCTGCCTTGCACCCGGTGGCTGGTTGCTCTGTACCACCAACTGCCGCAAGGTTTCGCACGCGCAGTTCCGCGCACTCGTCGCCTCCGGTGCACCCGGTGCCAGCATCACCGCGTCGCCCATGACCTTCGATTTTGATGGCGAAGATTACCTTAAAACTCTTTGGGTGAATAACTAAAATCATATACTTACCAATTCTCAATTGTCAGGTATTCTTTTTCATGCTGACAACATTTTTTCACCCACGATATCTTGTGGCCATTTTTCGCAACTTGTCAATTTCTGCGGCATATCTTGAGTTTCGCACAAGAGCCGCCGCCCCTTGACGCGTCAATACTTTTGCCTGAGTCAGCACTTTTTGTGGCATTAGATTGATTCTAAAATCAAAATCTGGCAATATATACAATATATTGTATACATCTTGAGCTATAGTGCCCATATTTAGTAATTAAAAAGTGTGCAATGAACGAAAATTTCGCTTGTCATGTGAGATGAAATGTGCTAAAGTGTGCAGCGTTCACCACAACAGAAACCGGCAGGTAGCAACGCCATTCGCGCAGACACGTGCAACAGCCACGTAGAGCCGCTGATGATAACGGAGAAACCAGGCTGCAAGATGTGCGCACAATGCGCGGTGGGGTGAGCTCTGAAACTCTTACAACAAAAAGACTCTCACGTCATGATTATCAAGCGCAACGGAAAACGCGAACGCTTCGAGGCCTACAAAGTACAGCAGGCCATTGAGAAAGCATACCATGCCTCTCAGGAGGAGTACAATCCTCTTGTATACGCCAACGTGCTGGACGCCCTCAAGAAGGAGGAGTTCCTGCCGGTAGAGAAAGTACAGGACACGATTGAGCGCGAGCTCATGCGTGCCGGTGCCTTCGAGACAGCACGTAATTTCATTAAGTACCGCTTCCTGCACAAGCTGCAGCGCGAACAGATTGCCGGTGTATACCAGGGCAACACCTGGGTAGACTGTAAGCAGACTATCGAGGAGTACATCGGCAACACCGACTGGCGCATTAAGGCCAACTCCAACACCACGTACTCCAACGCTGGTCTGGTGAACAACACCGCCGGTAAGGTCATCGCCAACTATTGGCTCGACCAGGTGTACACCCCCGAGGAAGGCGCTGCTCACCGTAACGGCGACTACCACATTCACGACCTGGACTGCCTGACTGGTTACTGCGCCGGCTGGAGCCTGCGTAACCTGCTCAACGAAGGTTTCAATGGCGTACGCAGCCGCGTGAACAGCCGCCCGCCCAAGCACTTCCGCGAGGCTCTCGGCCAGATGGCCAACTTCCTTGGCATTCTGCAGTCCGAGTGGGCCGGTGCTCAGGCTTTCAGCTCCTTCAATACCTACCTTTCCCCGTACCTCTTCAAGGATCAGCTGCCCTACAAGGCAGTGAAGAAGGCTCTCCGTAACTTCGTGTACAACCTGAATGTACCGTCCCGCTGGGGTCAGAGCCCCTTCACCAACGTGACAATCGACTGGACGGTTCCCCGCGACCTTCGCGAGCAGAGCCCCTTCTCCGGTGGCGCTCACATCTTCGAGGGGCTTCAGGACGACACGCTTCTTGCCATCGCCCGCGAGCGTGGCGTAGAGAGCCTGACTGCTCTGACCTACAAGCACTTCCAGCCTGAGATGAACGTCATCCAGCGCGCCTTCTACGAGGTGCTGACGGAGGGCGACAGCACGGGCCAGCCCTTCACCTTCCCCATCCCCACGGTGAACATCACTGAGGACTTCGACTGGGATGGCGAGAACGTGCCGCTTCTCTTCGAGAACGCTGCTAAGATTGGTTCCTCCTACTTCCAGAACTTCATTGGTTCTCAGTACAAGTTCGACGAGAACGGCAACCGCGTCATTGACGAGGAGGCCTACAAGCCGGATGCTGTGCGCTCCATGTGCTGCCGTCTGCAGCTCGACCTGCGCGAGCTTCTCAAGCGCGGTGGTGGTCTGTTCGGTTCTGCCGAAATGACCGGCTCCATCGGCGTGGTAACCATCAACATGGCACGTCTCGGCTACCTGTACAAGGGCAACAAGAACCTCATGTACAGCAAGCTCGGCGAGCTGATGGATCTGGCCAAGGACACTCTGGAAAAGAAGCGCGTGTTCATCAACACCCTCTACCAGCGCGGCCTCTATCCCTACACCAAGCGCTACCTGCCGCACCTGCGCAATCACTTCTCCACCATCGGTCTGAACGGCATCAACGAAATGCTGCGCAACTTCTCCGGCGACACCCTCAATACCGCCAACCCGGAAGGTATCGCCTTCGCCGAGGAAGTGCTGCACTTCATGCGTGAGCGTATCCGTGGCTACCAGGAGGCTACCGGCAACCTCTACAACCTGGAGGCAACGCCCGCCGAAGGTACCACCCACCGCTTCGCCCGCGAAGACCTGAAGCGCTACCCGGACATCATCCAGTCCGGTACCCCCGGCCACCGTTACTACACGAACAGCTCCCAGCTGCCGGCCGGCTACACGCACGACCTCTTCAAGGCCCTCAAGATGCAGGACAAACTGCAGTGCTGCTACACCGGCGGCACGGTGTTCCACATGTACATGAACGAGGCTATCTCCTCCCCCGAGGCATGCCGCGACATCGTACGCAAGGTGCTCACCAACTTCAAGATGCCCTACATCACCGTGACTCCGCTCTTCTCCGTGTGCGACAAGCACGGCTACCTGAAGGGCCGCCACGACTACTGCCCGCTTTGCGATGAAGAACTCATTGCCAAGGCTCGCGCAGAAGAGCAGCCTGAACTTCCTCTCTTCTAATCTTAGTGAACGAACAATAACAACACTTAACCACTCAATCATCACCATGGAACCCGAAGTAAAGCCGGTAGTAAAGACCGATGAGCAGATTCTTGCTGAGCACGAATCCGAGCGCACCAAGTGCACTGTATACACCCGCGTAATGGGCTACCACCGTCCGGTGGAGACCTTCAACGCCGGTAAGCAGGGTGAATTCGAGGAGCGCGCCCACTTCCAGGAGCCCGGTTGCGGCTGCGGTTGCGACGCCATCCTCAAGTAACACTCTACCGTATACATACCACGTTAGTTTACTGACTCAGCCCTGTAACGGCAAAAGGTCACCTGAGCCGTTACGGGGCTTTGCTCACCCCGGATAACAGATATTTCCATGACTCATCGCCACCCCGTTGACATCACACCGCTCACTTTTTTGGATTACCCGAAAAAGGCCGCCTGCATTATGTGGTTCAACGGCTGTAACCTGCGCTGCCCCTACTGCTACAACCCCGAGCTTGTAACAGAAAAGACCAGCACGCAGGTGGACGAGATGGCATTTCTGGAAGAGCGCCAGGGCTTCCTGGACGCCGTCGTGTTGTCCGGTGGTGAAATCACACTCCAGCCCGGCCTGCCCGAGCTGTGCCGAAAAATTAAGCAGATGGGCTATCTGGTGAAGATTGACACCAACGGCAGCAACCCGCACGTGGTGCGCCAGCTGCTGGACGAAAAGCTCATTGACTACGTGGCGATGGACAATAAGATGCCCTCCACCC
>JAFOZZ010000157.1 GCA_017390945.1 Akkermansia sp.
ACATATAGCCACCCTCTCTGCCACCCGCTCGCTGTGCTCGGGGTTCTGATGTTTTTGTGTTCCTACCCCGGGTTTCGCCGCTGCGCGGCTCCACCCGGGGCTAAGAATCTTTCGCCCTTTCGGGCTCTAAAGTTCCGCGGGTTTCGCCCGCTTAAATCCGCATTTACTGTTTTTAGAGATTCCCAATTGGGAATTTATCAGTTACGAATTACGAGTTAAGGACTAATTACCTGCCTGACGGCAGGCTGGCGAGTTACAAAGGACCCGGCTTTGAGTCAGCCCTGACGGGCTGCTTTCTACGCCGAGGCAGGCTAGGTTGATAGACAAGTTAGCTAGTTTTGAGTGACGAGTGACGGGGGGAGCCCGCGGGCGCATGCCCGCCTGACTTGAATTTTGTCAATAGTCAATGGTCAATTGTCAATTACCACAGGCTTATGGTTCTTGCACCGTCAGGCGGGCGCGACCGGTGGCGGCCATCATGGCTTGCTGCGTACCGCTTATCACGATACGCGTGGCAGGGGTAAGCTCTCCCTGCACGGCCACCATGTTCCCCTGCTGCAACCCGGTGGTCACCGGTACGATGGTGGCGCGGTCGCGGGCATCGAGCGCCACCAGCATACTCTTACCCTGCATGCTCACAATAGCCTGCACCGGCACCAGCAGGGCGTCCTTTTGCTCCGCAGCCCGCGCACGCACCTTCACAAACATGCCGGGGCGCAGCAGAGCGCCGGGATTCGCCGTGCGGGCATCGAGCAGCAAGCTACCGGTAGTGGGCGACACGGAGTTGTCCACCCCCTCAATAGTGGCCGGGTGCGGATAGGCTTGCCCATTGGCCAGCAAGAGCTCCACCTGTGCACCCGGCCTCAGCGAGCCACCAGCGCCACCCTGGTTCAGCCAATCCTGCTCGCTGATGCTGAATTGGATGCGGATAGGGTTCACCTGGTTCACCAGCACCAGCGGCTTACCGGAGGGCGACACATAGCTGCCCACATCCGCCTGCGCAAAACCCACAATACCGCTCACAGGTGAGGTGAGTGTGCAGTAGCCCAGGTTCGTACGCGCCTGAGCCACTGCGGCCTGCGCGGAGGCCAGAGCCGCCTGGGCGGAAAGGAGCTGCTGCTGGGCATCCGTAAATTCCTGGCGGGATATAGCGCCATCCCGCGCCAGCGGAGTATTGTAGGCCACGTGCTGGGCGGCCTCCTTCTCACTGGCGGCGGCCTGAGCTTCGCGGGCTTCGGCCTCGGCCAGTGCCTGCTGGTAAAGGGTGGGCTCTATCTTGTACAGCACCTGCCCGGCAGCCACCTCCGAGCCATTTGTAAAAAGGCGCTCGCTCACATAGCCGCTCACCTGCGGCAACACTGCGGCACTCACCATACCCTCCAGTTGGCCTACCCACTCGCGGTACTCGGTCACATTGCCCACCTGCGGGTGTCCCACCATCACCGTATACTCCGGCAACTGCGTGGCAGCGCGCTGCCCTGCATCCTCGCCACAAGCCCAGAGCAGCAACGCCGCCAGCACAGAAATTGTACGTGTCCTCCTCATCACATAGCTATGACCCAAAGGGAACTCAACGTGATGAAAAACAGACAGAAACCTGTGGAAATTGACAATTGACCATTGACCATTGACCATTGACAAAGTTCAAGTCAGGCGGCCATGCGCCCACTCCCCCCGTCACTCGAAACTCGAAACTCGAAACTCGTAACTCGTAACTCTAAACTCGCTAACTTGTCTATCGTAACTTGTAACTTGTCTATCAAATAAATACGTTTTTCCACACGTGGCGGGGGTGTTGGCGTCTCAGCCCTCGATTATGAAAAAATCCACCCCCGATAACGAAACGGTCAGCGTCTTTGGCGCGGCAGATGTGGCAAAGCCCCTGCCCGATGCGCATTTCCCCACGGAAGCCATGCGCCCGGAAGACGCCTACCAGCTCATCAAGGATGAACTGATGCTGGATGGAAACGCCCGCCAGAACCTGGCCACATTCTGCCAGACCTGGGATGACCCGTGGGTCCACAAGCTCATGGATATCAGCATCTCCAAGAACATGATTGACAAGGACGAGTACCCCCAGTGCGCCGAAATCGAGCAGCGCTGTGTACGCCTCATTGCCGATTTGTGGCATGTCCCCGCCGCCAATACCCCCATTGGCTGCTCCACCATCGGCTCCAGCGAGGCCTGCATGCTGGGCGGCATGGCAGCCCTGTGGCGCTGGCGAGCCCGCCGCCGCAAGGCAGGCAAGCCCTGCGACAAACCCAACCTTGTGTGCGGCCCCGTGCAGATATGCTGGCACAAGTTCTGCCGCTACTGGGACGTCGAGATGCGCGAGGTACCCATGAGCCACTCCTGCTACTGTATGAATGAGGAGGAAATGCTCAAGCGTGTGGACGAAAACACCATCTGCGTGGTTCCCACCTTCGGCGTGACCTACACCGGCCAGTACGAGTTCCCGGAGCCCATCTGCAAGGCGCTCGACAAGCTGGCCCAGAGCGGCGGCCCGGATGTCGATGTGCACGTAGATGGCGCGAGCGGCGGCTTCCTGGCTCCCTTCACCGCCCCGGATATCCCCTTCGACTTCCGCCTGGAGCGCGTCAAATCCATATCCTCCAGTGGCCACAAATACGGCCTGGCACCGGTAGGCTGCGGCTGGGTCATCTGGCGCGACACCGCCGAGCTGCCCACCGACCTCACCTTTGCCGTGAATTACCTGGGTGGCAGCATACCCACCATCGCGCTGAACTTCTCGCGCCCCGCAGGCCAGGTCATCTCGCAGTACTACACCTTCTGCCGCCTGGGCAAGGAGGGCTACGCCCGCATACACGATGCCGCTTACAAGGTGGCTGGCTACCTGCACAAAGAGTTCAACAAGCTCGGCAAGTTCGAGTTCATCGCCACGGGCAACCCGCAGACGGATATCCCCGCTGTATGCTTCTGCATGAAGAAGGGTTACGACCCCGGCTACAACCTCTACGAGCTCTCCGAGCGACTGCGCACACGCGGCTGGCAGGTGCCGGCATTCAGCCTGCCAGCCAACGTGGAGGACGTGGTCGTGATGCGCGTGATGGTACGCCGTGGCTTCACCATGGACATGGCGGCCCTGCTCATGGCAGACGTGAAGCGTGCGATGGATTACCTGGCAAAGCACGCCCCCACCCACCATGTAAAAGAGTGCGAGGCCATGGCCTTTAAGCACACCTAAAGCCGCTGCCTGCGCAGCGCACTAAGCGTGGGCGAGCTTACGCGGACGCAAGCCGCGAGGGTAGCGGGTCTGAGGCTGCTCCTCGCGGCACTCCGCAAAAGCGAGCTCGGGCTGGTGCGGGTACATGCGCAGGCGCTCCAGCACCTTGTTACGGGTAGCAAGCGCCGCAGCCAGAGCCTCCTGCTCGCCGCCATACTGCTTGTCGGAGAAATAGCGGGTAAAGTGCATCTGGTTGCGGCAAAGCGTCACGCGCCAGCCCTGAAAGGAGGTGAACTCGTAGGTGAACCTCGTAATGTTGCGTATGGGTTTCATAACGCTGCGCAGCATACACCTTTCTACATCAGGCCGCAACACATATTAGATGTTAAACACGCAACAAAGCTTTTCCACCCCGGCGGCATTTGCTATGCTACGCCTGCCATGATACTCAAATCCATCACATTCCGCTGCACTACCGCCCAGCGTACCCGCCTGGAGAACGCCCTGCGCCTCAGTCAGCCCGGCAAAAACCGCACCGCCCTCATCGCCACTGCGCTGGAGGAGTTCCTCGCCTTTGCCGAGCAGGAACACATCGCTGCGCTCGACCTCTTCGAGCTCGTCGCACGCATCGACTCCACCGGCAGCCAGGCCGCCTTCAGCCAACAAGCCTGAGGGAATCGACAAAGTGCAAGCAAGGAGTAGGCTTCGCCAATAACGCGGGCGGCAGCCCGCCTGACTTCATACTTTGCAGATGCAAATTGCAGATTGTCGATTAAATGGTATCACATGGCGCATTTTTTTCTTTTACGGAGCGCTGGGTTAGTGTATAAATAGCGACTGTGGAACGCGCTTTTTTTGCAGCATTGCGCGCCTCCACTCTCAGAACCGCGACAACGACACACAACACAAGATGAGCACAGCTTCTTTCTTACCGGCTCAGTACGCCCACCCGTACGAGATTGACCCCAAGTACAGCAAGTCGGTAGCCTACTTCTGCATGGAGTACGCTATCGACAACGTGTTTAAGATTTACTCCGGCGGCCTCGGCTACCTGGCCGGCTCCCACATGCGCTCTGCCGGTGCCCTGCGCCAGAATCTCGTGGGCGTAGGCATCCTCTGGTCCTACGGCTATTACAACCAGATTCGAGCAGAGGACGGCTCCATGGCCGTGCAGTACCGCAAGAAGGATTACGCCTTCCTCGAGGATCACAACCTCAAGTTCCTCATCAACATCTGCAACACCCCCGTGTGGGTGAAGGCCTACTACCTGCGCCCGGAGGTGTTCGACACCGCCCCCATGTTCTTCCTGAGCACCGACCTGCCGGAGAACGACGCCATCAGCCGCTCCATCACCCAGCGCCTTTACGATAGCAACCCCATGACCCGCATCTCCCAGTACATTGTGCTGGGTCAGGGTGGTGCTCGCCTCTTCGAGGAGCTGGGCGTCGAGCCCGAGATTTACCACATGAACGAGGCACACGCCATCGGCGCCGCCTTCAACATGCTCGCCCGCAACGGCGGCAATGTGGAGGAGGTGCGTAAGCGCTTCGTCTTCACCACCCACACCCCCGAGGAAGCCGGCAACGAGAAGATGGACATCAACCTCATGGCCAACTTCTCCTTCTTCGACGGCCTCTCCCTCGACCAGGTGCGCAGCATGCTCAAGCTCGACCCGAATGAGCAGACCTTCAATTACTCCCTCGCCGCCCTGCGCCTCTCCCACATGGCCAACGGCGTGAGTGAGCTGCACGGCGAGGTCTCCCGCCAGATGTGGCAGGGCTACAGCGACATCTGCCCCATCACCCACGTAACCAACGCGCAGAACCTTCCCTACTGGCAGGACGCCGAGCTGGCCGAGGCCTTCGCCGCCCGCGACAAGCGCGCCTTCATGGCTCGCAAGCGCGCCCTCAAGAAAGACCTCTTCCGCATGGTGGGCGAGCAGACTGGCCACCTCTTCGACCAGGACACCCTCACCATCGTATGGGCACGCCGCTTTGCCGCCTACAAGCGCCCCGCCCTCATCACCGAGAACCCGGTCATGTTCGAGCGCATGCTCCAGCGCACCAACCGCCCCGTGCAGATGATCTGGGCCGGCAAGCCCTACCCCACCGACTTCACGGCAGTGGACATCTTCAACACGCTCAACAAACTCAGCGAGAAGTACCCTCGCTGCGCCGTCCTCACCGGCTACGAGCTCGGCCTCTCCCGCCTGCTCAAGAACGGCTCCGACATCTGGCTCAACAACCCCGTCGTCACCCGTGAGGCCTCCGGCACCTCCGGCATGTCTGCCGCCATGAACGGCACCATCACCATCTCCACCAATGATGGCTGGGTGCGCGAATTCGCCCGCGACGGCCAGAATTGCTTCATGATTCCCGAGGCAAAGGAAGGCCTCTCCCCCGAGGCACGCGACCGCTCCGACCGCGACAACTTCTACAACATCCTCGAGTCCAAGGTGCTCCCCCTCTACTACGATAACCGCGACGCCTGGAACGACATCGTATTCAACGCCATGGAGGACATCTCCCCCGCCTTCAACTCCGATCGCATGGCCGACGAATACTACACCAAGATGTACAACGTGTAAGCCCCCCCCCTTACACACCACACCATCCCCGCCCCCGCCGAGCCCCGCTTCGCGGGGGCGAGTTGTTTGGCGAAAACGAATAACAACATCCTTTCTACAACGTAACAATAAAAACATAAGCTTTCACCCTTGACTTACAAGTCTTGTTGGCATACAATCGCTCGTCATGTTTTCAATAAATGATTCCAATAAAAAAGCTAACTACACTTCTGTAGATTTGGCTGCTATTATATACTTAACTATTCCTCTACTTTTGTTCATTTATGGATGGTTAACGGTATGGGTTGCTATTCCTATGGTCCTACTGATTCTTTTTGCTTTAGGAATCTTGTTGAAACAAAGAAAAACAGAAAAGATTGCATCTTCGAATCGATGGTCATACAGAGATCTTATACCCTCTATCGGAATCTTTGTTATATATGCTTTTCTAACAGGCATGACAGGCAATTGGGCTCAGCATACTGATTATTACGTTCGAAATGACATATTTTGGGATTTGACTACTAAGGAATGGCCGCCTTCACTACCTGATGGGCGTTATTTCGTATATTACTTTCAGACATGGCTTCCTGCCGCGTTAGTAGGTAGTATTACGAGCTGGAATTTTGCTCTATGGGCGTATTTTATATGGTCCTGCCTGGGAATATGCTTTGTTGTATACTACATCTTTAAGGTTCTAGGCAAATGTTCCTTCTGGATAGCGTGCATATTTTTTGCATGGAACGGGTTAGAATTGCTGCCATGTTCTCTAATTGCTCCAATATTGCGGAACATGTCAGTATTTGAAGCATTCTCAACAAATGAACATGTCGCTGGCAATTTTCTAACAGAAGCGCCCTGTTTTTCCATGAAAAACATTATACACTGTTTCATTCCTCTTTCTATTATTGGGGGTATGTTACTTCGACCTAATATAGTTAAAACCATTGGTCCACTCTTAGGCATTTTGGCAGCCATGTATTCACCCATGAGTGCAATATTTTTATTACCCATATTAACACATTTATTTCTCCGTGAATATGTAAACAAAATCTCTGATTTAGCAAAATGGATTAATTGGGTTAACATATTAAAAAACGCCTGCTCTATACCTAACATAAGTTTCCTAATACCTTTCGTACTGCTAATTATCCCCTTTTATTCAAGCACTAAATCAATATCAAATTGTC
>JAFOZZ010000158.1 GCA_017390945.1 Akkermansia sp.
ACCTCATAATCGTCCTCCAGCGCGGCGCAAAGCACCGCGCGGGTGGCCTTTTCATCGTCAACTATGAGGAGGACCGGCTTCATGGGAGCATCAATTAAATCAGCCAGAGACCCTCCGTCTCATCAAAGCCGAACATGATATTGAACGCATGCACACCCTGGCCGCCTGCGCCCTTAATCACATTATCCTCCGCGCTCATCAGCACCACGCGGTTCGTGCGCGCATCAACAGCCCAGCCGATATCCACAAAATTCGTACGCGTCACATTCTTCGTATCAGCCGGCTTATTCGGCCCCTGCAGGCGCACAAACGGGGCCTTGGCATACGCCGCCTCCATACAGGCCGAAACCTCCTCCAGCGTTGTACCCGGCTTCAGCTTTGCCACCGTCGTGGTCACAATGCCCGTATTCACCGGCATCAGGTGCGGCGTGAAAGTAATCGTCACCTTCGTGCCTGCGGCGCCGGAAAGCTCCTGCTCAATCTCCGAGAGGTGGCGGTGGCGCGGCACACCATACGCGCGCATACTCTCATTGCACTCGCAGTACAGCAGCGTCACATCAGCCTTGCGACCAGCACCGGACACACCACTACCGCTGTTCACCACGATATCCTCCGGCTTCACCAGCCCGGCACGCAGCAGCGGCACCAGCGGCAGAATGATGCTGGTGGGGTAACACCCCGGAGAACCCACGATGCGAGCCTTCTCAATCTCCTCGCGGTGCCACTCAGGCATGCCGTACACGGCCTCCTGCATCAGCTCCACATCCGGATGCGGCTTGCCGTAGAACTCCTCATACACAGCCGGGTCATTCAGACGGAAGTCGGCAGACAGGTCAATCACACGCAGACCAGCCTCCACCAGCCCACGACCATACGCGGCCGATACACCATGCGGCAGCGCCAGGAACGCAGCCTCCGCACCCGTCGCAGCAATAGCCGCTACGTCCGAATCCGTAAACTTCAAATCAGCACCCGGCACATGGCGAAAACGCGGGAACAGGTCGCACAGCTCCTGCCCTGCGTACTGGCGCGACGTCGCACATACCAACTCCACACCAGGGTGGCGCAAAAGGATGCGCAAAAGCTCCTGCCCCGTGTATCCACTGGCTCCAACTACGGCAATTTTTACCTTTTTCATGACAAAAATGAGTATATCATGAAAAAAATGTATTGACAACTGTAAAAATTCATGTATACTTCCCCTGTCGACACGCTCCGGCGCAAACGACAAAACAGAAAACAAACTTTCGGGCAGTAGCGCAGTCTGGTAGCGCACTTGCATGGGGTGCAAGGGGTCGTGGGTTCGAATCCCGCTTGCCCGATAAACAAAAAAGAAGGTCGCCATCGGCGACCTTCTTTTTTGTATATTTTTCGGCAAGCGAGCTTCTACCCGCACCACGACACCTGCAAGGGGGAGTGGGCTGGGTGCGAGCTAGCGAGCAACCAGACCCCGAGCCACGGGCACACCTGCCCGTGGGTACCCTGCGCAGCAGGGCGAGGGGGGCGGGTAGAATCCCGCTTGCCTCCGTGGCCTTACCCAAAAGCCAAGTTTCTGTGAAATACGAGGGACGAAGTGCGAAGGACGAAGTAAAAGCAAAGCTACCGCCGAGCTCTCCCCTCTGTCCCGCACCTGCGGCACAATCTCACTGCGAGCCACGCTCGCAATCTCGTCCACACCGCGAAGCGCAGCGAAGCCAAACTTTCCACTTCCAACATCAAACATCAAACATTAAACATCCCCCCTCCTAACTTGGAAGATACGGACGCAATCTTTCTGTGATATATGCGACAACTTCAGTAAAACCTAAAGGAAGCGAAGAATTGATTTTACGTAGAAACGCATTCCACATAACGATTCTTGGAGAAGATGTGGCAAAATCATCTGTGAACAATGCGGGCGTGCCAGCCAACTGCGTACTTCGATGAATAAAAGTCTCGCGAATCGACGTCTGCAACAAAGTTTCATCCAGCTGGTATGTGGTCAGAATAATATACACATCGAAAAAGTCCTTCATGCGGCTATTATCACGCCCAAGAGCAATCATCGCCTCGAACTTCTCCGCTACCACATTTTCCAAGGAATATGCCAATATATGAGCCTGAGGCATCGAGGCAAGAGTTAGAGGATAAGCCAGAGCTTGTGCGCACGGTGTAACCACATCACCAAATCCTATATCAATAGAAACAGGTTGCACAATAGAATCCAGCCGTGCAGTCAGTCGAACACGCACTCCATGGTACTCTCTATTGATTGTAATCTGCTTTATGTCGATGTTCTCAGCATCGAACACAACACCATCCTCCAGGCAAGAAATATTGGCAATTGTTTCAAATGCAAGCCGAATCTTATGCTCCTCTCGACCTATATTCAAACCAAGAAAATCGACATCCAAGGTAGGACGAGCTTTCATCTGAGTATAAGCATATAGCAAAGCGCCGCCTTTCAAGATGAAATGCTCCCGATACTCCGACTGTGCCAGGCGAAACAAAAGGCGCTCCTGCATGTAACGAATGAGAAGCATTTGGTACGGCATACCACTATGCTTTGCTTCGACCAACAGCCTATCTCGAACAGAGCGACCGTAATTTTTTACTTTTCCCATACTCACAGCGCAATTTCCAAATAACGAGACAGCAACGTATCCACTCGAAGTATCTTAGCATAATTGTGGAGCTTGTCGAGATTACAATCAGGGCGACTGAGATAATTACGCAGGATTTCGCTACTTGTTTCGATTCCTATTTTATTGCGATAACGCAAAGCATCACAAACACAGCGCTCAATATCATAGATGGGAACAACATAGCACCCAACCTTTGCGCGAACAAGCCCCAGTTGGAAGAAAGGATCGCTTACACGGTAGAGTTTTATCGGGGGGTAATCGGGTAGCACCACCTTGCGCCCTCGCTTCACGGCTACACAAAAAGCCGGAGCTATTTGCACTGTCAGTCCATAATGGCTCCACGCACTATACAAACAAAGGACACCACCCGGCACCAGCTTATTCAGATTAATCATAGTATCGGCCAAAGCTTCGGGCTTAGCATAAACACCGGCTTTAAGACGCACCAGCTCACCGCTTTTGACCTGCTGCAAAAGCTGAGTATATGCTGCCATATCCGGCAACTGACGGCGGGTGATATATCCCCCCCTTATTTTCAGAGCTGATTTCACGAACTATAAAATAAGTACCTTTTTTTCACAAAACTACAACACTTATTTGCAAGTGATGTCGTTTTGTTTCCGCAAGTCATCCTATATCATTACATGTAAGTTGTCAATAAAAATCCTTTATATTTTTTTCTCGCAGCTCAGTACATCGTAGACTAATTGAAGCCGGGACAGTTTGTCACAGCGTAAAGCGGTTGCTTCTCCCTCCATAACTGCCCGCCCCGGCGGGCAATATAACTGTGCTGCAAGGCACAATATCACTGCACCGCAGGTGTAATATATCTGCCCATCGGCGCAATATAACCGCCTGCGCCAGCAGGCGAAAACTACTCCCCCCACTGTCCCGCACCTGCGGGGCAATCTCGTTCACGCGCAAGTGTGAATCTCGTTGTGGCGGTACGGCACAATCTCACTGCGAGCCACGCGAGCAATCTCGTCCACACCGCGAAGCGCAGCGAAGCCAAACTTTCCACTTCCAACATTAAACATCCCAATCCCCCGCCTAGCCTCCGGGCTAACGCCCATCGCTACTATCTGCCGCCCTCCGCTACATCGCATTCGCGATGTGCTCCGGGCTCGAATTATTTTTCTATGCCTACCCGGGGTTACGGCGCGTTGCGCCTTCACCACCGGGCTACTATCTGTCGTCCCTCCGGGACTCTCGAATTCCGCGGGCGTCCCGCCCGCCGAGCTCTCCATTGTCCCGCTCCTGCGGGGCAATCTCGTTCACGCGCAAGTGTGAATCTCGTTGTGGCGGTACGGCACAATCTCACTGCGAGCCACGCTCGCAATCTCGTCCACACTGCGAAGCGTAGCGAAGCCAAGCTCGCCACTTTAAACATCAAAAATCAAACATTAAAAATCAAAAATTCCCGCTCACTTATTCTTCGCGTCGCAATGGGGACAAATGGCCTCGGGGTCTTTGCAAATGAAACGGTAGCCGCAGATGCGGCAGGTGATGCGGGTGCGGTCGAGGCGCACACGGCGCATCTTGGCAAGCAGCTGCACCGGCAGCACGACCATGAGAAGCAGCACAAAGGCAGCCACTGCCAGCAGCGTAAGCGCCTCCGCCGGGGTAAAGGTAAGCCACTCGATTGCGGGCCAATCACTCATGGCTGCACCTCCTCTCCATCTGCATCGGGGGCAGCATCGCGCAGGCCGGGCGGCGGCAATTCAATCAGATGGGCGGCATCCAGCACGGCGGAATCATGTGCAGCGCTGTATATGCGCTCCGCCGGAGCCTTGCTGAGCCCGGGACGGAAGCCCGGCGGCAGAGCCTGAGCGGCAGCTTCCTCGCGGCGAGCGGGGTCCACATAGCGCGGCAGGGGCAGCGGCATGGGGGTACGCATAAGCACCTGGAGGTGCTGCAGCTCATCGCAGCGGTAGTGCAGCATGCCCTCGCGAGCAGGCGGCAACGGCTCCTCAAAACGGATGCGCACCAGGCAGAACACAGCCAGCACGACCACAACGGCCAGCAATACAAACACACCAAAGCAGCCGCGCAGCGGGCGGCTGTACTGAGTGTGGTACGCAAGCTCGTTTTCCGAGGTTTTCTGCTGCGGCTGCGGTTCCATTAGTTTGGCAGGGGACGCCCAGAGAGGGCGCAGTTGAACCCACGGGTAAGCACACTATCGACCACCGCCTGCACTGTACCGGAGGGTACAGCGGCGTCGTTCACCAGAATAACCGTCACGCGCGAGGGTTGCTCGCAGCGCCACTTATCGAGCTGAGCCTGCACGCCGCTCAGCCCCCCTTTAATCTCAAACCCCTCCAGGTAGTAGCGCGGGTGCTCCCCCGGAGTGATGGAAATGACGTGGGTCTGCGTGCGGTCGTACTGCGACAGCAGGAAATGCGACTCCGCCGGCACGACGTTCAGCCCATACTTGGGCAGGCGGTGCGAGTTGAGCAGCACACAGATGCACAGCAGCAGCACCAGGTTCACCCCCGCAAGGGCGATAACCGACATACCGGAATCGGACAGCTTGGAGCGGACGCGTCGCATGGCGGACAAATGAGAGGGGGCTAGCTATTACTCGGCGGCCTCAGGGGTGGGCTCGGCGGCTGCCTCGGGCTCCTCAGCAGCGGGGGCGGCGGCAGGAGCATCCAACTTGCACTTACCGGAGCGGCAGGTGCTGCTCTTGGCCTTGGCCGCAGCCTCGGCCTCGCGGTCGCGGGCGTCGCAGATGATGTGCACGCACTCCAGGCCGGCGCGCTCGATGTTGTTCACCGTCTTACGAGCACGAGCCACCAGGTAGGTGTAGAAAAGATAGCAGGGTATAGCCAAGGCGATACCTGTGGCGGACAGCAGCAGCGCGCGGCTGAGCGTGGCGGCTACCTCGGGCATGGCAGCAGCGCCATCGGTAATACCCGGCTGCTCATAGAACTTCACCAGCGCGAGCACGGTACCCAGTATACCCAGCAGCGGCAGCACTGTGGTGCTGGCCATGAGGCTGCGGATGTGGCGCTCCACGCGGAACACCTCCAGCTCGGCGGCCTCCATAGCTACATCGCGCAGCTCGGCGCGGGACAGCCCCGGGCGGGACAGCACAGCCTCCACCACACGAGCCATCGGCCCGGGCAGCAGGCGCACCTCGTGCAGAGCCTCGTTGTACTGCCCACTACGCAGCAGCGATGACAGGCCACGCAGGAACTCCTCCGCATTGATATTGACGCGGTGGAAGTAGAAGAGGCGCTCGGCCACAACAGCCAGTGCCCCGGCGGCGCAGATAATCATCAGCCAGGCAATGGGGCCCATGGTTTCAATCATGTCGTACATAACGGAGAGAAGGTATGTGAGTAAATGAGTTTCGTGCAGGTTAAGTGGCGAGGCAGCGGCACCGCCCGGTACCGCTGCCCCTGGTGAGGGTTACGCCCCGGTGGTGGGGATGGTATCCGTACCCAGGTACGGCACCAGTGCGGCAGGTACGCGCACGGAGCCATCCGGCTGCTGGCACTGCTCCAGCAGGGCTACATACAGACGAGGCAGAGCGGTACCGGAGCCATTCAGCGTGTAAGGCACACGCATCTTGCCAGTGGCGTCCTTGTAGCGCAGCTTCATGCGGCGAGCCTGGTAATCGGTAAAGCAGGAGCAGCTGGATACCTCCAGGTACTTGCCCTGCCCCGGTGCCCATACCTCGATATCGTAGGTCTTGGCGGAGGAGAAGCCGACATCGCCCGTGCACAGCTCGATGACGCGGTAGTGCAGCCCCAGCTTCTGCAGGATGCACTCGGCATGGCTCGTCAGCTTCTCCAGCTCAGCAAAGCCATCCTCCGGGCGGCAAATCTCCACCAGCTCCACCTTGTCGAACTGGTGCACTCGAATCATGCCCTTGTTCTCGCGGCCGGCGGAGCCAGCCTCGCGGCGGAAGCAGGGCGTGTAAGCCGTCATCTTCACCGGCAGGTCGCTCTCCTTCAGAATCTGGTCGCGGCACAGGTTCGTGACCGGCACCTCAGCCGTGGGCACCAGGAACATGCTGTTGCCCTCCAGGCCGTACATATCTTCCTCGAACTTGGGCAGCTGACCCGTGCCGTACATACACTCGCGCTTCACGATGAAGGGTACGCCTACCTCCTGGTAGCCGTTCTCCTGGGTCTGCGTATCGAGCAGGAAATTGATAAGGGCGCGCTCCAGACGAGCACCCAGACCGCGGTACACGATGAAGCCCGAGCCGGAAATGCGCGTAGCGTCCTCAAAGTTCAGCAGGCCGCAAGCCGTGGCAATCTGCACGTGATCCTTCGGCTCAGCAATCTCCGGCTTGCTGCCCCATACGCGCAGCTCCGGGTTGGCGCTCTCGTCCTCGCCCACAGGGGCAGCATCGTGCGGCATGTTGGGGATATTCAGCAGCAGGCTCTCCTGCTCCTCGGCGGCGGCGCTAGCCACGGCATCCAGCTCCTTAATACGCTCACCTACCTCACCCATGCGCTTCTTCAGCTCCTCAGCCTCCTCGCGGCGGCCTTCCTTCATCATCTGGCCAATCAGCTTGGAAGAACTATTGCGCTCGGAGGACAGTGCCTGCTTCTCCGTCTCAGCATTGCGGCGCTTTACGTCACACTCCAGCACCTTATCAACAAGCATCCAATGGTCTCCGCCACGCAGGCGAACACGCTCTTTCACATACTCAGGGTTCTCACGAATAACGCGAATATCTAGCATAACGCCACTATTCTACACCCTTGCGCTAGATATTCAAGCGGAAAGTGTGCTATGAAGCCAATTTTTCTCCCTCCCCACTGCGCTGCCACACAGCGCAATTTCACTAAGCGTCAGCTTAATTTCACTGCGGGCACCAGCCCGCAATTTCACTCATGCGCCAGCATGAATTTCACTGACCGCGCCAGCGGCCAATCCTTCCTACCCCACTGCGCTGCCCCGCAGCGCAATCTCGTTCATGCGCCAGCATGAATCTCGTTGCGGCGCCACAGCCGCAATCTCACTCGCGCCACTGCGCGAATCTCGTTGACCGCGCCAGCGGTCACATCTCCCCTCCACCCCAAAAAGGAAAAGCCGCAGTCCCTACGAACTGCGGCCTTCCCTTTCGCGGGCATGCACCCGCCTCTATGAACATTTGCTTATTAAGCAGCGCGACGACGACGAGCAGCCAGAGCAGCCAGAGCCAGCAGGCTCAGAGTGGCCGTGGTCGGCTCGGGGACGAGGGTCTCAATCTTCACTGCACCACCGTCCTGCTGCACAACAGCATCCACGCGGTTATCGGCATTTGAAGTGGACACAAAGCTGACGGTAGCGCCGTTGAGCACAGTGGTCACAGCGGAAGTGTCGCCCTCATTCACCTTGAACAGGTCATAAGAACCACCGTTCATCACGTTCTCCAGAGCAGCATCGCTCAGCTTCACCTCGATGGTAACGGCGTCGGTGATGGTCACATTCATACCATCGGTAATCTCAAGCAAGGCACCCTCAGTGAAGGTAATCGTACCACCGGTCAGAGTCAGAGCGCTGGTAACAGCAGTACCGCTGATGGAGATATCACCGCCCTGCTCCATGGTTACAGCGCCCACGCTGGCACCATCGCCCAAGGTAAGTACACCGCCGTCCTGAACCAGGATAGCCTTGTCGGTCTGGCCGTAGTTCTCCATAGAACCACCGGCAATAACGATCAGCATGCTATCATCAGCAGCAGTCAGCATAGCAGCAGAAGCGCCACTGATAGTACCGTTGTTGACAAGCTTGCCACCCTCGGTCACAGTGATGGCACCGGCAGTCAGAGTACCACCGTCTTTCACCTCGAATACACCACCCACGCTCACGCTATCAGCGGACATGCTGGCATTCTTTGCCACATTGATGGTACCGGCCGTCTGGGCCACGCTACCGGCAGTCATCGTACCATTCAGATTGATGGTGCCGTTTGCAGCAGACTGGTCAATGTTAAACGTAGCACCCTTGTACTCACCACTCAGATTGATGGTACCGGTTGTAGCAGTGACATCGCCATTTTTCTCGTCCACATAATCGCTCTGTGTAATTGAGCTGATAGCAGAAGAAGAACCAATCTTTGCAGTAAAATCAACACCGCTCATGTTGATATCACCGGCACCGCTGTGTGAAACGGCAAGAGAGGGAGAAAGGTCAACTTTCACGCCATTCTCCTCCAGTTTTCCTTTAATTACGTCATACTGTGAGTTATAAGCACGGATGATACCCAGATTCAGCTCCGTATCAGCGTGCAAATTGTGCTGGGCAATCACGCTGTCACCATAGTCAGCGAGATCGTGATAAGCGCCATTGGAAATGGACATCACAGCTTTGGCTGTACCGGTCTGAGAAATGTTGAGACCGCCCACAGAAACGCTATCGCCCTGAACATTCAGAGTACCGGCGGTCTGGCTAATCTGTGAAGCCTCAATCTCAGCCTTGCTTACTTTTGAAAGAGAACCATCGAGACCATAAGACGCGCCCTCGTATGTCAATTTACCGAAGCTGGTCTGCAAGTACGAACCGCTGGCATGACCAATGGTGGTAGTACCGCCATTAATGTTAAGCTCGGAACGAATGCTCACCTGCTTAGAATCATATGCATCATCTACCACAAAGTACGTGTTACCATACTTACTGTTACCATTGGTATGCAGACTTACAGAGCCTCCGTTAACCTCCAGAACATCTACAGTAGCATTATATGAAGTCAGACTAGCGTTGTCATTTACAATTATTTGATTCGCAATTACACCGGTATATTCATCATAGGACGACCCCATAGCTTCGACTTTTACCTGACCGCCCAATTGAACCTGAGCAGATTCATTTAAGGTCAATGTACCAGTTACCTTAAAGTTCTTGGTAACATTCTGAAACTGCTTTCTCTCAAAATAGCCGGCCCCCCATAGAGAATAACCGGAGTATTTCGTTACACCCAATGTAACAAATGCACCGTTACTCAAAAGGCCTAATTTATCAGTCCCAGAAAGCGTAAGATTCCCCTTAACCTCTTGCATTTGAGAAGAGGAGCTCGGCAGATACTGCGTAAAACTGTCAGTCATAACTTTGCTTCCGGCATCGTATTTACCGACTTCTACATTATCGGCTGCCACCGAATAGGTAAGCATTGCGCCCACAAGAATAGTAAACAGAGATTTAGGCAAATGTAATTTCATAATGTTTTTTGTGATAATTTCGGAAGATTTTCGAGAGAGGATTCGATTTTACTGCACAAAATATGCACTTTTTTGTGACATTTTGCGTCAGCGGGCGGGAAACTACCACATTTCCTATCTATTGTCAAGCACAACCAACAAAAGAAGATTCATTTTTTTAATTATTTCAGGATAGAAATTACCACAAAAACAAAAATAACAAGTTTCAAACATGGATTGTCTGAGATAATACAAACGAGAAAGCCGCCACCTGAGAACAGGTGGCGACTTTTCTTTATCGGGAATTAACCCGCTTTGTTAAGCTTTTTCCATTACTTTCTACGGCGACGAGCAGCAAGTGCTGCAAGAGCCAGCAGGCTCAGCGTAGCAGTAGCAGGCTCGGGAACGTTGTTAACGGTAGAAATCACCACAGCCTGCAGAGAGTTATCAGCCAGTACCAAGCCGGTGCTTTGGATGGTGACAAACTGAGAATCGCTGTTTATAGCATAGGTTGCTATGGAAGACCACTCATAGTTTTCCAGAGTCAGGGCACCACTACCAATAGCTGTTTCCAGTTCAAGCATGTCTTCATCGGTCAAATTATCGATAAGGGTCAGCGTATAAGACATCCCCTCTTCCGTAGCACCGACAATCATCTCTTGCAGAGCGACATCAGCGAGTTCCAGCTTGATTGAGCCAGCGTCAAACTCTAAGTCACCACTTTCCTTCATGGTGATAGCAGCTTCAGAGCTCGCAGCATCAGCAATTTTGAAAATCATACTGTTACCTTCGCTCAGACTCAGAACAGAGTTTACGGATAAGTTGGTAGCCTCTTCAAGTATCAGCGTGCCGTTGGCGCCGACTTCCACATCACCACCTTCCAGAGAACCGTTGCCAGTTACCGTAGTTGTACCATCGAGTTTGAATGTTGCAGAATCTGCCACCTTAATGGTGCCACTCAGCGTGCTGGGACCGGTTACGGTCAAACTGCCTGCGATGTCAAGTGTAGCCTCCTCCCCGACACTTACCACGTTAGCGGTAATCGTAGCGTCTGACATAATTTTAATAGTGCCGGCACCTGTCTGATCGATGTTATAGGTAGTGTTTTTATTGCCGAAACCTTTGATGGGGTAATTAGAATGTGTTATGCCATTACCTCCGCCTATTTCAATGGTACCGTCACCGCTTTGAGAGACATTGAGCTGGCTATTTACATATGCGCCGTTAACGTATGCACGGCCTAAAGATGTACCACCCGTAAACTTGATAGTACCATCACCGGATTGGGATATATCAAAATCAACCCTTGAGCCAGAATCCAGACGACCGAAGACCATGGTGCCAGTTCCAGTCTGTTCAATAGTGTTGGTTCCACTTGTGCTGAAATACAACACATCGCGGAAAGTCATAGACCCCGCATCCTGAACAATGCTCAGACCTGTGCGAGCATAAGAATAACCGATAACACTCAGTGTACCTGCATTCTGAGTGATGCTGGCAGCAATATCTTTAGTGCCGAATACGTTGTTAATATGACTGGTGGTGGTGTTTTTGTGGTCAGACTTGGTGCGGCCCATTGTGATAGAACCACCATTTTGAGTCAACGAAGTCTCAATTTGAGCTACCTTGAATGAAGTACCATCGTTCCAGAAAGATTGTCCGGTACTATTGCCGCTATATTGGTCAGTATGGAAGGTTACATTACCGGAGTTAACGGTCAAATTGCCGATAAGTGCAGAAGAAGAGTGCAAGTGAGTACCGGTGCCGGTGCCGGTTACCACAACATTATCCGCTCTTAAGCCAGAATAGTCATCCAGATAACTGGATGCAGAACCAGTTTTCGTTACATTACCCTCATCATCGACATAGTCGGTACGCTTCTGTACTTTGTATTGACCACCTAACTGAACGGTCGCTGTACCATTAATGTACACAGTACCCTCTACATCTAAAATGTTTGAGAACGCCCCGTTACCTGATTGGTATTGAAGTTCGGTACCTACCGTGGTATAAGTTGTTTTACCAGTTTCGGGATTTACCACGGGAATTTTATTTGTTACCAAGTGCATGGTAACAGTACTACCATTATCGTAAGAAACCAAGCTACCATCTTTGAAATAACCAAGCTGATCTCCGCTATTCAGGGTAATATCACCGGTGTAATTGACGACATTTTCAGCCGGACGGGAGTATAAATCACCGCCACCAACATCCCACTGCTTATATTCAGCTCCTTCCGGAGCAATATTGGTTAGCGTATCGCCAATTGCAGGCAGAGACAACACCCCCATGAGAGCCACGCAAAGCAGCTTAGGTAAATGTAATTTCATGATTTTTTGAGTTAATTTATGATTTTGGGAGAACTTGGGAATAAAATTCCTCTTTTGGGTTGAGCCTAACATGTTCTTCTACGCCATTTTACCCCCAACTCAGTACAATCTACCATATAGATTTTATGATGTACAGCAAAAAAAATCAAAAAACAGCCTCCAAAATAAAATAACAACAAAAATATAACATTTTTCCCATTCCATGATATAAACCACCATAAAAACACTAACAACATTTCCCAACACGGATAAACAGAGATGCCACAAAAGCGAAAACCGCACCTGACGAACAGGTGCGGCTTTCTGAAGTATGGTCTGAGCAGAGCTCTTTAGCGGGAGTAGAACTCCACGATGAGCTGCACGTTGACGATGGGAGCGATCTCCTCCTGGGAGGGGATGCGAGCCACCTTGGCGGAGAGCTTAGCGGCGTCAACCTCGAGCCAATCGGGGGTCACGGCGTTAGCAGTGAGCTCCATGGCGCGGCCAGCGAGGGCCTGGGAGCGAGCCTTAGCAGCAACGGCGATTACGTCGCCGGGCTTGCAGCTGTAGGAAGCGATGTTCACCTTCTTGCCGTTCACGGTTACGTGACCGTGGGACACCATCTGACGAGCAGCGGCGCGGGTGTTGGCGAAGTTGAGGCGATAGATGATGTTGTCGAGACGGAGCTCCAGCAGCTGGAGAAGGATTTCGCCGGTCACGCCGGAACGACGGGAAGCCTCCTCATAGTACTTGCGGAACTGACCCTCGAGCACGCCGTACATGAAGCGGAGCTTCTGCTTCTCGGCGAGCATGATGCCGTAGTCGGACTTCTTCTTGCGACCAGCGCGAACGCCGTGCTGACCCGGGGGGAAGGGACGACGGGCGAAAGCCTTGCTGGCACCGAAGAGCTCAACACCGAAACGACGGCTGATCTTGGCGGTAGGACCTGTATAACGAGCCATAATCTTGTGTAATCTTTCTTCTGAGTTAGTAATCTATTAGGCGCGACGAGCCTTGGGAGGACGGCAGCCGTTGTGGGGGATGGGAGTCACGTCAGCGATGCTGCTGATCTCCAGACCCATGGTCTGCACGGCACGAACAGCGGACTCACGACCGGAACCCGGGCCCTTTACGCGAACCTCGACCTCCTTGAGGCCGTGGCCCATAGCCTGGCGGCAAGCGTCCTGGCAAACAACCTGACCGGCATAAGCGGTGCTCTTGCGGCTGCCCTTGAAGTTGAGCTTACCGGCGGAGGACCAACCGATCACGTTACCCTTGAGGTCGGTCACGCTCACGACGGTGTTGTTGAAGGTGGAGGAGATGTGAACGATACCGGTGGTAACGTTCTTGCTGCCCTTAGCCTTGAGAATCTTGACCTTCTCGTCGTCGTCTACAAGACCGAGCTCAGCGAAGATGTCGCGGCGAACCTCGGGCTTCTTCTGCTCAACGGGAGCGGGAGCCTCGGCGGCGGGAGCCACTGTCTCTACTACTTCCTGGATGGTTTCTTCAGCCATTTTCAGTATCTTCTATATAAGTGGGTTATTACTTCTTGGCGCCGACAGTCTTCTTGCGGCCCTTGCGGGTACGGGCATTGGTGCGGGTGCGCTGACCGCGAACCGGCAGACCCTTGCGGTGACGGATGCCACGCAGGCAGTTAATGCTGGTAAGGCGCTTCAGAGCCATCTGCTTCTCACGGCGCAGGTCACCCTCGATGAGGATGTTGTTGCTGGTGATAGCCTGAACAATCTTGGTCAGC
>JAFOZZ010000159.1 GCA_017390945.1 Akkermansia sp.
ACGAAAGAATTACTGTAATACCAAATTCTGTTGACATCACTCAACATTACCCGGAATACCGTCCCTCTAATGAATGGTACGACAAATGGTATGCCCAATATCCCGAACTTAAAGGTAAATACGTAATTTGTCTACCTGGGCGAGTCGCTCGACAGAAAGGTGCTGAACATTTAGTTCCCGTACTTCTTTCACTCAAGAAGCGAGGTATTCCTGCACATGCTCTGCTGGTTGGTGAAGTAAAGAAACGAAAACAATCGTTCCGTAAAGAACTTCTCAAAAAGTACGAAAAGGCAGGACTTACTCAAGATATAACATGGACAGGATTGCGACGAGACATTCGTGATATTATGGTAGCCAGTGATGTTGTTATATCTCTCAACCTTGTTCCGGAGCCGTTTGGTAAAACAACGCTTGAAGCACTCGCTCTTGGTCGTCCTATGGCCGGGTATGAAGCTGGTGGAGTTGGTGAGCAATTGAGCATCTATTTACCTGAAGGCAAAGTAAAAACAGGAGATCCTGAAGCTATGGCAGACGTACTGGCCGCTTGGTATCAAAACCCACGCACTCCTCACAAGCCAGTCTCAGCACCTCATCGTCGACAGGATATGATTGATGCTTATATAGCCGTTTACAAAGAGCTGTGTGAGCAATAAAGCCGCATGAGAATAGTCCACTACAGCCCGAGACTACGCAGCGGAGGCCCCTCGGCCTTCGCTGCCGATTTAGCGTGTGCGTTGCAGAACAACGAATACGACAATATCGTAGTCTCCCCGCCCTGTGAGTTGGTCAGCAAACTGAATGCTGCCGGGATTAAACACATTATCAGCCGCAAAATCAATATCTTCACCACCTGGCGAGAGATACAACGCATGCGACGAATCGTGCGTAAGTATAAGCCCCAGGTGATTCAGGTGTATTCGGCAGAAGCAGCATGGATAGCAGGAGTAGCCTGCAACAAACTGCGCCCCAGCATGCGCCCGCGCATCGTGGGTGTGCTGACGGGCTACCCTGTGCTGGGTTCGCCGCGTGTAGGGTGGAAGCATTGCCACGTCTTCACCGCTATTTCCAAGCACTTGCGTAATGTGCTCGATGCCCCGGGCTCCCCGTTGAGTAGCAAGCCCTGGGTCATTCCCTACGGCGTCAATACGCAGCATTGCTACCCGGGCTACGCCCCGACGGCTACCTGGCTGGAGCAATGGAAGCGCGAAACCGCCGCCATCAAGAAGGCGCAAATGACAATCTGCGTACCTGGTGGCATCTCGCCCCTCCACGGTCTGGAGGATATAGTTCCCATCCTCACCGGGCTCAAGCGCACCGGGATTGATGCTCACGTCTTTATCGCCGGCGATACCCGCCATGCCAACAGCGAATACCTGGCTGCACTGAAACAAAAATTTGCCGATGCTCAGCTCAGCGAACACATTACCTGGCTGGGAGCGCGTGCCGACCTGCGCGATGTTCTCTGCGCCTGCGATGTGACACTCACCCTCACACGCGAGCCCGCCACCTGGAATCGCGCCATACTCGAAGCCCTCGCTCTCGGCCGCCCTGTTGCCGGGTATGACCACGGTGTCATCGGCGAATTGCTGGATTCCTTCCTGCCCGAAGGACGCGTTGCGCCAGGCGATACCGCAACCATCATCGACACGCTCACCCAGTGGAGCACCTACACCCCATCCACGCATCCGGCGGTTCCCTATCCCTATCGCCTCACCGATACGGCTGATACCTACCGTAAGCTTTACAACGACATCAAAACAAATAAGTAACATGAAGAAAACATACACGACACTTGCCTGCGTGCTCAGCATGCTGACCGCGCATGCCGCCGACACCACGGAAAAAACAGTGGAGATGCCCGCAGATGTTCCCGGCTTCACCATGCAGAGCCAGCTGACCTGGTACGAAATCGACCCCGGTGTGCGTACATACCTGATTCTGCTCATGGCCAACACGATGGAACAGACAGCCATCCTCGAAAATGCAGCCCAGTCCGGGCAGGCAGTAGTGACTCCTGAGCAGCAGTTTGATATGATGCAGAAGGTGATTGACCTGACTCCCATGGACAGCCTGAAGGGTGAATACCTGGAGTTCGTGAAGGAATCTTCCGAAATCAACAAGCGCATCGTTGAGGCTCTCAAGAAGGAAAAGCCGACAAATATCGCCGGAGTCATTACCGTGAGCTCCCGCTTCGATGCAGAGCTGGAGGCACTGTACGCCAAATACCCCAAGGCCGCTGTCTACTTCCGCAAGGATGCCCAGATGGCAATCTCCCTCATGATGATGAGCGAAACTGATATGCAGCGTGTTATGATGCAGGCCAACATGGCAGGTAAGTCCAGAGACGAGATTATGAAGACCGTCATTGACCATCTGCGCCGCGTCGCTGCTGACCAGATGTAATTCTCCCACTCTTCAAAAAGCCTCTGATAGCTGCCGCAGTCCTCACCTGCGGCAGCTTTTTTGTGTGTATTTATGCCAACATGGCTTGAAAAACGGCGCGTTTTATGGTACACTCTCGCCATGCCCCGCATCGCACTTATCCAGCAAGAGGCCGTAGCAGATCCCGCGGAGAATAAACGCCTGCAAATGGCAGCCATACGCGAAGCCGCCGCAGGAGGCGCCCAGATTGTCTGTACACAGGAAATGTGCACCACGCTGTACTTCTGCCGCACCCAGGACTGCGAGCTTTTCAATACAGCAGATTCCATCCCCGGCCCCTGGACGGATGAACTCTGCGAGCTCGCTCGCGAGCTGGGTATTGTCATTGTTGCAGCCGGCTTCGAGAAGCGCGCCACCGGCTTGTACCACAACACGGCCTGGGTGATTGACGCAGACGGACGATTCCTGGGGCTGTACCGCAAAATGCACATACCGCAGGATCCCGGATTTGAAGAAAAGTTCTATTTCACTCCCGGCGACCTGGGCTACAAATGCTTTGATACCCGCTATGGCCGCATAGGTGTACTCATCTGCTGGGATCAGTGGTACCCCGAAGCAGCACGTCTTACAGCCATGCAGGGGGCAGAAATCATCTTCTACCCCACCGCCATCGGTTGGATTCCCGGAGAGGAAGAACTCTACACTGCTCAGCACTGTGCATGGGAAACCGTACAGCGAGGCCATGGCGTTGCCAACGGCTGCTACATCTGCGCGGTCAATCGCTGCGGCGTGGAGGGCGAAACCACCTTCTGGGGACAAAGCTTCGTGAGCGACTATTGCGGGCAAATTGTTGCCAAGGCTCCGGTCAAGGAACGCACCATCCTTTATGCTGATGTAGACTTAGCAGCACTTGAGGCACACCGCCGTATCTGGCCGTTTTTCCGCGACCGCCGTATCGACTCCTACAGCGGTATCACCCAGCGATGGGGTAAGTAAAAATTTACCATATGACCACCGACTCCAGCACAGATTGCACAGCGCCGCTCCGCGTTATCGTGGTGGGCATGGGCGTGCGCTCGATGATTTACACGCGTGTTGCGCTCACCAATCCGGAGCTTTTGCAAATTGTTGGCGTGGTGGATGTGGACAGCAAGCGCCGGGATTATGCCCGCCACACCTTCGGACTGGAGCCGCAGAATTGCTTTGCAACAGTCGAGGAACTCGTGGCTGTTCCCCGCTTTGCCGATGCCGTTATCAACGGCACGATGGACAAGCTGCATGTCAGCACCAGCCTGCCCCTGCTGCGCCACGGCTATGATATGCTCCTTGAAAAACCCTTTGCACTCAATGAGGAGGAGGCACAGGAGCTCCTGGCATGCGTCCGCGAGACCGGCCGCACCGTCATGGTATGCCATGTACTGCGCTATGCCCCATACTACCAGCGCCTCAAACGCGTGATGGAAAGCGGTGAGATAGGCCGCGTCATCAATATCCGCATGTCCGCGCAGGTCAATTACTTCCACGAAAGCGTCTCATTCGTCCGTGGCAAATATGCCTCTGCGGAGATATGCGGCTCCGGCATGCTACTTACCAAGTGCAGCCACGACCTCGACCTGATGGCATGGCTGATGGGTAATAATCATCCCCGCCGCATTGCCAGCGTAGGCAGCATGTTCCAGTTCACCCCCGAGCAAGCGCCGGAGGGTGCGGGCACCCGCTGCCTGACAGATTGCCCTGTTGAGCGCGATTGCCCCTACTCCGCCCGCCGCCTTTATATCGAAAGCCCCCAGCGCTGGGCCGACAACGTATGGCATGATTCCAACATGCGCCGCCCGGAGACCAACGAGGAGAAAGCCGCAGCCCTCAGCGCACCGGATAATCCGTATGGCGCCTGCGCCTACCGTTGCAAAACGGATATTGTCGACCACCAGTCCGTTCTCATTGAGTATGAGGACGGTGCCACGGGTACCTTCTCCATGACAGGCGGAGCCTCCATCTCCGAGCGCAGCGTCCATATTACCGGTACTCGCGGCGAGATATACGGCACTTTCGAGACCGGGCGCTTCACGATCTCCACCATAGCGCCGGAAGCACCGGAAGGGCGAGTCATGCATGTAGTGGATGTAACAGAGGCTCAGAACGGTCGCCACCACGGTGGCGGCGACCGCGAGGTGATACTGGATTTCATCGCACATTTGCAGGGACACCCCACATCTGAAGGCAAAACCCTGCTGGAGGATTCCGTAACCGGACACCGCATCGTATTCCTGGCAGAAAAATCCAGATTGGCCAATGGCGCCATGCAGAACTGGTAACCCCCACGCAGCATGAGCGACCAGCCTCCCACCCGAACGCCAGAGTTTCGTTACCCGGATTTGCCTATCTCTCGCCGCCGCGATGAGATTGCTGCCGCCCTTCGTCGCCATCAAGTCGTTGTGGTTGTGGGCGAAACCGGTAGCGGCAAAACAACCCAGCTGCCGAAAATTGCGCTGGAGGTAGCTGGCAACCGCCGCGGCATGCTGGGCTGTACCCAGCCACGCAGGCTTGCAGCAGTTGCTGTGGCTCGCCGCATTGCGGAGGAAGTAGGCTGCGAGCTGGGCGACTATGTGGGCTATCAGGTGCGCTTTGACGACACCACCAGCAGCGCCACACGCCTGAAGCTCATGACGGATGGTATCCTGCTGGCTGAAACACAGGATGACCGCGACCTGCGTAAGTACCACACCATCATTCTGGATGAAGCCCACGAGCGAAGCCTCAACATCGACTTCCTGCTCGGTTACATGAAGTTGCTGCTCAAGCGACGCCCTGACCTCAAGCTCATTATCTCTTCCGCCACAATGGATGCCGGGGCATTCTCGGAGTTCTTCGGCGGAGCCCCCATCATCAATGTTGAGGGTCGCACCTACCATGTGGACCTGCACTACATGCCCCAGCGCCACCCGGATGAGGAGTTGCCGCAGCATGTCGCGCGTGCCGTCACCTGGTTGTCAGAGCTGGACGACAAGGGCGATGTATTGGTGTTCCTGCCCGGTGAACGCGAGATTCGGGACTGTGCCGATGAGCTAGAGTACCTCAATCTGCCTCGTACAGACATTCTTCCCCTCTTTGCACGCCTCGGTCTGGCAGAGCAGCAGCGCATCTTCCATCCCCGCAAGGGTAATCGTCGTATCGTATTGGCGACCAACGTAGCAGAAACCTCGCTGACCATCCCGGGTATCATTTACGTTATTGACAGTGGACTGGCGAGAATCTCGCGCTACTTACCGGGGCGACAGATTCAGCGCTTGCAGGTGGAACCCATCTCGCAGGCCAGCGCCCGCCAGCGCGCCGGCCGCTGTGGCCGTGTGACGGAGGGTGTCTGCATTCGCCTCTATTCCGAAACGGATTTTGAGCAACGCGAGCCATTTACCGACCCGGAAATTAAGCGCAGCGCCCTGGCTGGCGTCATTCTGCGCATGGCCGACCTGCATCTGCCTCCATTGGGCGAATTCCCCCTGCCCGATCCCCCCAGCAGCCGCCTGATTAACGAAGGCTACAAAACGCTGCGGGAAATCGGCGCACTTGACCGCAGCAAGAAAATGACCGACACCGGCCGCAGCCTGGCCAGGCTGCCGCTCGACCCGCGCCTGGGGCGCATGCTGCTGGAAGCCGGCCATGAAAAATGCCTGGCAGAAATGCTTGTTATCGTAGCAGGTCTGAGCATCATGGACCCGCGCGAGCGCCCGCAGGAGTTCGCCACTCAGGCCGATCAGGCACACGCACAGTGGAAAAATGCCGATAGCGACTTCCTCTCCATGCTCTCCCTGTGGCGCAGCTCACTGGAGTTCAAAGAAAAACGCAATCTCAAGCGCAATCAACTGCGGAAATGGTGCAGCCGCAATTACATCAACTTCCTGCGCATGGTCGAGTGGCACAATCTGGCTCAGGATTTAGCCGCAGCACTTCAGGACACGCTCCGCTGGCGTATCCCGGAACTCCCCGCCGAAGACAAGCAGGCAACGCCGGAGATGATTCACCGCTCCCTCCTGGCCGGCGCACCACTCCAGATTGGCGTATGGCGTCCGGAGGACAAAGTGTACCGTGGTGCCGGTGGACGCGACTTCAGCATATTCCCCGGCAGCGGGCTTTTCCGTCGCAACAAACGCGCTGAATGGATATTTGGCTCTGAGTTGGTGGAAACAAGCCGCCTCTTCATGCGCCGCTGTGCCGTGCTGGACCCCGCCTGGGTGGAACAAGTGGCTCCGCAGCTCTGTGCCTGCCATGCCTACGACGCCGCATGGGATAAAGACGCCGGCGTGGTACACGCGAAAGAACGCGTCACCTGTGGTGGCCTCACCATCATTGATGGGCGCCGTATCTCCTACGCCCGCTACAACCTTCCGGCCGCTCGCGAAATCATGATTCGCGAAGGCCTGCTCGCCAGGCAACTGCGCGATGAGCCGCCCTTCATCAAGCACTTGCAGCGCATGCGCGAAACCGTGCGGACAGTAGAGGCCAAATTGCGCCGCCGAGACCTCATCTGGTGCGAAGAAGGCGTGTACAACTTCTTTGCCGCCGCACTTCCCAAGGATTGCGCCTCGGCGAAAGCGCTGCGTCGCTGGCGGGATAAGGTAGAGAAAACCTCCCCCAAAATCCTTTTTGTGCCTTACGAGGATTGCGTCTACCCCGGTGAGGACAAAGCCCCGGCCGACCTTTACCCGGATGAACTCAGCATAGGCGGTACCACATACCCAGTCTACTACGCGCATAACCCCGGCGAGGCAGACGATGGCGTAACGCTCGGGGTGCATATCGATGCCCTGATAGATTTCCCGGACTGGTTGCCGGAGTGGGGTGTGCAGGCTCACCTGGCCGACAGAGCGGAAATCCTGCTGCGCACACTCCCCAAGGATGTGCGCCAATTCCTCATGCCCATCGGCGCAGCTGCGGATGACTTTGCTGAGGACTGGTATGACCGCGAGCTTGACCGCCCGCTGAGCCAGGCTCTGGCAGAGTTCGTCATGCGCCGCACGCAGAAGTTCTGCAACGCGCAGCAATTCGACTTCACCCGCATCCCGAATGACCTTGTTACCAAGGTATGGGTGTACGATGACGAGGAACAGACGCTTGCTTGCGGCAGCGATATGGCCGCCCTGCGCGAGCGTTTGGAGAGTATTCAGCAGAAGCGTTTTAAGAAAAAAGCGGCACGTTCATTCTCTGCCACAGCCATGACCCGCTGGGACTGCGGCGACCTGCCTGCTACGGTTGAGGTCGGCACAGGTATCGGCTACCCCGCGCTGTTTGATGATGGCGAGCATGTGCGCATCAAGGTATATCCCACCCAGGAGGAAGCCGCTCAGGCTCACCGCTTCGGCGTGCGCCGTCTCGCGCTCATTCGCCATGCAGACTTCATCAGCCGCATTCGCAAACGCCTGCCCATCAAGTCCGTTGAAGCCAAGCTCGCCATGAGCACACTGGGAGCTCAGCCCAAGAACAACGTAGCCGACACCATCTACGCAGCGATGGACGCTACGCTGGCACCGCTCCCGCGCACGGCTGCGGAGTTCGATGCCGCCTGCCTGCGCATGCGCGAAAAGCTGTACGATACGATTGCCGGATCTCTCAGCAAAATATGGGAGCAACTCGCCGCAACGGAGTCCCCGCTACGCGAATACTGCCTCACCGCCTCACGCGACCGCTACGCAGAACGCATTGCCGCCGACCTGAAACGCGAATGGCAATGGCTCACCCGCCCATTCTTCCTCTCTGAGCTGGAACCTGCCACCCTGCAAGACCTCTCACGCTTTGCCCGCGGCATGCAGCAGCGCTTACAGAAAATAGCTCAGCAGCCCGCCATTCGCGAGCTGGAACGAATCGATACACTCAATGCGGCCATCCTCCCTGACTTCTACGAGTCCTACTCCCGCCACACCACCTCCCCCCAGTGGCAAGCCTATGCCCTCATGGTCGCAGAATACAGGCTCTCGCTCTTTGCGCCGACACTGGCACTCAAGGGGCGAGCCTCCACCAAGAAATTATCTACCGCAGCAGAGACACTAAGCACCTGAGCCGCCACCTTGTAATAGCACGGATTTTCTTGACGTCACAGGACACATATGCTATAATGAATAAAATACAAAGAAAGTTTATCACCGCCAATGAATTACCATCTGTACATCTTTGATTGCCTGACAGGCAAATTGCGTGTATCGGATGGCTGTTTCATGACCATTGGCAAGCATGCGCGGAACACCTTCCGAGTGATGATGGGTGCGGAAAAAGGTGGTATTTTTGCTCAGCGCAACGGCATATGTCGCTTTTTCCCGCACGCGTCCCTGCCGTCCTACTCCCTTGATGGCCATGAGCAAGAGCATGATTATCAAATCCGACCGGATACGATTCATCTCTTCGTTCTGGCCGGTGGCTGCTTTATCTGCTGGTATGGAAGCGAGGAGCACCGCCCGGACTTTGCCAGGTTCCAGCCCCGCACGTGGTATACCTACACCCCGGATACTGGCGAATGGAGTACTGCGCTCGCCTTGCTGGATATACCGAATCGCTCGGAAGCCGCTATTGAGACTGCTCTCGTCACGTTTGATGGCTTGGGACACCATGCATTCCGCATGTGCGATATCCTGCAAGTGGCCGCATACGTAGCCCGCAGTGAGGGGGCTGTACAGCGCGCGCACATGCAGGGTGCCACCCCCAAGTGGGAATACCGCTGCCCTTCCTGCTGGGCGACCTTTATCAAGGAAGAGGCTCTCTTCATTGCAACCCACCCCAGCCTGTGCGGCGATGAGAAAATGGGGCCGGAAGCCATGCAGCGCTTCACGCCCGAGGTACTTTCCGGTGATGGTTACGCCACCGACAGCCGGGGCTCACGCTGCCATGAGCGAGCCTGCCCGTACTGCCACCACAAGCTGCCGCCGTTCTTCGGGCAAATGTCC
Source organism: Akkermansia sp. (assembly GCA_017390945.1). Classification (GTDB taxonomy): domain Bacteria; phylum Verrucomicrobiota; class Verrucomicrobiia; order Verrucomicrobiales; family Akkermansiaceae; genus Akkermansia. The sequence continues at coordinate 9,312 of JAFOZZ010000159.1, forward strand.
CAGCATACCATTGCGCTGATAGGTGTCCCCGACTCCGGCAAATCCTATTACCTCTCATCGCTGGTGCATGAGCTGGAGCGCACCATGCCGCGCGACTTCCACATCCCCTTCCGCGATGGAGACCCTGCCACCAATGCGCCGCTCAATGACATGCGTATGCGTGTATTCACCGGCGATAGCCCTCAGACTGCACACCGTGGCAAGAAACACTTGAGTAGCCAGCTGTACCACAAAGTCTGGAAAGAAGGCAGCTACCAGACCATGCCCCGCCCCTTCATTTACACCCTCAACAAAGGAGTCGGGGCTCACTCCATCGTTCTTTATCAACACACAGAAGGAGATGCAGCAACCCGCCAGCGCGATGATTTGTACACAGCGCAGCATTACCTCAAGGTAGCGGATGCCATCTTTTTCCTGTTCGACCCCACCACCAACCCGGAGTTCCGCGCCTTGTTGAGAAATGAGGAAGATCCGCAACTGCGCCATTGCCTCAACAAAGCCGGTCGCCAGGCGCTCCTGCTGACCGAGCTGGAGACACGCCTGCGTGCAGCTCTCAACCAGAAGCCGGGCGAACGCGTTACCACCCCTCTGGCCATCATTATCGGCAAGAGCGATGCCTGGCGCTCTCTTTTAGGCTCCGAGCCGTTGCTGCCCATTGTCCGCAATGGCCAGCTCAAGCCCGAAAACATTGCTGCCAATTCGGCTCGTCTGCGCGAGCTGCTCTTCCGCATCAGCCCCAACATCTGCACCAGTGCTGAAGCCGTATCGGACAACGTGTGTTACTTCGCCGCCTCAGCCATGGGCGCAGCACCTGTGGAGTTTACCGATGACGAAAGCGGCGAAATCCTGATGGGGCCGCCGGAGGGCACCGTCAAGCCCTTCCGTGTCACAGATCCTTTCATATGGGCTCTCAGCAGCATCGAACCCGCTCTATTCCCCGGTACTAACAGCTGATTACAAAGACTGAAGCATGTCTTATCAATACATCACCAAAGGTACTTTTACCCCAGGGACAAACACCCCGGGCAGCGCCTCGCATGTCCACAGCCACAGTATTCCCCATGCCTTGCTCCAGGAGCTGACATCGCTGTACCTGCCGCTGAAAGAAATAGCCGCCGCCGACATGACCGGCCCGCACTACAGCTACCGGCAAGTCATCAGCGCCGCCACCTCCTTCCATGTCCTGAGCAGCATTCACTACTTCGCGGTGGATGGCCGCTACATTGCTCACTTCCTGGCTCTGACAGAGGATGAGGTGCAGGCGCTGCGTCGCAACGCATCCCGCCCCACCCCCGCAGGTGTCATCATGGCGCTGGACAAAGTAGGCCTGTGGGAAACCGGCGCCGGGGACGCCATAGATGTAGAACAAGAGCCCCGACTCACCGCTGCCGCCCTGCCCGATGCCAGCGTGCAACCCACATGGAAACGCCTGACCGGACACAAAAACAACGCTCGTGCCTTTTTCAGCGCCCCCTATGACCGTGAGTGCGTTGTCACCGTAGCGCCAGAGACAAGCACAGAAGACATTTTGCTGCTCTGCCACGAAAGCGACTGGCTTTCCTCCACCCGCGGCTGGGGCAAAACCTTTACCACCCTTGGCAGCACGCACGACACCCACCAGGAATTCACCCGCATCTTCACCACGACCAACAGTCGTATCGCCGCTACCGCACGTAGCCAGGGTACCGTGGTATTGGCCATCAACGCCGAGCTTGAGTTGGCGCAGCAGGTGGATAATCCGCCGGCAGCCGCCCCTCAGCAACGCAAAAGCACAGGTTTTGCCCTGCCAACGGATAGTGGCGCTACGCCAGCAAGTCCATACAAATACACCGAGACACCGGACGAGGACGTCTTCAACATTCTCCCCAAGCCTAAGCGCTGGGTACGTTGGGCCTGTGTTCTGGGTGGCGTCAGCATCCTGTGGTGCGGCAGCTCACTCATTTCGGGTTTTTTCATTGATGACGCAGTGGAGATTACCGGCCAGCTGGTTTCCAACATCAATATCAAAGAGGATATCCAGTTGCTCGCAGAGTTGACCTCTTCCGGCTACTCGGCACAAACAACCGGCCGCAAACTCGACCAGCTCGAAGCCCACATAACCGCCCTGCCCAGCAACGAAGCGATTGACAGACGCTATGGTATCCTCAAGGAATGCGTTCAACTGCTGCGCAGCGCCTCTGCCGATGCCAGCGGCCACCCGGACAACCTGATACGCCTGTACGAATGCGCAGAGGCGCTCAAGTTGTCCCCCGAGGCTCTTTGCCGCCTTTACCTGCACGAGGCCACGCACGACAGATTACTGGATGAGTGGTTGAGCAGTTGCAGCCAGAAGGAGGAGCAGGAAGACTGGGCGCAGCTTCTGGAGCGCAGGCCTCAGATAATATCCGTATTACAGGAGGCAAGCATCCGCCCATACATGGAGGGCATCCTCGGAAAGAGCCCCGCCCCGACTCCAGAGCCACCACCGGCTCCGCCGGCCCCGGCTGAGCCAACCGCAGAACAGGCAAGCGCCCCAGAGACAGCCCCCCAGGAAGCACCATCAGTAGCCCCTGTAAGGGTTGCGCTAGCTCCGGAGCTGATTATGAGCGGCGATGAACTACCGGTCTTTCTCAAGCGTTATTTCACCACCGAAACAAAAGAGCTTCGAGCCCTGGAATACCAGGCTGTACCTGTTGGGGTGAATCCCTACCCGCACTTGCTGGCAAGCGAGACGCGGCAAAATACGAGCCTGCTGATCACCCCCGATAAAACGGCGGACACATGGATACTCAGCATAAAGGATAATCCCAACATCCCATCTATCAGCCTATCCTTCAACAAAAACGGAGAGCTAGAGCACATCAGCAGCAATGGCATACAGACAGCCATTAAGCTGCAAGCGACGGATGAGAACAATCACATCTGTACCTACCTGCTGATTCCACGCATTGAAATACCGGTACAGGGCATCATAGCGCACTTACCCCCGAAGGCCGATGCAGATGAGCTGCGCATCTCCGCCAATATGCTGGTACAGGAAAGCCCCAGCCCCCAGGCACCAAACGGCAAGCTTGTGCTGAAAAAGTCCTTCGCGGCGGCTCCTTTCCACGGTGAAGTCCCCGTATCAATCCAGCCGCAGTTGCGCCTCAATCTGCCTCAGTTTACAACGGAGAATAACCTGGTAGCCACCCAGTCCCACCGCAAGGACAACGCCACATACAGCTGGAAGCACAAACATGTGACCAGCAACATCCCGCATACTGATACCTGGGAATGCACCATCTCCCGCAAGTACAATTTCGAAGCCCCCATTCAGAACACATTTACTCAGGTGGCTAACCTCAATTGCTGCGGCGAAAGACCCGATGGCGACGCCCGTTACAGTGTCGCCTCGCTCTATTCCATCGTGAATGAGAACGCCATCATCAAGCAGCAGCTTGATACCAACGAGCTCGTTAACCGGTATTACAGCCTTCACATTGATAAGCGATTTGCCCGCCAGCTCAAGCTTATCCTGGAAAACGAGCAGTACATGCACCTTTCCTACGATGAGCTCAACAACCGCGGAGCTACCCACAATCAGGCGCGTACTCGCATTGCCAAGAACCTGAAGAACCCCAAAATTCGCAAAATCCTGCGCAACAGCATCTGCGATATGCTTACCCGCAGTGCTACCCATGCATACGAGGAAGCCTACAAACGCCAATCCTCCGTGGGTAACGTGGTGCTGATTCTGCGCCTTGAGCGCGTCACTCTCGGCCCGGTGGGTGAGCTGAACTGGTATTTCACCTTACAACCGTCTATTCCCTGATGGCACGGCAGTCCTCCCAGTCCTATCAGCGCACACTGCGCCGCTACGCCCTCGCAGGCAATGTGAAGGCGTGCCGTGAGCTGCTGCAACAGCGACTGGAGGCGGCACCACATGACAATGAAGCCAGGGAGGAACTGGAACGACTGGAAGCAGGACGCCCGCTGCTGGCTACAGAGAATGCCCGCCAGCGCAAAAGGCGCGAGGCCGCAGATGCCCGTGATAAGATGCTCCAGGCCATCGCGAAGAATCCCGAGAGCGAGCTTTCCACCAAAAGCACCGCCTCTCTGCTTGAGTTGAAAGAAATCATTGACCAATCGCAGCAAAAAATCAAGCGAGCCGCTCAAAAAGACAGTCCTGCACTGAGTGCCTACCGGGCGACTCTGCTGAGTGAGCTCCGCCGCCGTGGGCTTGGCCGCATGCGCCGCGTTGGTGTGTTAGCCGGCAGCATCCTGGGAGGGCTGGCGCTCTTAACCGGCATCGGCATGCTGTGCTACAAACGCGCCAGCGATTTTGAGGCTGATTTGCGGACAGCTCTGAAGCAAAATGCCTGGGAGCGCGTGGAAAGCATCAGCGCTGTGGCTAACACTCCGTTCAACCGCTTCCTCTGCTCAGAACTCGAAAAAACGATATTGGACGCCAACAGGTGGATGACCCATATCGAAAACCGCCGCCGGTGGTTGGATAAACATATCGTCCGCATCGAATCCGGCCAGGGCAACGTATCCGACATGCGTATGTCCCTGCGCGCGGAGATTGAGCGTGAGCTGAGTAGCATGCCGGCGGATTTCAATTCCCTGACCACTCGTTGGCAAAAACTCTGCGACAAGGAAAGAGCTGCCCTTGAGCACCAGAAATCGAGGCTCGTACACGAGTTGGTATCGCCCTTATCCGACCTGCCGGTCTTCAAAGGGGCACCAGAGCAGGATGCAGAGCTGCTCACAGAGTTGCGCCGCGAGGCTCGCAACCGTCACCGCCTGTTCCGCGATGCTCCGCAAAGCTACCAACTCGCGCCCTCTCTGGCCGCTCCGGCACAAGAGCGCCTGGTCTATATACGCGAATGCCTTGCAGAAATAGAGGCATACAAAGACCAGCTGAACCGCTTGAGCTACCAGCGCACATACAAGGACTACCAGGAAACACTCCATAGCTTCCACCCCAGGCACTACACCCCGGCAGTAGAGCTCCTGAAGGTATGCAGTAAGCTGCCAGCCGAAGAGAACGTGAAGAGCCTCATGCTCGACCCGGAGCAGAAAAACGATGCCAACGAAACGCAGGCAGCCGTTGCCACGCTACTGGATGGTGGCCCTACCTTCACCCAGGCCTATCCCGCCACGCAGCAGCAAGTCAATCTGATGGAGGAGCTTTTTGCTGCCCCATCACTGAATGTCTGCCTCTACGAAATCACCAATGCCGATGGCGAGTTGTGCTACTCGGAGCAGGAACCCACTCTCGATGCCCAGAAGCGCGTACACGTCAAGCGCTCCGACCTCGACCCGGCGTATCAACAAGGCAATCGCGATATCTGCTGGGACGATGCTTCGAGCGTCTGGAAACGCACCATCGACACGCGACCGCTGTACAAAGCAGTCAACATCGATAAGCCCTCCTTCTTCCGCGACCGCAATCTACCGCAGTTGCTCACGACGGTGCTCAACTTCCGTCACCGCGATTGTCCGGCACTCGCACGAGCCGTCATTTACCATCGCTTATTGATGCTCATACGCGAGCATAAAACGCGCACGCTGACCGGCATCAGCTACAGCCCCACCCTCCGCAAACACGCCGCGTCTTTCCTCAAGCTGGTGCGAAAGCATGGTATTGAGCTTCGCAGTGGGTGCTGGCTGTCGAAATCCCCTCAGATGACCGCCGCCGAGCAAGAGTTCGAGGCCTGGTTCCGGGCAAATCGCGGCACCGATTACGTGCGCGAAATCCGTCAGAACTTCGGCCCGCTTATCAAGGTCGGCGTGCGTTTCAGCGGTTATATCAATGAACAGGGGCAGCCCGTTATTTTCCGGAATCTGCACCCCGACACAGCCATCTGGTACCTTTCGGAGAGCCATGGAGTCATTGCTACCAGGGTGGATGCCGCGCCGGAGGCACCTGTACCGCTCTCACCCATCTTTACCGCCTCTCGCCAATAATATATGCTTGTTGCCGTTCTCTCAGACATACACGAACACACCACCAACCTGCTGACGGCTCTGGCTATGGCAGAGCAGCTGGGCTGTACCCACCTGTTCTGCACAGGCGATCTGGCAACACTCACCACCTTCCGCACCCTCCGCGAAGAATGGCCGCATGGTATCGACCTCGTTTTCGGCAACAATGAATTCGACCGCCACAGCTTCCTGCGCCTGGCGGAGCAGTTCCACCACACCAGCCACCACGGCGACGCCGCGGATATCGACCTCGATTCACGCCGTGTTTTCCTGACCCACTACCCCCAGGTAGCAGCGCAAGCCGCTCGCAGTGGAAAATATGATGCCGTCTTCTTCGGCCACACTCACCGCGCAGAGCAGCAATTCTGTGGCTCGACCCTGCTGGCTAACCCCGGCGAGATAGCAGGCGTGCGCTCAGCACCTGGATTTGCCGTATATAACACCACCACGAATTCACTCACCTTCCACTCGCTCTGATGACCTTCCTCTGCTACAAGCTCTGCGACCTCCCCGCAGATTCCGCGGCTCAAGCCCTGCTTGATGCCAGTGAGCTTGCTGCATACGCCCAGCGAGGCGACACCTTCCTCAAGACGCGCAGCACCCTCAAGCGAGAACTTGCTCGCCGCCTCGACACCCCGGCCACAGAGCTACACCTGAGCACGACTGAACACGGCAAACCCATCTTGCCGGGGAGCCCCCTGCATTTCAACCTCAGCCACTCAGTCGAGCACCTCTGCATCGCCTTTCACTGCTCCCCCGTCGGGGTAGACATCCAGCTCAGCCGCCCCAAGGCCGCCACGGAGCGCCTGGCTGCGCGCATCATGTGTCCGCAGCAGTTGCAGGCCTGGCGAGCACGCGGAGCCACAGCCGCCGAGTTCTTTGACTGCTGGTGTACCGCCGAAGCCCTGGTCAAGCAGGCAGCTGCTACCATCTGGCAAGCGCAGCAATTCCCCTTCCTCTGGTACCCCGGGCGCATCCAGCCACTGTTTGCCGGGGCTCCACACGTCAGACTCTTCACCCCGGCAGATGGCTACCACGGCGCCGTAGCCTACCACCCCTCACCATCCGAGCAAGCATGATACAATACTTCCAGAATCTTCCGGTATACCAATGGATTAACATCTCGCTCGTCATAGGCTGCTTCCTGCTGTGCCTTATCCTGTGGTTTACGGGTGTCATCTCGCAGCAATTCGGCAAGTACCGCACCCTGCCGCGCGTCAGCCGCTTCCCGGGCAGTACATTCCCCACATGGATTGATGAGATATACGTTCTCATCTTCATGGCATTCTTCTCCTTTCTGGCGCTCACAAACATCTTCGCGGAAGCTCCCAGCGAACCAAGCGCAGCGGATACCTGGCTTACAGCGTTCATCAACATGGCAATGTATTTCCCCTTCGCCCTGCGCTACATGACGCTGCCCATGAGCAAAATTGCCAGCCCTCTGCGCTTCTTTGGCTACATATTCCTGGGGCTGCTCGTCGTTTACGCCACGTCTTCTGTCATGGCGATTCTGAAGCTCGATGAATGGCTCATCGAGGTAACAGGCAGCCCCAAACTCCAGCAGGTTGCCCATGAACTCGCAGGATGCAATAACACATCCGCATTCATCGCCCTGTGCTTCAGCGCCATTATAGTTGCGCCCATCATGGAGGAGTTCGCCTTCCGCGGCTTCCTTTACAATGTATTGCGCCAGCGCGTCGGCCTTGTTGGTGCGACTCTGGCCTCTGCGCTCTTATTCTCGGCCATACACGTCTCGCTGGTACAGGCGATTCCCCTCTTCATTTTCGGTTGCGTCCAGTGTATCCTGTACGAAAAGACGCAATCCATCCGAGCCTGCATCATATTACACATGATTTTCAATACCATTGCCACCATCGTACTAAGCATTCATTCTGTCATCTCTTAGCCACCGTGTCCACCCCACTCAGCCAGCTGGGTGAGAATGCCGTTCTGAAGCGCCTGCTCCGGCAACTCACCACTCAGGCCCCGATGCTTACCGGGCCCGGGGATGACTGTGCAGTCGTGCCACGTGACGCGCAGTGGGACACCCTGCTCAAGACGGATGTCGTCGTGGAGGCTGTACACTTCACCCGCGATACCGAGCCCGAACGCGTCGGCCACAAGGCACTCGCTCGCGCCGTGTCGGACATCGCTGCTATGGGCGGCATACCGGAATACGCCCTCATTACCCTCCTGATGCACCCAGAACGCACCGTAGAGTACGCCGAGGGCATCTACCGCGGCATCAACCGCCTCGCGTCACGCTGCGGCATTTCTGTGGCCGGGGGAGAAACCTCCTCGCTCCCCTACGATGGTATCGTCATCAATATTGCCTTGACAGGGCGCGTAGAGCGGGGCAGAGCAATCCTGCGCAGCGGTGGCCGCGTAGGTGACATCATCTGCGTCACCGGCCCCCTGGGTGGCTCATTCCCCAGTGGCCACCACCTGGACTTTGAGCCACGCCTCGAACTCGCTCGTCATTTCATGGCACATGGTCCGGTTCCCACCGCCATGATGGATCTTTCCGATGGTCTGGCAGTGGATTTGCCCAGACTTGCCGCTGCCTGTGGCTGCGGTTTTACACTCGATTACTCCGCCATTCCATGCAATCCCGGCAGCTCCACAGAGCAGGCGATAGGCGATGGCGAGGATTACGAGCTTCTTCTTACCCTCGCGCCCGCTGATTTTGAGGCGCTTTCACATTTGGATATCCCCAGCCCGCTTTTTGTTATCGGCACACTTTCCACAAACGCCGAAAATTCCCTTTCTCGCGGCTGGCAGCACTTCCGCGCATAAGCGCTTATTTTCAATAACCTAAGGTTATACCAATCTAACACACTATAACTGTGCCGCATTTACTTATAATTAGTTCAGTAATTTAATACTGTGCATGTTGCATATATCTCCTAACATTGTTCCACAAGCAACTACTGATATTTTTGGCAAGGGGACAAAAATATCAAGATAGCTTAACTAATCAAATAACCACCGTATGAAAGAAACAGCAGCGGAATACCTGTAATCGGCATCATTCCCATTACCATTCCCACATTAATAAAAAAGTGAATCATAAACATTCCAAGGAAACCTGATGCAATATAAAGACCAAAACGGTTGGAAGTATTTTTTATGATGAACAG
>JAFOZZ010000160.1 GCA_017390945.1 Akkermansia sp.
CAGCCGTGCGGCATCGGCCAGCACGGCTTGCAGCGCTTCCCAATTGGCGTGAATGTCGCTGAGAATCGCGACTTTCATTACTCGGCCAGCAGGGATTTGAGACGAGTCTTGAACTCGGGGATGCCATCGCCCATAGCGGCAGAGATGGGCAGGATTTCAATCTTGGGGAAACGCTGGCGCAGAATCTCTAGATTCTCCACGGCGGTCGGGTCATCCATCTTGTTAGCCAGGATAATCCAGCGGCGCTCGGCCAGCTCCTCGGAGTAAAGCTTGATTTCCTTACGCAGCGTCTGAATGGCCTCCACCGGGTCGTGCTCCAGGCCGGTCATGTCGACCACAAAGAGCAGCACCTGGCAGCGCATGATGTGGCGCAGGAACTCGTGGCCCAGGCCGCGGTTCTCGGAAGCGCCTTCAATGATACCGGGGATGTCGGCCACGATGCAGCGAGAATAATCCTCGAATTCCACCACACCCACGATGGGCTGCAGAGTTGTGAACGGATAGCTGGCTACCTTGGGGGTAGCGCGGGAGATGGCACCCAGCAGCGTGCTCTTGCCGGCGTTCGGATAGCCTACCAAGCCGGCATCGGCGATGCGACGCAGCTCAAAGAAGAAAACTCCACTCTCGGCCTCGGTGCCGAACTCAAACTTGATGGGAGCCTGGTCGGTCGCAGTACGGAAGTGCCAGTTACCGCGTCCGCCCTTGCCGCCCTGGCAAAGCACGAAGCGTTCGCCGGGCTCGGTAAGGTCGGCAATCTGCTCAAACTCGATGCCATCGCCCTCGCGCTCCAGCCAGGTGGCCTCCTGCATGGTGGCTGCATTGGTGCGGTACACGATGGTACCCGGAGGTACCTTGCCGATGACAGTGCGGCCATCCTTGCCATGCTTACGGGCGTGCATACCGGGCATGCCATCGGTAGCAATGAGCTTAGGATCATAGAAATAATTGCGCAGGTCATTCGTGCCTGTGCTTACTTCAAGGATAACGCTGCCGCCGTCACCACCGTCGCCACCATCGGGGCCACCACGGGGTACAAACTTTTCGCGTCGGAAACTGGCCAGGCCATTTCCGCCCTTGCCTGCCTTGGCAAATATACGAATGTGATCTACGAACATGGCGCGCAGCTTAATGGATTGTCATACTAATGTCAAGAGTTTTCCGACAACTTTCGCTTAAGTCAGGCAAATTAAGCCCGTTATTATTTCAATTTGCGCCTTGTTACCAAGTATACCTTGTCGCCATGGCGCACTTTTTCCGGTATGGCTACCAGCGCATGCCCGCCCTTTGGCACTGTGGGCACAACTTGCGTGACGCCGTTTTCATCGTCGCAACGCACCTCGGGAACCGTGAGGCGAACGATGCCGGTAGTGGGACCGGTGATTTCAATCTTGTCGCCGGGGGAAAGGGGGAGTGCCTCCAGGCGGATATCTGCCACTTGCACCTTAGGATACCAGCGCATGATGCGCCCAAGGTGGTGGCGCTGCTCGAGTGCCAGGCTGTTGGAGCAGCCGCTCCAAGTCTCCCACTCCTCACCTAAGTAGTAGCCACCATGCCAGAACTGGCGGTTGAAGACGTGCAGGAGTTCATCTTCCCATGCAGCCACCTTCTCCGGGCTCCACTCTCCATTGGCGCAAGCTGTAACGGCTTTCTTGTAAACTGAGGTGACTGTGGATACGTAAGCCTCGGAGCGGCCGCGTCCTTCCAGTTTGAAAACGGCTACGCCCGCCTCTACCAACTGGTCAATCACGCGGATGGTGCAGATATCCTTGGGCGACATGATGTACTGGTTGTCGATATCCATCTCGAAGCCGGTCTCGGTGTCGGTCACGCGGTACTTACGGCGGCAAAGCTGGAAACACTGGCCACGGTTGGCGCTGTGGTTGTAGGCAGCCAGGCTCATGCCACACTTGCCGGAGATGCCGATACAGAGTGCACCGTGGGCAAAGATTTCGATACGCACCTGCTGGCCGGAGGGACCGCAAATGTTCTCGCGCTTAATGCCCTCGATAATGGTACGAATCTGGCTGAGCTTCAGCTCACGAGCCAGCACCATCACATCAGCATAGGCGGCAAAGAAGCGTACGGCGGAAAGGTTGCATACATTAGCCTGTACAGACATGTGTACCTCCAGCCCGATGCTGTGGGCGTAGGTGATAACGGCTAAGTCGGCCGCGATAACAGCGTCCACCCCCGCGTCCTTTGCCTGGCGCAGCAGTGCCTGCATGGCCTCTACTTCCTCATCGTAAATAATGACGTTGCAGGTCAGGTAAGCTTTCGCATTGCAGGCATGGCACAGTCGCGCCACCTTGGGCAAATCCTCCGGGGTGAAGTTTACGGTAGAACGTGCACGCATGTTGAACATGCCTACACCAAAATATACACTGTCTGCCCCAGCGCGGAGCGCTGCTGCCAATGACTCGAAAGACCCCGCCGGGGCCATGATTTCCAATGCCTGCATGCGCGCGATTTTACAGCCTGAGCAACAAATGTCAAGCAGAAACCGCCGCGCTCTGTGGGGGGCGCGGCGGCGTGAGGATGTGAGACCGGGGCTATCAGCAGATGCCGCTGCGGCGCAGCATGGCTTCCGGATCGGGGTCGCGCTGCATGAAATCGCGGTAGAGCTCGGCGGCGGGGCGGCTGTTGCCCTGCGAGAGGATACAGCGGCGGAAGTCGCGGCCGGTGGCGGGGTTGAAGATGCCCTCTGCTGCGAAGCGGGAGAATGCATCCGCTTCAAGCATTTCTGCCCACTTGTAGGAGTAGTAGCCGGACTCATAACCGCCATCGAAAATATGGGTGAAACAACGCAGTACGCTGTTGCTCTGTTCTGTGGTGGGGATGCGGTAGTCGGCCAGGATTTCGCGGTCTACTTCCTCCACGTCGCGGCCTGCGTAGGTGGCGGTGTTGGTGTGGAGCTCGAGGTCGAGCTTGCCGAAGCACAGCTGGCGCATGGCGAAAGTGGCGGCACCGCAGTTGCGGGCAGCGAGCATCTTGCGCTTGAGCTCTGCGGGCAGGGGCTCGCCAGTCTGCCAGTGGCGTGCAAAGCGGTCGAGCGCTTCGCTCTCCCAGCACCAGTTCTCGTTAATCTGGCTGGGGAGTTCCACGAAGTCCCATGCCACATTGCAACCTGCCAGGGATTCAACCTCTACGTCGCTGAGAATCTGGTGCAACAGGTGACCGAACTCGTGGAATACGGTCTCCACCTCGCCGTGGGTGAGCAGGGCGGGCTTGTCGCCCACGGGGCGGCTCATATTGCCACACATCAGTGCCAGGTGCGGTACGCGGGGCTGGCCATTCATGGGCGGGCATCCGCATGCCAGGCAGTTCATCCAGGCACCACCACGCTTGCTGTCGCGCGGGTACCAGTCGGCATAGAACGAGCCCAGGTGCTCGTTGCTTTCCTCATCGTACACCTCATAGAAGAGCACTTCAGGGTGCCATACCTCTACAGCGCCCTCAGGCAGAACCTCCCCGGGCTGAATGCAGGCGGTCGCACGCTGCTCGAAGCGTATGCCGTACAGCCCCGCATAGATGGAGAACATGCCCTCCAACACCCCCTGCATAGGGAAGTAGGGGCGCAGTTCCTCGCTATCGAAGTCGTAGAGTGCTTTGCGGCGTTTTTCGCTCCAGTAGCCGATGTCCCAGGGCTTCATGACGGGGATGCTGGTGCCGGAGCCTTGCTCGGCAAAGCGGCGGATTTCCTCCTGTTCGGCCAGGAAGGGGGCTTTCACGCGGTCGTGAAGATTGTTGATGAAATTGAGCGCAGCGGTACCGCTGCCAGCCATGCGGCGAGAGGTAACGTAGTCGGAGTAACGCTCGTAGCCAAGCAAAGCAGCTTTTTCAGCGCGCAGAGCCATAATCTCGTGGATGAAGGGCTGCGTGTCGAACTTGCCGGTGCCTTTTTCGCTGACAGCATGCCAGATGCGGCTGCGCAGACCTTCGTTTTCGGCATAGGTCAATACGGGCTGGATAGAGGTGAATTGCAGGGTGAAGCGCCAAGCCGGGGCGTCTTCGCTGCCATGTCCCTTGCTGAGGGCATCCTGACGAGCGCTTTCGCGGGCGGATTCCGGCAGGCCTGCCAGTTCCTCGGCATCGGTGGTGATGTATTCCCAGGCGTTGGTGGAGTCCAGCACGTACTCGCCGAATGTTTGCGAGAGCTGCGACAGCTTAGTGGAAAGCTCCGCATAGCGCACTTTCTGCTCCTGCGTAAGCTCGGCACCATTTTCGCGGAAGTCGGCCAGCGTTTCGGCAATGAAGCGTTGCTTGACGGCGCTGAGCTCCTGTACCCAGGGCTGTGCTGCGGCCTTTTTGAGCGCAGCATAAAGCTGCGGGTTGAGCGTCACGCTGGAGGAGTAGATGACCACCTCGGGCATCAGCTCGTTAACCACGGCACGCAGCTCCGGCGAATCCATGACGGATTGCAGGTGCGACAGACGTCCCCACCCGCGCATCAGAGCCTTAGCGCTGTTTTCCAGTGCGGCAAATGTGTTCTCGTAGGTCGGCTCCTGTACCTGGCAAATGGCTTCTATCGCAGCCTTGGCGCTTTCAATGGCTGCGCGGATATCATTGCGAGCACACTCAGGAGTAAGCTGGGACCAGCTTACGTGAAAACTATCATCGGTAAATGGTGTATTCATGCTGCGCCTATACTACCTTTTTCTATTCGGTGAGTAAAGGAGAAAGCGCGGCAGGCGGTAGCTATGCCGGGAAATTGTGCATCGCTAAAACCGATAAATTGGAATTAGTAGAGCTGTTGCGCCTTAAAGGCGCAAGTGAAATCCTCGCGTTAGCCGCTCGGGTTAAATCTTGCCGGTCGGCAAGGTGAAATCAGCCTTTCAGACTGGTTAAATTGCCCGCGCAGCGGGCAGTGGAAAGTTCCGCGGGCAAAGGCCCGCCAAACATTTGAACCCGCACTTGTGCGGGTGATATATGGTAGCCAGGGGCGTAAGCCCCTGGTTGTGAATAAAGAGAATAAGAGCCCGCAC
>JAFOZZ010000161.1 GCA_017390945.1 Akkermansia sp.
AAAATTTTAGCATCGAAAAAATAGTTTTATCTGGTGATTATCTGCCTTTGAGCAAGTAAGGTACTTTCTCGTGTTGGGGATGTGGTTTGCTGGTATTACGCTTACAATAGATTGCCTTAAGCCCCAGCTCTTTTATCCGCCTCCTTACATATTTCCTGTTTACTTGATATTGTAAGGCGTTACTAACGTGGGTTGTCAGGCGTCGATAGCCTAAACACGGGTCTTTCAATAACCACGCCAATATAACCCGGAATCGCCATAAACCACTTCGTCATCTCTGCGAATCAATGCACTTATTTGCTGAGAATCATGCTCATTTGCTGCAGTTCCGGTAATTGTGTGAACATATCCGCTCCCCGCATCTACTCCGGCGTGGACTTTCATGCCGAAATACCACTGATTCCCTTTTTTGACCTGATGCATTTCTTCATCACTCTTACCCTTTGCGTTTTTTTTGTGGAACTTGGCGCATGGATAATGGTGGCATCGACAACTGTACCGCCGTGCATCAGCAGGCCTGCATTATCGAGTCGGTTTTTGAGATCTGCAAATATTTGTTCTCCTATCTTATGTTTCTCAAGAAGATGACGGAATTTGAGCAATGTTGTTGCATCCGGAACCTGCTCATTATAAAAGTCTATCCTCATGAATGTTCTCATGGCGTAACTGTCGTATATTGCGTCCTCTACTCCAACATCGGACAGATTAAACCATACTTGCAACAGATACATACGCAGCATTGTTTCGATACCTCTTACTGGGCGACCTCTTTTGCCTGAGGGGTAATGAGGCCGTATCATTTCAATCCATGCTTCCCAAGGAATGATGGCATCCATGCTCGTCAAAAATTCCTCACGATGTGTTGTCTTTTTGCGCCCTGCATGTTCGATATCGGTCAATGTTAGTTGCTTGATTTTCGTCTTCCTTTTTAAGAAGGAAGCATATTATAACACTTTTAACAGGAAAATAAAAGCCTTAAGTGTGACTTTTTTGATTAAATCAGGTTTCCTTATAAATGTTTCGCTTCCCTTCATACGATTTGACCAGAGAAATGTCTGTACGCGACATGTCGACAGCTGTAGTTGTGGCGTTTAAAAGTGTGTATAATATGGTTTTGGTTTCTTTATGCTTTCACCTTGGACCTAAGGTGTGAAGGAGAAATAAAAATATAAAATCTATTCTGTCATAGTAGACAGAATATACGGGGTTGTTTGTTATATCGATGGCAATATTACGTAAGTAATTGAGGGAATCCTTGTGAATCAGAGATTTTATTTTATGTAAATATTTTTATCAGGCAAATCTGTGAGCTGTTGCAGCGTGCGGCCGAGGTAGCGAATAACAAGGAAGAGGGTGGCCAGTAGGGGAACGCCGATGATGAGGTAGCCCATCCATGTCATTTTGCTGACGGCGTAGTTGTACTGCACGGCTTGTTCGGCGGCGGGCATGTCAGGTACCGGGAGCAAGAAGTAGAGTGCCAGTGCAAAATTAAGCACAGCCGAGAAGAAGAGGGAACCGGCGGTCATGTAGGCCGCTCGCTTCAGAATGTTGTCGTATCCATCTGATAAGCCTTTTTCCTGAACCGTTGTTTCGATGCGACGGATGTCGAACAGGGCATCGGAGTACACACAGGCTCGCAGCAGGGAGCCCTCTTTACCACCGCTTACCAGCATAGCACCAGCAAGGAGCAGGGCAATGATAGCTTCTTTTGCTGCATACCACCACGGAGTATCGGGACGAATTGCCAGGGCATCACCCGTATTGGCGTAAATCGTAACAACGCCCGTTAGGATGGTGCCCAGCAGGCCAAAAGCAGTCATTGCCTCGACCTTGCGCTCTGTTACCAGGCTGTAAATGCCGCAGCCGATGGGAAGCGCCAGCGCTACTACCATCGCCCAGGTGGTGCCTAAGTGCCACAGCTTATCGCCACTGGCAGAGCAATTATCGAGCACGAGTACGGGGGCAAGTACGCTCAGTAAGACATTGAGCAGGCTTTTGGTCGCTTTGTCCATAACTGTGGCTTATTTCATGCTTGCGATGGCGGCAGCCATATCATCTGCTCGGAAGGTGCTGCTGCCGGCGACGAGGCAGTCTGCGCCTGCTTCGGCGCACAGCGGAGCCTGGGTGGCGCCGATTCCGCCATCCATCTGAATAATGAACTTCAACCCCTGTTCTTTACGCGCCGCATCGAGGACTCGGACTTTATCCAGCACTTCACCCATGAAGCTCTGGCCGCCAAAGCCGGGGACAACGCTCATTACCAGTACCATATCGAGCTCGCTCAGGTAGGGAAGCACTTTCTCCACGGGTGTGGCTGGATTGATAGCGAGACCCGCGTGGGCTCCTCCCTCACGAATAGCGGCCAGAGTGGCATGCAAGTCGACATGCCCCTCGCGCTCAACGTGAATAGTAATCATATTCATGCCCGCCTTAATGAAACGTGGAAGGTAGTGGTCGGGCGCATCAATCATGAGGTGGGCGTCCAGATACGCATCTGCGGGTACGCTGTTGCGAATAGCTGCACAAATGTCCGGACCAAAGGAAATGTTGTCGACAAAAGAACCATCCATTACATCCAGGTGCAGCCAGTCAGCCCCGGCGGCAAGGGCGCGGGCGGCTTCTTCTCCGATGCGGCGGAAATCACAAGCAAGCATTGACGGGGCGATAAGCATATGTGTAATGTGGTTATAATTTGTTGCCCTGAGCATACCTGTAAATAAGCCATTTGGCAAGCAAAATCGCGGTGTTGCGCCGTGTTCGTGCCTGTTTTGGCTTGCAATAGGGATAAAATATAGTACAATAACCCGCGTTATGGCAGACCGTACCTATACAGACCCCGTTCGAATGGAAAAAATCGTCAGCCTTTGCAAGCGCAAAGGTTTCATCTTCCAGGCAGCTGAGATTTATGGCGGCCTCAACGGTTGCTGGGACTACGGTCCCCTAGGCGTTGAGCTGAAGCGCAACCTGAAGGATTACTGGTGGCGTGTGCATGTGCAGGAGCGCCCCGACATTCTGGGTATGGATGGCTCCATTCTGACGCACAACTCCGTGCTGGTGGCTTCCGGTCACGTGGGCGGTTTCTCCGATCCCCTGTGCGATTGCCTGCTGAGCAAGGAGCGTCTTCGTGCCGACCAGATTCCCGCTCAGAGTGGTGTCGCTCTCTGGTGGAAGGGTGCTACCACCAAGGATGGTTCCTGGAGCTCCAAGAAGGAGTTCTCCATGCTGACCTCTGAGGGTAGCGAGAAGGAGGTGAAGAACGCCCGTCGCAGCGCCGCTCAGTACTACAGCCAGATTTCCGGTAAGAATATCCCCGTAGCCGAGCTAGAGCTGCTGGAGGAGAGCACCGAGAACGTGACCGACAGCGTGCGCTACAATCCCTCTAATGGTTCTCTCGTGACCGAGGCTCGCTCCTTCAACCTGATGTTCAAAACTACCATCGGTGCCACCTCCGATGAGAATGACCCCTCCAGCACCGGTTGGCTGCGCCCGGAGACTGCTCAGAGCATCTTCTGCCAGTACAAGAACATTCTCGACTCCTCCCGTACCAAGATTCCCTTCGGTATCGCTCAGATTGGTAAATCTTTCCGCAATGAGATTAACCCGCGCAACTTCACCTTCCGCTCCCGTGAGTTCGAGCAGATGGAGGTGGAGTACTTCTGCCGCGCTGAGGATGGCTTCCGCCTGACCGACGAGTGGCTGGAGAAGAGCCTGCAGTTCTACGAGAACATCGGTATTTCCCGCGAGAAGATTCACATCCTCGATGTGCCGGAGGATGAGCGTGCTTTCTACTCCAAGAAGACCTACGACCTTGAGTACGAGTTCCCCTTCGGTATTCAGGAGCTTATGGGTATCGCCTATCGTACGGATTATGACCTGGGTCGTCACCAGGAGGGCTCCGGCAAGCCGATGGAGTACTTCGACGAGGTGACCCGCGAGAAGTACATTCCCCACGTGGTGGAGCCTTCCGCCGGTTGCGACCGCTCCGTGCTGGCCGTTATCTGCGAGGCTTTCGACGAGGAAGAACTGGGTAAGGATGGCAAGAGCGATATCCGCACTGTGATGCGCTTTCACCCCCGCATGGCTCCCATTAAGGCTGCTATCTTCCCGCTGCTGAAGAAGAACGCTGAGCAGGTGCGCATCGCCCGCGAAATCGAGGCTGAGCTGCGTCCCTTCATGAACGTCTTCTACGATGAGACCGGCGCTGTTGGTCGTCGCTATCGTCGTCAGGACGAAGTGGGTACTCCCTTCTGTATCACCGTGGACTTCGAGACTCTGGGTGAGGAGGGTGATCCCGCTCTGAAGGATACCGTGACCATCCGTCACCGTGACTCTATGGACCAGGAGCGCGTGGCCATTAAGGACCTGCTGCCCTGGCTGCTCAAAAAGATTCACTAAATGATTCTATCCGGCCCGCAGGTGTGCGAACGCCTGCGGGTCTTTTTGATAATCCGCCCCATGATATCCATTTCTTCATTATCCAATGAACTGCGAGAGCAGGTGGTGCATGCTATGCAATCCGGGGAGTCGCCCGTCTGGATTGCCCAGCCGATTCCGTCGATGGCGAATCAATTATCTACGCCTTATCTGTTCTTTTCCGTCTTTGGCGTATTTTTCTCTGCACTTGTTTACATTGTTGCCGGGCTGCTAAATATATACATGCTGTTCTCATTGTTGTTTACCGGAGTGGCGGTGGGGATGGTTTTTATCATACGCCGCCGCATGAAACGCACGGTGTATATCCTCACGGAGCAGCGTGCTATTGTGCTGCGCCCCACGGGGGTGACGAAAAAGGGCGGTTGGCAACTGATAGCCTGGCCGTTAATCGCCGGGCTAGTGAAGGAACGCGTGCTGCGCAATGACGGCAGTGGTGATCTGATTTTCGGCTATGAGCCGAAGAAAAGCAGCGAGGATACAACGGTGCCCATGGGGTTCTTCAATCTGCCGGAGCTTCGGCGAGTGGAGCAGATGCTGATGGATATTACACCTTCATCTCGCAATTAATGCCATGATACCGGACGAACTACCCATTCGCGAGCGAGAACTGCTGCAAAACACCTTGTTGAAAGGCGAGCGAATTCTCTGGCTTGGTCGACCGGATGGCGCTTCTCATAGCAAAATCACGAGCCGATTGGTTGCGGGATATTCGCTCTTTTTTCTGGTGTTTTTTGGTTTGTTTGCGTACGGTATGTGGGAATCAGGGCGTGTTGTCGCGTCTATTGTTTTCGCGTGCCTGGCTTCAGGGTGTCTGGTTCTAGCTGTTGTTTCTCCCTGGTTATACCGGATTTTTTCTCGCGAGCTCTACGTGCTGACCGACCTTCGCGCTATTGTGATGAAGGGAAATAAAAGCTATCTGTTCCCTCGCTCAGCCGATATGCTCTATAACCTTACCCGCCACAAGAATGGTACTGTCAGCTTGGAATTGGGCATAAATCCGGACGACATCGGCGAGTGTAAGAGGGCGAGGCCTATTGGTTTCTTGTACCTCTCTGCAAATGAGTGGGACTATGTGTATAAACTCATGAAAAATCAATCCGATGAGTGCGAAGCAATGGATAGAGACGGAGCTATTGCCCGGTGAGCGCATACTCTGGTCGCGGAGCAGTGGGCAGTTGGTATCTCGGCGTGCCTGTAGTCAGTTTTTCGCCGTCCTGATTTGGTCGCTATTCTGCGTTTGCGTCTTTGCTGCATTTGCCGGCCGGGTGTCTGATGTACTGGCTCCGTCTGTCACGCCATACGTGTTTTGCTTGTTGGTGCTTGTGTTGGGGTGGCGTGCTTTGCGCTATGTCTATCGTGTGGTGTCTGATTCACTGTGGAGTTTTGATGCGTTGACTAATTATCGTATGATAAGAGCCGAGCGGCATGAGGGCGAGTATTGTTTGTGGTCATTACCTCTTGTAGCTATCACTCCCGAGCTGGAGCAGGGGAATGCTGTGCTACACATGGTCTCTCCTTATACGTACATGTGGAAGGATAAAATGGTTGTAGCCTCAGGCAAGGATGCAACTCGCTTTTTGGCGTTGTTTCAGGAAGCCCGCGCTGCTTCTGTAGAATTGCCCAAGCCTGAACCTCTTGGACAGACCCATTCTTTGCTGCCGGAGGGGGAGCTGCTTTATGGAACCGGAGAACAGCTTTCGTGGCCACGCGA
The DNA here is from genome assembly GCA_017390945.1 of Akkermansia sp. Taxonomy (GTDB): domain Bacteria; phylum Verrucomicrobiota; class Verrucomicrobiia; order Verrucomicrobiales; family Akkermansiaceae; genus Akkermansia. The sequence goes on from JAFOZZ010000161.1 coordinate 6,146, forward strand.
GGAGCTGGGGTGGAGGCGTTGGTTACTGTTCTGGGCTATCTGGAGTGGTACGGTGTTGTTTGCAGCGTGGCAAAACCCGCCTACAGATTGTACATGGGTACCTTGGTGTGTGTGCGGGCTTGTCTTTGTGCTGTCTCTTGGCTTATTGGTGGTAATTCACCGTCAGTATTGCCAATATAAGGAAGAGTGGTTGCCCATTGTTGTTGGTACTGAGAGCGTATATGGGAAAGAGTTTTCTCCGCTTTCGTTGTCACAGTGCTACCCGCTCATGAAAGTTTTATCGCCGGATGGCACGGCGTCGTTCTTCTTTACAGAACCGCACGATTACAGGGATTCATGTGACCGTTTGTCGTGGGTGAGGAATCACACGGATATTGGCCGCCTATTGTATATACTGGGGTTAGCCTTGGCGTTACAGCAAACTCTTGACGCCAAGACCAATGAGCAGTAACCCTGCGATGGTTTCGAGCCAGCGGGTGGGTAGGTGGTGCAGCAGGCGGGCCGAGTGGAACGCCGCCAGTGAGCAAATGAAAGTAACAATGCCAATGACGCTGACATTGGCGAATAATTGAGCCATAGTGAGGTTAGCACCGCCGATGTCGCCCAGAGCCATTGCAACGCCTACGGCGAGTGCATCGATTGCCGTGGCTACACCTACCAGGAGCAGGGCAATGAGCCCCAGCGGGTTGCAGTCTTTGCTGCAACAATCGCCCTCGGCTTCATCCCCTTTCCATGCTCCGTAGATGACGTAAACTCCCAGTCCGCAAAAAACGGTGGCCACAATGCCGCTTTGCCATTGTGTCACGCTCTCACGCACGCTTTCACCCCCCAGATAGCCCAGTAGGGGCATGCCTGCCTGAAATGCACCAACAGTGAGCGCAAGCCACAGCGAGTTGCGCAGGCGGCAGCAACGCAGCACCAAACCGTATGAGAATGAATAGACGGTTGCATCTACTGCCAGCACAAGGGCGATGATAAGGAGCTCCAGCATGAGTTATTTGTTAAGGCAAAGCACCCCGGCAATTCTGCCGGGGTGTTGCATTGTTCTGCACCTTTGGGGTACAGTGGTTGAATTAATAGTGACCACCGCGGGGGCCGTTGTGCCACTTCCAGGCAGTCTCCACAATCTGCGTCACATCCTGGTACTTGGGAATCCAGCCCAGAATCTCAGCAGCTTTGCGGGAGTCAGCAATCAGGCGGGCGGGGTCGCCCTCACGGCGCGGACCATACTCCACGGGAGCCTTCATGCCGGTCACCTTCTCGGCGGCATCGATAATCTGCTTCACGGAGAAACCATTACCGGTACCGAGGTTGAACCAGTTGGTGTCGCCACCCTTCATCAGGTAATCCAGGGCACGCAGGTGTGCGTCGGCCAAGTCGTCTACGTGGATGTAGTCGCGGATGCAGGTGCCGTCCGGGGTGTCGTAGTCTGTACCGAATACCGTAATGGCGGGGCGCTCACCCTTGATGGCCTGCAGAATCACCGGAATCAGGTGAGACTCGGGCTCGTGGTCTTCGCCGATAAGGCCGTCAACAGAGGAACCGGAGGCATTGAAGTAGCGCAGGAACACGCTCTTCAGGCCGTAGGCACGCTCGCAATCCTTGCACACCTTCTCCAGCATGAACTTGGAAGCACCGTAGGGGTTGATGGGGTCCTGCTTCTCCGTCTCAGGAATCGGCACCTGGGTGGGGACACCGTAGGTAGCGCAGGTGGAGGAGAAGACGAAGCGCTTGCAACCGCCCAGCATCATGGCGCGCAGCAGCACCAGGGGCTTAGCGATGTTGTTTTCGTAGTACTTGAGCGGATCCGTCACGGACTCACCTACCTGAATGAAGGCGGCAAAGTGAATCACGGCATCGAACTTGCCGTTCACGAGCAGGGGGTATACTACAGCGGGGTCGCCCAAGTCGCCCTTCACAAGCTTCACTTCCTTGTCCACAATAGCGGCGGGATGGCCGTATACCATGCTGTCGAGCACAGTCACGTCAGCCCCTGCCTTCACCAGCTGGCGTACGGTGTGCGAGCCAATGTAGCCGCAACCACCAGTAACGAGTACTTTCATAATGATTGAATGTTAGTTGTTTGATAAAAAAGCTTACAGCATGGCAGCCAGCATGGCCTCCAGCTTACGGATGTCGGCTGCAAAGCGGCGGATGCCGTCGGCGGTCTTCTCGGTAGCCATAGCGTCCTCGTTGAAGAGGAAGCGGAAGCTCTTCTCGTCAGCCGGAATGCGCTCGATGTCGCTGGCCTGGGCAGCTTCCACATTCAGGCAGGGAGTCACGGGCTCCTCACTGGCTGCAAGCTCAGCCAACAGGTTAGGGGAGATGGTCAGCAGGTCGCAGCCGGCCAGTGCCAGTACCTCACCCTTGTTGCGGAAGGAAGCACCCATAATCTGTACCGGGTAACCGAACTTCTTGTAGTAGTTATAGATGGTGCGTACGGAAACCACGCCCGGGTCGGTCTCGGCGGTGTATTCCTCCTTGGTGTTGGCCTTGAACCAGTCGAGGATGCGGCCCACGAACGGGGAGATAAGACGCACGCCGGCCTCGGCGCAAGCTACGGCCTGTACCAGGCTGAACAGAAGCGTCAGGTTGGTGTGGATGCCTTCCTGCTCCAGAATGTGAGCAGCCTGAATACCCTCCCAAGTGGAGGCAATCTTGATGAGCACACGCTCGCGGGGAATGCCGGCGGCCTCGTACATGCCCATGATGCTGCGGGCGCGAGCCACGGTAGCCTCCGTATCAAAGGAAAGACGGGCGTCCACCTCGCTGGATACACGACCAGGTACGCGCTTGAGAATCTCCAGACCGAAGGCGACGACCACCTTGTCTACGATTTCGTCCATCAGAGCAGGGGTAAGCTCTCGGCCCTTGTAGGGGGCTACGGCTTCCTCAACGATGCTGCGGTATTCGGGCTTGCCGGCAGCGGCAAGAATGAGGGAAGGATTCGTTGTGGCATCCTGCGGGGTGAACTCTTCCATCTGGCGGAAGTCGCCAGTGTCGGCCACCACAGTGGTGTACTGCTTCAGTTGCTCAAGTTGTGTTGCCATACGTTTAGAGGTAAATTATTGCAGCGAAATCATACCATATATACTGTCATTCTGCAAGGCTTTTCGCCTTAAACTGTCATTTTCTCAGATTTGTGCTTGACTATACACTCGCTATCTGTATAATCTCCCCCGCGCTGCGACGGTAACGCAGCCTATAAGACTATGAAGGCAGACATCCATCCTAAGTACAATCCCGTTGTGTTCGTGGACATTACCACGGGCCGCCGCTTCATCACCCGCTCCACCGCTACCTCCGCTAAGAAGGAGGAAATCGACGGTGTGGAGCACTACGTGATCTCCTGCGGTATCACTTCCGACTCTCACCCCTTCTTCACTGGTAAGAACCAGTTCGTGGACACCGAGGGTCGTATCGACAAGTTCCAGAAGCGCTTCGGCTCCGTTCGTCGCGCCAAGAAGCCCACTCTGGGCTAAAGTTCTGCGCTTCAACGCAAGCTTTCCCGCCTGCAACCTTCCGAGGTTGCAGGCTTTTTCGTGCGTCGAAGGAAAGTACTGTAAGTACCACGTCTTACGTACTTCTGTCAATTTCTGAAGAGTCACCCAAAGCAATCGCCCGCTGCAATAAGGGTTGCAGCGGGCGAGGTGAAAAAGGATTGATGTGGCAGGTTAGCGGCTGGCCGTGTTGCGGTGACGAGCCTGCTGTTTGAGGGCGGCCTGCATCTTGGCACAGTGGCGGTAACCGGTGCGACCCTGCAGGGTACGCATGCTCAGCTGGGAGGAACCCCACTGAATGACCTGAATCTCCACTACGCGACGACCCCACTTGCGCATAAGCTCCTTTGTGGGCTGGTAAATGTCAATCGTACCAGTGCCTACCAAGGCGCTACCATAGTCGTCCACGACATAGATGTAGGGCTGCCCCTTAATCTTGAAGCGAGTGCCAAGGGGGTAGACAGACCAGTCAGCGGCGGCGCTACGCACCTGGTCGGTATACTTAAGCGAGGTGCCAATGGCATTACGCGGACCATAGCCAATATGGTCGCTCTCGGTGTGAGTATACGCAGTTGTACGTACCACGCGGTTCAGCTGAGCGGGGTGGTAGAGAGGCATGCCATGCTTGTCGCGCCCGAGCTTAGGAAGCTTGGGGTTGGGCTTGGCTGACGGCGTCGGGGCAGAGGGCATGATGAAGCCTTTGCTGACACCGGAAGCCGCTTCTGCACTGGGAGCGCAGAAAGCGAGCGCTGTGAGCATGGTGAGGACACTCACAGCCAGCGTTTTTACTGTTGTCGTCATGATGGGCGATGTTATGAGGTGTACAGCGCGACCCTTGCGAGTTGCGCTCTTTACATGCGGCTGAGTGCAGTTTAACACATGGAACCGGCACTTGACAAGCCATTTTTTTAGAGAGCAGACTCAGAAGTAACTTCTGAAAAAATGCTCAAACCACAAGATGATGTATAGTAGTGTGATATTGCTGTGCTTTATCTTGTGATTTATTAACTTTGGTTAAACAGTTAAGAAATTATTTCTTTTCGAGGGGGAAGGGGGTGATAACCCAGTCGTTTTCCTTCATGAGTTCCTCGAAGAAAGATTTAGCTGCATTTCCGAGATTGAGCGAGGCGATGTTGACGTAGCGCTCGGCGCCGCGCAGGTCGGGAGCTGCACCATGAAGCCCCTTTGCGGTGAGATAAGCGATGTAGATGTACGCGTGGGCAAAGCCTGCGGCAGCTGCTTCCTGTAGCACTTCTACTGCCATGCGCGGGTCGCGGGTGGTTCCCAGTCCCTTGTAGTAGGCATAGGCTCGCATAACGTGCGCGTAGCTATATTTGGCATTGGCAGCGTGGGCAATGTAGCGGGCGCCGGTCGCGATATCCTGCTTGGTGCCATCACCTGTCATCAGCATAAAGCCTTGAGCGGCCAGCGAAATCGGGTCTCTCTGGGCGGTATTGAGCCAACGGAGGTGGGCGTAGGCTTTCGACGTGTCTCGAGATAAGCCGTAATCGCCGCGGAAATAGGCCTTGGCCAGGGTGCGGCGGCTCTGGGCGTTGCCCATCATGGCAGAGAGGCGCAGGATGGCCAATCCCAGCTCTCTGTTGGGCTTCAGACCAGTCTGTTGGTGGTATGGGCCTTCTTCTGCCAGCAGGAAAGCGGAGTAGACCGACATAGCGGCCGGGTCGTGTTTGGCTACAGCCGCTTTCAGCAGAGCCAGGCTTTCCTGCGGTTTCGTCTTGCTGAGGACGGAGGAGAGGGAATACATGGCAGAGCCATTGCCTTTTTCGGCGGCTTGTTTCAGCCAGTCCAGCTGTTCGCGAGAGTTGGGGGCAAATTGGCTCATGTAATAAATGACCATGTGGTTGCCGCGCTTGATTTCGCTGTTCACTTCGGTTCGCTCGCGGTCTGCCCAGCGGGTCAGGCGGCCATTCTGCAACAGCCAGGTAAAGCGGGTTTCGTAGCTACCCATCTTGCTGGCTTCCAGCAACAGGCGGTTAGCACCGGCTTCGTTTTTGATGGTACCGATGCCATTACGCATGAAATTGCTGTAGTCGAGCATGGCGGGCTCAAACTTCTTGTCGGCGGCTTTCTTGAGCCAGGTCGCGGCTTCCTTGGCGCTGTTGTATTGCTGGCTGAGCAGCTGCTGGCGCTGTTGGGGCGGGAGATAGCGAAGCTCCGGGGAGGCATTCTTCACTGCCGAGGTCATCCCCATGTAATGCATGGCTACAGCATTGTTATCCTGTGCCGCTTTTTCCATCCATTCATCCAGGCAGAATTCGGAGCCAGTGGCAGCCAGTGCTACGGCCATGGCCTCGCAGGCGTCCGGGCTATTGGCGCTGACTTGTGCATTCAGCTTTTCAATGAAGAGCTTATATTGCTCCGGGTGTGCATTCGGCGAGGCTTCAATGCCCACCAGGCTTCCGGCCTTTGGCAGTTCCGGGCGTGTGGTCTGAACCGACTTTTTCTTGACGCTACGAGACTTGCGCTTTGTCTTTGTTTTTCGCACTGAGCGCTGATGGGCTGCCTGCTCCTGCGCCTCCGCATATGGGGCAGCGAGCAGAGCGCTCAGCGCCAGAATACCTGTCAGAAAAAAGCCGTGCTTCATAGCTGGAAAATACTTCGACTCTCATTCTACCAGATGGCTGAGCCGTGGCAAGTGAAAAACGCGTCTTGCAGGCTTGCAGCATTGCATTTGGGTTGACATACCGCGCACTATGCGTATAATAACGCGCACATCATTATTCTTTTATCGTTATGCCAGACGCCAGATTCCAGCCTCTTACCGGTTTTCGCGACTTTGCCCCCCAGGACTTTGCCCTGCGTGCTTACCTTTTCGATACCTGGCGCAAGGTAGCACATCGCTATGGCTTTGTGGAGTGGGAGGCTCCTACACTGGAGGCTACGGAGCTTTACCTTAAGAAATCTGGCGGTGAACTTCCTACCCAGCTGTTCCGTTTCATCGACCAGGGCGAGCGCGACATCACTGTGCGCCCTGAGCTTACGGCTTCCCTTGGTCGTATTGCCGCTGCTTACCAGCGCGAGTACACCAAGCCTCTCAAGTGGTTCGAAATCGGCTCCTGCTTCCGCTACGAGAAACCCCAGAAGGGCCGCCTCCGTGAGTTCGTGCAGTTCAACGCCGACATTCTGGGCGAGGCCGGCGAGGGCTCGGACGCTGAGCTGATTGCCCTTGCTATTGATTGCATGCGTGAGTTCGGCTTCACCGCCGATGATTTCGTGGTACGCGTTTCCGACCGCGAGGTATGGCTGCGTTATGCTGCTGAGCACGGCGTACCGGAGGAAAAGACAGGGGATTTCCTGGCTATTATCGACAAGTTTGAGCGTGACCGCCCCGAGGTATGTCAAGAGAAGCTGGACGCCTTTGGCATGAAGCGTGCTGACCTTGAGGCCTTTATTCAGAATCCGCCCGCCGGTTGTTCTCCCCGCTACGATGCCGTGCTGGAGGAGCTGCAGGCTCGCGGCCTGGCCGACTACGTGAAACTCGACCTCTACGTGGTGCGTGGTCTGGCATACTACACCGGTCTGGTGTTCGAAATCTTCGATAAGGGGCATAGCCTGCGTGCTATTGCTGGTGGTGGCCGTTACAACGGGCTCGTTTCCACGCTGTCCAATGGCGCTGTGGATATGCCTGCTACTGGTTTCGCCATGGGTGATGCCGTGATTGCCCACCTCATCGAGGCTTGCCCCGCCGCTCGCGCCCTGCGCGATGCTGCTGTGAAGCCCGATGCCTGCGACATCTGCCTGGTGCTTGCCGCTCCGGAGATGCGCCCGCAGATGCTCGCTCTCGCCTCCTCCCTGCGCGATGCCGGCGTGCGTGTTGACCTGCCGCTTTCCCCCGCCAAGATGGGCAATCAGCTCAAGCGTGCGGAAAAGATTGGCTCCACCTATGCCGTTATCGTTGGTAGCGAATACCCTGAGCTGGAGCTCAAGAACCTCGCTACCCGCGAGTCGCAGAAGACGAATGTCGAGGAGCTGCTCCAGATGGATTTTGGCTGCTGATACCTTCATTTCAGCATAGCCTTTTCATAGCAAAAGCCGCTGTCAGTGATGACAGCGGCTTATCTGTTCACGGAAAATCGGGGGACAGTTATTGCAGGATGCTGGCGCGGAGCGTAAGCGCCTGGTGCAGAGGCGCTACATCGTGTACGCGGTGCAGGTCGGCACCGCGGTCGGCGGCGAGGATGCTCATGGCTACCGTCGGCAGGGGGCTTTCCTTGGCTACGGTCGGATTCTGCAATATTTCACCCATGAAGCGTTTGCGCGACAGCGCCATCATGAGCGGCAAATCGCGCACGCGCAGCTCCGCCAGGTGACGGATGAGTGCCAGATTGTGCTCTGTGGTTTTGCCAAAGCCGATGCCCGGGTCGAGGCAGATGCGCTCTGCGGCTATGCCGCAGCTCTCAGCCAGCGCAACGCGTTCTTCAAAAAATCGGCGCACCTCCTCCACAACATTATCATAATGCGGCGCTTGCTGCATGGTTGCCGGGGTGCCTTGCATGTGCATGAGGATGATGCCACAGGGCTCCGCGGCGCAGAGCTCGCGCATTTCTGCGCTGGCCAGCCCTGATATATCGTTCACTATATCCGCACCTGCGGCGAGTGCAGCGGCTGCTACTGCGGCATGGCGGGTGTCGATGGAGATACGCAGGGTGGGATATGCCTGGCGCAGGGCGCGTATTACCGGCTCCGTGCGGCTCAGCTCCTCTTGCTCCTCCACCGGAGCAGAGCCGGGGCGTGTCGATTCTCCGCCTACGTCGATGATGTGAGCTCCTTGCTGTATCATCTCCGCCGCGTGTTGCAGAGCTGCGGCAGTAGAATCATACCGCCCGCCGTCCGAGAAAGAATCGGGCGTCACGTTGAGGATGCCCATAATCCCCCCTGCGGCAGGGAGTTGCCATATTTCGTTGCGGAGGTGCCACTGGCGCATGATTGAAAAAAAACAAAACTCCCCCTTTTTGTTAAAAAATGGGGGAGTGCTTGATAAGGATTACTTCTTCTCGCGAACCTTACGCAGAAGGGCTTCCGGGTCTGCAAAAGTCTCCTGGAGGGATTTTATCATTTCAGCTTTAATGCTGTCCGGATAGCTCTTTTCGGCCTCTGCCAGTACGTAATCGCGGGCTTTCAGCACGTCTTCTACATTCTTGGCATGGAAAAGCATGGCGTTCAGGCAGGGGAATACCACAACGGCGCGCTTACGCTCCATGATGCGCTCGCGGTTAGCGGGCAGAGCCTTGGCCAGGTAGGCCTCGAAGATTTCGGTCTGCTTCTGGAAATTGCGGTGGTAGGCACGCACCTCAGTCATCAGCTCCTGCATCTGAACATCGGCTGCAACTGTCTCCTGAATCCCCAGCGTATCCTGCGGGTCGCACTGCTCAATCTCGTGACGCAGAGCTTCTGCAGTCGTTTTGAAATTCTTGGGCAGGTGCTTGTAAATCTCAAAAATAGCCTTAGCTCGCTCCACTCCTTCGTATTCGCGAGCCATGGCCAGCTGCTGGCTTCGCTCCAGGGCTTCATCCAGTATAGCCGCGGTGGAGTTTACATCCGGGCGGGCGCCATTGAAGCCACCTACAACCTCGTCCTTGGAGTTAATCACCAGGAATGTCGGGAACCCTGTCACACCATACTGGCGGCAAATTGACATGCGGCGGGCACGCTCCTCCTGCGGAATGGGGTAGCGGGGAACATCCACCTCTGCCAGCACAAACTTATCGGCAGCGTATGCTTCGAACTCCGGCTTTTCGAGCACATCCTTGCGCATGCGGATGCAGTAGCCACACCAGTCGGAGCCGGTGAAGTTAATCAGAACGGCCTTGCCTTCCTGCGCGGCTTTGGTCTTGGCGGCTTCGATATCCGTCATCCATTCTGCGGCGAATGCCGGCGCAATCATTGCTGCCAGCCCCAATGTGTAGAAAACTGCCTTGAGCATGCTCCTATTCTGCATGAGTTCGGCTCTCACTACAAGCCAAAACTGCGCTAGCGGCAGGTTATGCCGTTATTTTGTAGGCTTATCCGGTCGAATCGGGGCATCTTTGCCCGATAACGCATGGCGGCGCTGCTCCCGGTTCATACTCTTCAGCTCATCGCGTGTGTGGATATTGAGCCCCGCTTCGCGTAGGCGATTGTAGAGTTCCGGGTGGTAGATTTCGCGGGAGCCTTTGGTGCGTTTCCATACGCCATCACGCTTGCTGGCGCGGTACAGGGTAAGGACTCCCGGCGTATTGTCTACGCAAATAATGTAGGTGCGCCCCTCAATGCGTGCGGCCAGCCATCTCGGTGCGCCGAATGTGGCGCTGTCGCTTTTCTCGCCATCATTCTGCGGATGGAATCCCTCGAAAGCTGCGCTGAAATCCGCATCGCGGGCTTCCGGGTGGAGCTCATAGCCGCGCGGTGTTTCCCTCACTATGCGAGCGTAAGCAATATCGGGCTGTTTCTCTTCTCCGGCGTGTAGCGTGCATGCAATCAGGGCATGCAGACTAGCTGGTATGATGAGGAACCGAGCTCGCATAGGCGGCTTTAGCGTTTCCCGAAGCGTCTGTTGCGGCCATGGAAGGAAGCCAGCGCGGCATCCAACTCTTCGCGCCCGAAGTCCGGCCACAGCACATCTGTTACCCACAGCTCGGAGTAGCTGATTTGCCAGAGCAGGTAGTTCGAAATACGCATTTCGCCCGATGTGCGAATCAGCAAATCCGGATCGGGCATGCCTGCTGTGTACAGGTTGTTGCCCAGCAGCTCCGGGGTAATGTCCTCGGGCTTCAGCTCCCCGCGCTGTACTTGTTCTGCCAATTTGCGGGCAGCGGCGGTAATCTCCTGACGGGAGCCGTAGGACAAGGCCAGCACGACATTGACACCTGTATTGTTTTTCGTGGCTTCAATGCTGGTCTCCAGCTGTTTACGGCAGGATTTCGGCAGCATGTACAGCTCACCGATAGCGTGCAGACGCACGTTTTTCTCCATCATCTCGGGCAGGCGCTCTTTCAGGTACTTAGCCAGCATGTTCATGAGGTACGTGACCTCAATCTTGGAGCGTCCCCAGTTTTCTGTGGAGAAGGCGTAAAGGGTAAGCCACTGTATGCTCTTTTCGCCGCACAGGTCAATCACGCGCTGCACGGTGCGGCCGCCTTGCTCGTGCCCCTTGGCACGAGCGACATTGTGTTGCTCAGCCCAGCGGCCATTGCCATCCATGATGATGGCAATGTGCTGCGGCATGTTGATTGCGTTGCTGTTGGTATCAGAGCTCATACTCACCGTATTCTGCCAGGATAGCCTCCACTCGCTCGATATCCTCGGGAGAGTCTACGCCACTGGTGGTCTTGCGGCCGCGGTAGTCTACCTCCACCATCTTGACGCGCAATCCATTGTAGAGGAATCGCATCTGCTCCAGGCCTTCCACTGCGCCCAGTTCGTAGTCGCTCTCGGGCAGCTCAAAGTAGTTCTTGAGTGCCGGGTAGGTGTAGGAGTACAGCCCCACGTGGCGGCGCACCGGGCTCTTGGCCAGGGTGGCGCGAGCCTTTTCGGGCTTGCGAATGGCGGGAATGGTGCTCTTGGAGAAAGCCATGGCATAGCCGTCCTTGTCTACCAGTACGGTGGTGCCGCTGTAGGGGGTGGTCTTCTTGCTTTCTACCAGGCGGTCGTACTCGTTCCAGTCCAGGTGGATGCAGGGGGTGAAGACATCGGCCGGTGCAGCCTTCCAGGCATCGATAAGTTGCTGAATGACCCAGGGCGGGCACAGGGGATTGTCGCCTTGCAGGTTGATGATGAATGCGGGCGGCTCTGCCTGCTGGCTGACGGCGTCCCAGCAGCGCTCCGTGCCACTACGGCAGGTCTCGGCTGTCATCACGGCAGGAATGCCGGCGCCGGTGCAGAAATCCAGAATGCGCGTGTCGTCGGTAGCGACCACGTAGCTGCAATCATCGTTGTGGCGGCAGATAGACTCCGCAATATCGGCCACGCGGCGAATCATCTCCTTGCCGGCAATTTTGACGAGGGGCTTACCCGGCAGACGCGTTGAGGCGTAGCGAGCCGGTATAACAATGAGAATGGACTGTGACATAGGTTGAGGTGTATGTGTTGCTTCCTGCGTTATTCTACCTGCTAGTCTGCCATTTGCCAAGAAAAAAACGAACACGATGTCAGCGGAAAGCGAGATTTCAGCTTGACATCATTCCTTAGCGGTACTAGAATTCAGCCTATGAAGTGTGTATCTGTCATTTCGGCTCTGTTAAGCGTAGCTGCCTGTGTTGTTCATGCCGCGGGCGAAGAGGATGTGTGCAAGCGCCTCAGTGCAGGGCTTGCCGAGCAGGAGTCGGTGCTGATGGGTGCAACGGATGCGGCCTCCGCCGCTCAGGCTGTGCCGGAGCTGCGCCGAGTGCTGGCTGACCTCTCCTCCATGCATCAGCAGGTGGATGCTGATGCCCTGTGGCTCTACATCGAGAACCACCCGGACGTGAAAAACGAGCTTATGGAGCGCCTGCTGAAGCTGGCCGTGCAGTTCCAGCGCTTGCAGAAGGCAAAGTTCTACGGCAATGCGGAACTTCGCCAGGCTCTTGCCCCTCAGCTTACACCCCCCGCCGCGTCCGCAAAGTGATGCTGGCTTCTTTCTGGCGCAGCAGGTCTTGCAGGTGTGCCAGTTCTGTGTCCATGTAGTCGGGCAGGTCGTTGCGGTGGCGTGCCATTTCGCTGAATACTTCGTCGCGGTAGCTCTTGGCTTCGCGCAGCGATTCTTCCTCCGAGCCATAGTACAGGTCAGAGAAATAGCGGGTAATGATGCGTCCGCAGCGCTGGATGCTGACTCTCCAACCCTGAAAATCGGTGTTTTCGTACGTATAGCGGGTGATGTTTTTGTTCTTCATGGGTGTTGATTTCCATCGGGTCTGACACGCTTTTTAGTGGTGCAGTTCATAACTATTGGGCGTGATATGATGCGGTTTGCGGGGGAATTCTGCTCCGGCATTGCAAATCGTTTGACACCGCTCGTATACTGTGGTAATGTGTTGTCCGTAGACAATTATGAGTGATATGCGATTTTTCCGATACATGGCAATTTTTGCAGCGGCTGCGGTGCTGGTGGCTCCGGTGAGCCGCGCTGCGGACGATGAGCCCTCGCGCGCTGAGCAACGCAAGGCCTTGCGCGATGCGGAGAAAAAAGCAAAAGACGAGCTGAAAAAAGCCAAAAAGGCCGGTGACGAGCAGGCTATTAAACAGGCCGAGGATGAGCTGGCGGATATCGAGCTGGCCAAGAAGAGCGGGGTGGGTAATGCCAGCCTGGACAAAGAGTTCGAGGCGCTGAAGGAGGCTCAGGCTATGCTGGCTGAGGTAAATGACGAAAAAGCCGCCGAAAAGGCAGCCAAGAAAATCGCCACCAACTTTGGCCGCTTGCAGGCTCCTATCTCGATGACGGATGCGGAGATTGAGCAGTGGTCGATTGAGCAGAACAAGGTAAGCGCCCAGATGGAGCGCTTGCGTAAGATGCCTTTCTTCGATGCCTCCGGCTTGCAGGAGGCCTGGACGGCTGTGTCGGATCCGTTCTCTCGTAAGCGAGCCCAGCGAGCTAAGAAATGAGGTATTCTGTTGCAGCCGGACTTCTGTTGCTGGTGCCTGGCGTAGCCTCGGCACAGAGCATCACGCTCGACCCCGCGGAGATGGAGGCCGCCTACAAGCGCGTATTCGGGCAGGGTGTTCTGCCGCAGGAGGCACCTGCTGAGGCCGCCGAGACATCAGCTCCGGGGGTGGAGGAGCGCTGGTTGCAGGCTATGGAGGCCGCTGGTACGGACATGATGCCGGTGCTGTTGCTTTCGCTGCTCAGTGAGCTGAACCCACAGGCGCCGATGGTGACGCATGCTGAGCTGTATGCTGCAGCTCTTGCTCTGCACCGCAAAGCTGCTGCCGGTAATAGCCAGGCATGCGAGGAACTGGCGCTGAGTCTCGAAACGGCGGTTTTGCCCGGTGAGTTGCGCTTGTTTGTCAGCCCCGGCTGCGCTGCCGCACTGCGTGAGCGTGGTCAATATCTGAAAAAAATACCAACAAATTTGCTTCCGCCTGTGGAATAACCACTCCTTTTTGCGTTCTCTTCTACAGGTAAACATCCTTTCGCAACAACAAACATAGACACAACCATGAAAGCCATTAAAATGCTGGCCCTCGCTATGGGCCTGTGCGTCATGACCTCCTATGTGGCCCCGGCTCAGGAGCCCGCAATGGATCCCACCGAGGAGACCGAAGCTCCCAAGAAGAGCAAGAAGAAGAAAGATAAGAAAAAGAAGAAGGCCAAGGCCGGCGCTGTAGCCAAGGCGCTGAAGAAGGTAAAGCGTGCCTCCGGTAAGGTTAATCAGAAGGCTCTCGTATACGTATACCTTCAGTCTGCCAGCTGGTGCGGCCCTTGCAAACAGGCTATGCCCGGCATCGTGGAGCAGTATAAGGAGATGCGTGAGGACGGCCGCGCTGAAATCGTGCTCGTGGGTTGGGATCAGACCCCCGATGGCGTGAAGAGCTACATCGAAGGCTACAAGTGCAAGATGCCTGCCGTGCACAAGGATGCCAAGAATGTCAACAAGCTGCCTGGTTTTACGCCCGCTCAGGGTATTCCCTTTGCCATCATGGTCGATGCCGAGGGTAATGTGCTGAAATCCGGCAGTCCCTTCGTGGTGAATCAGTGGAAGGCTGAGGTTGAGAAGCTCGAGGCCGCCGCCGCTGCTGCCGAGGGCGATGCTGCTGAGGGTGAGGAGTAATAGTGTTGCCTCACATCATTTTATCAACGGGAACTCTCTGACGGAGTTCCCGTTTTATTTGCTTGCAGCGAGAGGTGCCTCATGATAGGATAGCCGCGCAACATGGATTTGTTTACCCCATATGGGCGCAATGAGGCGCCACAGGAGGAGAAGGCTGCCGTCGGTATGCCTTTGGCCGCACGCATGCGCCCCGAGAGCCTGGAGGAAGTGGTGGGACAGCAGCACCTGCTGGCGCCCGGCAAATTGCTGCGCCGTGCTATTGAGACAGATCGCTTCTCCTCTCTCATTTTCTACGGGCCTCCCGGTGTGGGGAAGACCTCCCTGGCATATGTCATTGCCCGCCAGACGAGCTCTTATTTCGTGATGCTCAATGGTGTGGAGTCCAATGTGAGCGATATTCGCGACAAGATTGCGGAGGCGAAGGCTCGCCAGTCGCTGCATGGCCAGCGCACCATTTTGTTTGTGGACGAGCTGCACCGTTTTAACAAGGCTCAGCAGGATGTGCTCCTGCCGCATCTGGAGCGCGGTACGGTGCGTTTCATTGGCGCGACGACCGAAAATCCTTTCTTTGCCATCAATTCGGCGATGCTGTCGCGCTCGCAGATTTTTCCGCTGGAGCCGGTGAAGGATACCGATATCGAGTCGCTCCTGCGCCGGGCTATCGGGGATAAGGAGCGTGGCCTCGGCCACCTGAATATCGATGTGGCGGACGACGCTCTGGCTCACCTGGCCCTGAAGGCTGATGGCGATGTACGTAAGGCGCTCACTGCGCTTGAGGTGGCGGTGCTTTCCACCCCCTTGTCGTCTGATGGTGTGGTGCATGTGGATTTGGCCGTGGCAGAGGAATCCATCCAGAAAAAAGCCGTCAAATACGATCGGGCTGGGGATGCTCACTACGATACCATCTCCGCCTTCATCAAATCCATGCGAGGCAGCGACCCGGATGCCGCCCTGTACTGGCTGGCCTACATGCTCAATGCCGGTGAGGATATCCGCTTCATTGCCCGCCGTATCGTCATTTGCGCCAGTGAGGATGTGGGTCTGGCCGACTCGAACGCTCTGCGTGTCGCACTGGCTGCGGCTCAGGCTGCTGAAATGCTCGGCATGCCGGAAGCTCGCATTCCGCTGGCTCACGCAGCTGTGTATGTAGCTACGGCTCCCAAGAGCAATGCCGCCTATGCCGCTATCAATGCCGCGCTTCAGGATGTGCGCGAAGGAAAGACGCTTGCGGTGCCCGACCACCTCGCCACCCCCACCCGCAAGAAGCTTGCCCGCCTTCGTGGCGTCTCCGCAGAGGATACGGATTACAAATACGCGCATGATTTCGGGGAGGAGCACTTTGTGCCCCAGGCCTATCTGCCGGAAGGGCGTGTGTACTACCACCCCACCACGAATGGTATGGAGCTGCGCATTACTGAGCGTATGGCTTATTTACGCTCGCTGCATGATAAGCAGTAGGCTTCTTTTGGGGCAAAATCCCGCCTCAAAAGGGAAAAGAACGCGCCTTTTTTTCATTCTTGCTTGCAATCAGGTGGAGAATTCTCTATGATAGTGGGCGTTAACAACACTATTATTCATCCGATATGAAAATTCTCATTACCGGCGGTGCCGGCTTCATCGGTTCCCACATCGCTGAGCACTATCAGGGCGTGGCTGAAGAAATTCGCGTGCTGGACAACCTCCGCACCGGCTACAAGAAGAACCTGGACGGTCTGAATGTGACCTTCATCGAGGGTTCTATCACGGATCGTGAGCTCGTGGCTAAGGCTGTAGAGGGCGTGGACTACATTTTCCACATGGCTGCTCTCGTGTCCGTGCCGGAGTCTATGACCAAGATTCGCGAGTGTCTTGACCTGAACGTAAACGGCCTGCTGACAGTTCTGGAGGAGGCCAGCAAGGCCGGTTGCAAGAAGGTGGTGCTTGCTTCTTCCGCTGCTATTTACGGCGACAACCCCGTTGTGCCCAAGGTGGAGACTATGTACCCCGAGCCCAAGAGCCCCTATGGCATCACCAAGCTCGATGGTGAGTACTACATGGACATGTTCCGCACCACCGGCCAGATTAACACCGGTTGCTGCCGCTTCTTCAATGTGTTCGGCCCCCGTCAGGATCCCAAGGGCGCCTACGCCGCCGCCGTGCCGATTTTCATGGAGAAGGCCATTAAGGGCGAGGATATTACCGTATACGGTGATGGTGAGCAGACCCGCGACTTCATCTACGTGAAGGATATCGTAGGCGCTCTGGCCTATGTGGCTGAGCACCCGGAGGTGACGGGCGTAAACAACGTGGGCTACGGTGGTCAGATTACCATCAACGACCTGGCCGAAATCATCATTAAGGCCGCTGGTTCCAGCTCCAAGGTTGTACACCTGCCCGAGCGTCCCGGCGACGTGAAGCACAGCCGTTCCTGCGCTGACAAGCTTCGCAGCGCTGGCTGGGAGCCCAAGTACACCCTTGAGGAGGGCCTGAAGACCACGCTTGAGTACTTCAAGAGCGTGACTAAGTAATCCGTCTCCCTTTTGTGATTTCCGCACCGCAAAGTTTGCCTGCGCAGCTTTGCGGTGCTTTTTTCTGCGTATGTGCGATGATGAATCCCCCCGCCTGAGTGTTAAAGCTCTGGCTCGCCTGGCTGCTGAGCGTCTGGCCGAAATGCGAGACGCCGGGGAGGACGTGCACCCGGTGGTCAATGCCACCCGTAAGCTGGCGGCTAATTTCTGGGGACGCGCCTGGATGCGCCACCTAGCGCGTTGCGAGGCAGGGGGGCTCTGCCTGGCACCGGGGCGCTCCTTGCTGCGCCACGGCTGCGTGCTAGATTTGCATATCGCCCCCGGCCAGATTCGCGCACTCATTAGTGCAGAGGAACTGTACGAGGTACACCTGCGCATTCGCCCCATCGAGGAGGAACAGCTGGCAGCCCTCCGCACCGCTTGTGCCGGGCGTATTGATTCGCTGGTGTCGCTGCTGGAGGGGCGAGTGGATGCTGCGGTGCTGGATATTCTCTGCTCGCCGGAGGATGGTCTGCTGCCGGAGCCCTGCGATTGGTACATGTCGTGTACGTGTCCGGATTGGGCAGAGCCATGCCCCCACGCAGCTGCTGCGGTGTATGCCGCTGGGTGTCTGATAGATGCTGACCCGCTGCTGTTGTTTACGCTGCGCTCTGTTGAGCCCGCAGCTCTCATGTCTGCTCCCGCCCCGGTGGCTACGGAGTCGGCGTTCGATACCGCGGCACTTTCCGCCACCTTTGGTATCGATATTGACCTGGATTAAGCCCTCGCTGCATAGTGGAGGGGCGAAAATCCGGTAGTGTTGAGTACTTTACTCTTTACTTCATGACTCTCTTGCGGTAGAATGTTCGCGTTATGAAGTTGAATACTACTCTGATGATTACGGCGCTGGCAACTGTGCCGGTCGTGGCTCAGGCCGCTCCCGCAGATGCCGCCCAGACATACGTGTCCCTGGCAAAGCCCGCCACTGCTCCCAAGGTAGGTGCTGTGCTGCGCGCTAGTGTGATGCCCGGCCTTGCTTTGCTGCCGGTGGATGTGGAGGGCTGTGCTGTAACGACTGATATCCGACTGGGTGATGTATTTGTATCCCCCCTCACTGGTAAGAACAAACCGGCTACCGCCGAGGTGGCTGATCCTACTGCTGAGGATGCCATGCCGATGGTAATGCCCACCGCTGGCTCCGATAGCCCGTTTGCTGACGCTGAGTTTGAGGCTAATGTTACCTCCTACGCTATTGGTGCAGGTAAGGGGCTGGCCGCATCGGTGAACACCGTGATGCCGGTGCTCAACTACATCGCCGCCAAGAAGTCCAGCGTGGAAATGGCTGAGAAGTGGGCCGAGGAGGCCGGTAGCGATTATGCCGATACCATCACCGGCGAGAAGCTCGCGCTTTCCCGCAAGAATGCTCTGGCTGCTCTTTCCAAGCTCAAAAGCACGAAGATTGCCCCCCTCTATGGTATTGTGACCATGAATCACAATGGTGGCTCCGCCATGCTGCCTGCTACGCTCAAGAAGGTGCTGGAGTCCTCCAAGGGCGAGGGCGCTGCTGCCGTGAAGGAAAATGGCTGGCAGGGCTGGAAGTACAAGCTCATCGACCTCATGGGCGAGGTGGACCACACCGAGGCCGTGGGCAAGGAGGCTATTAAAGTGATGTCTGAGCGCTCCCTCTACCACGTCTTCAAGGTGCAGGGCAATGCGCTTATCTGCTGCATTTGTGAGTCCCCGGCTGACGTGACGCTTGCCGATGGCGCGGAGAAATCCGTGCTGGGTACCGACAAGATGGCTTTCTACGATTCCTCCCTCAGCCACAAGCTGGTGTGCACCGGCTTCATCAGCCCCGAGCTGCTGAATGCCACCGCTGTTGCTACCAATGAGAGCTACACGCTCATGGGCGATTTCGTGGCCACTATCTTTAAGTCCCTTGCTCGCGAGAACGAGGCCAAGAGCCTGACGTTCGGCTCCGCTGCTCGTGGCGTGGAGTCCCTGACCAAGTATCTGCGCTCTATCTCTAACGAGAAGAACACCAAGCCGCTGAACCTCGGCGTGTGGCAGGTGCGCTCCGGTGCATACCATGCCATCCTGCACATGGATGCCTGCGGCGCTTCCTACGCTCCCGGCGAGCTGAAGCTCAGCAAGGTGGGCGCCAGCGACAAGACTATCTTCTACACGGAGAGCACGCCTTATACCGCAGCTCCCGGTCCGCGTTTTGTGGACATGGTAGCTCCCGCCATCAGCGTGTACAGCGGCTATGATGCCACGTTGGCTGAGAGCGAGGGCATGGGCGAGAAACTCGCCGCCCGCAGCAATTCGGTCACGACCTCTCTTAAATCCGTAGGCAAGTCGCTGGGTAACTCCTCCGCATTCGTGGTGTTCGATGTGAAGGGTACCCCCAGTGCCACGTACTACAATACCGTTACAACTGCCAAGAGTCTGGCCAGCGCTGGTAACATGCTGTCCGCCTCCGTTGGCACCCTCATCAGCGGCGATCGCAACATGCTGCGCCAGTATTACAAGGTGAAGTCCGGCAAGGGCTCCTCCGTGGTGAGCTTCAAATTGCCCGCTGAGATGGGCGGCCTGCAGCCCAGCATCATCTGCGCCGGCAACAAGATTGCTATCGGCTCCTCCGCTGCTCTCAATCAGCTTATTCTGAAGAACGCCGTTGGCAAGGCTAAGTTTGCCGGCGCTGTGTACACGCTGCGTCCCTCCACGCTGGCTGGCCTGGCCGCTATGGCAGGTACTGTGGACCCCGGTGCCGCCCTCGTAGCCGGCATGGCTGGTGCCGCCCTCGGCCAGATGGGCGAGATTCACGCCGTGGATACCATCACCGATGGCGTGCGCAGCATCCACGTGCTGGTGAAACAGCCCGCCGGTAAGCCGGGCCTTGAGCCCATCGCTCGTCCCCGCCCCGGTGGCGCTACTCGCCCCATGCCCGGCGGTGCTACTCGTCCCATGCCCTCTGCTCCCGCTGACGATGAAGACTCCGATGATGAAGAAGAGGACGATTCCGAGGATACTTCCGATGAGGAAGAAGAGGAGGATACTTCCGCCGATGAGGAGGTAGACGAAGAAGATGAGGAGGAAGAGGATGAAGAAGAGGACGTAGAAGTCTGATAACCTCTCCCGCCACACTTCTGATTTCAGATTCACACATAAAGAAGGCAGCAGGTCTCCCTGCTGCCTTCGGTGTGTCTGCATTTCCTCCAGCATTCCCAATGCAGATGCAAGCATAAAAGTTGGAAAATATTGAAAATAATGCACTTTGGTTGAATGGTTCTTTTCTCAGAATAACAAAAATGCAGCATTTTTGTTTTACTAACTTATTGATAATCATTGATTATACTCTACCTCAGCATTGGGAATGCTGTATCTTTATGTTGTTTTTTACTCCATATGAACAACAATAT
>JAFOZZ010000162.1 GCA_017390945.1 Akkermansia sp.
GGAATCCAACCAGGAACATGCGGCGGTAAGATGTGATGGCGTGTCTCCTACACTCCCTGCCTCCATGGGTATGGGTGGAGGGTATGTACCGATGATATAGAAATTCTCCGTCACATTGTACTTAAGACCGGTTTCAATAGAAGCAACTACGCCCTGATTGGAGTAGTACTTCTCACCACAATAGTCAAACTTAGTATCAATGTAACCTACTTCCATACCAACGAACCAAGACAGGCTGTCAGTGATAGCAACGGAGGAACGAATGCCGGCAGTGATGGAATAGTTTGTCACTTCATCCCAGCTGTCGTCAGAGCGATCACCCTCACCGTAAGCGAAACGAACAGTAAAAGCAGATTTCTCATCAAAATTGTATACAGCAGTCAGAGAAGTACCGTAAACATCGTACGTCTCAGAGGTGTACATATCATCCCAGAAATCAATCTTCAACTTCTGAGCAGAATAGGTGCCAGCAACTTCGATACCCCAGGCGGACTGTACAGCGGGCTGAGTCGGGGTGGGGACATCTACGTACTCTGCGATAGGAGCAGATTTCTCATCGCCAGC
Source organism: Akkermansia sp. (assembly GCA_017390945.1). Classification (GTDB taxonomy): domain Bacteria; phylum Verrucomicrobiota; class Verrucomicrobiia; order Verrucomicrobiales; family Akkermansiaceae; genus Akkermansia. The sequence continues at coordinate 565 of JAFOZZ010000162.1, forward strand.
CATTACGGGGGCGACCATTGCGAGTGCGATAATAAGGGACTTTTTCATATTTTTAAGAGCGGTGGGTTGTTCTTACCACCATGAACCTTCTACCATATTTTTCTGTTTGATGCAAGAAGAAACAATTATTTATAGCGAAAAAGTTAAAAAAAGCAAAATTTAGGCCATCTTAAATACGAAAAGAACAAAGAAAGGAAATCGCCTTACTTTCATCTGGTACCTATACAAAAAAATACCGCCACCCGAGCCGAAGCCGGGTGGCGGTAGCTAAATCAAATAAAAGCCTGCTTTTAAAGGGCCGGTGTGGGCAGATTCTCCGTATTGACCTCAGCGGGCTGGGCGTCCGGTGCCGGAGCCGTAGGCTGAAGCACAGGTGCCAGGTGAGCGGCGGTCTTGGTCAGGCCAAACTGCAAAGCGATATCCAGAGCATTGCGGCCGTCTTTATCCTTAACAAACACGGAAGAAACTGCAACAGGCTTGCCATCCTTGGCGAGCTGAGCCTCCTGCTTCTCAATAGCCTTCAGCTGACCAAGAACGAAGTAGTGAATGGCAGCGTCGTACTCTTGCGTATTCTCGGCCTGAGCAGCCCCCAGAACTGTTTGCAACAGCACGGTAAGGCCAGTCTCCTTATCCACATCGAGAATAGCGGTGCCCATACGCTCGGCGCGAGCCTCGCCGCTCATGCGAGCCATATCATCGGAAAGCTCCGTCAGACTACGGGCGGCCGGGGGATTGGTGAACAGAGCCATCGTATTCTTGTATGCCGTCTCGCGCTCCTTGGAGAAAATGAGCTTAAAGATGAAGGTATCGCGCTTATTGTAGGCGCCTTCACCATTAGCCACTAGCTCCTGAGCGGTAGCGCCATCCGCATTTTTAAGGTCGGTACGAGCGCCAAGAGTGAGCAGCATCTTCACCACCTCATTGTTACCGCGCATGGCCGCAAGCATCAGCGGAGTGAAGCCATTGTTCTCCTGGGCATTGATGTCCAGCCCAGACTCGGCCAGCAGCAGTGTGCAGTAGGGCATACCGCTCCAGGCAGCCCAGTGCATGGCCGTGAAGCCATCGTTATCCTTGGCCTGAACGTCCACGCCAGGCTGAGAAAGCAGATTGCGCACGTAGTACAGGCGAGCAAGGTCGCGCTTAATAGCGTCCTCAGGATTGTTGTAGTTGGCATACACAGCCCACATGAGGGGGGTACGCCCGGTGGCGTCCTTTGTGTTCACGAACTGGGCATCGGCAGACACACCAGCAGCGAGCTCACGCAGGTAGACGTTGTCGATTTCGTCGCCTGACTTCTTATCTGTCTCCAGCGAGCCCTTACGGATAAGGGACACCAGGGAGTCCGTTACATTGGTCTGCTCGAAGGGCTTCATGGCCAGATTGCACAGGTAGCCAAGTGTACCCATGACGAGCAGCAGCTTGAGCATATCCTCGATAATACCGCCCCAGGAGGTGCCAGTGAAAGTCACACCGGGGAAAGCGGGGTTCTCGCCATAGTCATTCGTACCCGGCTGTGAGGGCAGCAGGAAGAATACCAGCAGGAACACATGCAGCACGATACCGAAGCCGTACAGCAGCACCTGGAACACGACCGTCAGCCACTCAGGAGCAGCATCGCCGCACAGAGATTCGCAAGAAAGCACAGCGAATACCACAGCTGAGAGCAGCTCGGCCACGATTAGCATCCAATAGAAGAAGGCGCTCACGCCAGCATCATGCAGACGCCCGGTTGCCACCTTGCGAATGAACACCAGATAGCCCGGCAGGAGCAGCATGGAAACAATAATGGCAGGAATAGCCACAGAACCCAGCATGTTATACACGCCGGAAACCGTCAGCAGCAGCAACAGGAGGTACGGCAGAAACAAGGGCCAGAACTTTGCGCGAGTCTCACGCCCGGCGTTGATTGTTGTATCAGACATGGTAAATGAGATTTTCTATGGGTTAGGCGTTCTGGGTGGCGGGTTCTTTGTCCTCGTCGGCAGCAGCCTCGTCTTCATCGGCCTTTTCGGCGGCGTCCTCCTCGGGGTGGTCGGACACGAAGCTATCCTTGGTCAGAATAATAGCAAGCGGGGAAATAACAGCCATGATGAGGTAGAGAGTCCACATCAGCTCAGGGGAATGCCAGAAGTCGATGTGACCGGAGTCCATCTTGGCAGCAATACCATCGTAGCAGAAGTAGGAAACAAGCAGACCACCCACCACGCCGTTAATCGGCTTGGCAATGAACATGGGCAGAGCGGACAGCGACATGTAGGACGCCACCTTGTCCTTGGGAGCCACGCGAGCCACGTACTCGGAGAAGCGCGGGCTGAAGAGCAGCTCACCAGCGGCAAAGATAATAATCTGAGCAGCTACGGCGAAGAAGTAAGCCTGACCAATCGTCTCGATACCCGGCAGGATGAAGTACCACTCCGGCGGGATAGCCAGCAGCACCATGGAAGCGGCGGAGATGGACATACCGGAAATCATGAGCTTCACCGTCGAGAAACGGTTCAGGATGGGAATAATCATGATAAGACCGGTGATAATAATGAAGGGATTGAAGGAGTTAATGATGCCCAGATCAAAGTCATCACCAATCGTACGGGTGTAGTACTGCGGCATCACAAGGAACTGCAGGGTGAACACCAGACGCACGCCGAGCGTGAGCACCAGGAACACAATCAGCTTCTGGAACGCGCGCTCGCGAGCCACCTCGCCAATCAGCTGCAAGGGGCGGCGCTGAGCGGCCTCTTTCTTGGCAATACGCTCCTCGGGTACAGCGTAGTGGTTCTCATCGATGAAGCGGGTGAAGATGAAGGCCACCACGTTGCAGGCTGTACCGAAGTTAATCACCCAGAACAGGCCATCCACGCCATCGCAAGCGCTGCGGATGGGGTCTACTACGGCGAAACCGGCAAGCAGAGCGCCGATATTCATGAACAGGTAGTAGAAATTGAACCCCGTGGGACGAGCGCGCAGCGTGGTGAAACGGCGAATGGAGGTGGAGATACAGGGGCTCATGAAGGCCGTACCGAACGACAGAATGCCGATACCGGCAATCACGAAGTAACGGGACTGATCCTGGCTGAGCTCAAGCACCTGAGTACCGAAGTCGGAGCCGAGTGCCATAATGATACGACCGCCAATCAGCAGCATGAAGCCGATGAGGTAGGTGCGGCGCAGACCGATGATGTCGCAGATCGTGCCCACGGCGAACACGAACAGGGACAGGAACAGGGTGTACATACCCACCCAGAAGGGTGCGTCCGCATCGCGGAAACCGCAGTAATCCTTCAGGAAGAGGGTGAACACGATAATAAGAGAGAAATACGACAGACCATCAAAGAACTGAATGAAGTTGGTCAGCCAGAAGTCCTTGCCGCACTCGCGCAGCACTTTGAACTCTGAGAAGTATTTCACAATCGGGTTGGCCTTGGGTGCCAGCTGGTTGCTTGCTTCGCTCATTGTTGTGTGTTGTGGGGTGTGTTTTCTTTACTGCAGCACAGCGCCACGGCTGGCATTGGTAGCCAGCTTGCGGTAGCGCTTGAGCCACTTACCGGAAATCTCCTGCATGGTGGGTTGCCAGTTGGCACGGCGGGCTGCGATTTCCTCGTCGCTCAGCTCAGCGGTCAGCGTGCGGTTCGGGATATCGATAGAGATGATATCGCCGTCCTTCAGCAGGCCAATGAGACCACCCTCTGCAGCCTCGGGGGATACGTGGCCGATACAGGCACCGTGCGTGGCACCGGAGAAGCGGCCATCTGTAATAAGGGCTACGCAGTTGCCCAGCCCCTTGCCCATGATGTAGCTGGTGGGAGCAAGCATCTCCTGCATGCCGGGGCCCCCCTTGGGACCTTCGTTGCGGATAACAACAACGTCGCCAGCCTTCACCTTATCAGCCAGAATACCGGCGCAGGCGGCCTCCTGGCTTTCGAAAATCACAGCAGGCCCGCGGTGCACCATCATCTCAGGCAGCACGCCGGCCTTCTTGACGATACCGCCCTGCTCCGCCAGGTTGCCGAAGAGCACTGCCAGACCGCCGTCCTTGGAGTAGGCGTTGTCGACGGTACGAATAACGACCGGGTCCTGCGTGGAGAGCCCCTCCATCTGTTCACCGAGCGTCTTGCCACTCACGGTGGGAACGTCGGTCTGCAAGGCGCCGGGAATCTTGTTAATCTCGGCCAGAACAGTCATGATACCGCCGGCTCGCAGCACATCGTGCATATGGAAGCGGCTGCTGGGAGCCACCTTGCAGATATTGGGGGTGCGGCGGGAAATCTCGTCGATGCGGCGCGGGTCGTAATCCA
>JAFOZZ010000163.1 GCA_017390945.1 Akkermansia sp.
CAATGCGGCCATCTATTTCCGGGCCTGGGGCGGCCTGCCTGAGCGGGCTGAGGGGGATGGATGGGCTGGGCTCGGCATTGCTGGCCTCGGCAAACAATATGCGCGCACGTTGCGGCAGCTGCTCACCACAGCGCAGGAGCAGGGAAGAGGGGGCTGTGCCGCTGCCATCGGGGTTTTGGCGGGCACTGATAAAGTGAACCTCCCCGGCAACCCTGCTTTGCAGGAGGGACGTGAGCAGGAATGAGTCGCGCGCATGGCGGAAGGGCTCGTGGCGTATGCCTAGCTCATCGCAGAGGGATTGCGGCAGGAACTCATCCTCCTGCACGGGCTCGGGCAGGCAGCCATCATGCGCGGCGGCTATGATGACCCGGCGCCCACGCGTGTAGGTGAGCTCGCGCCAGCCCAGAATATCGCACTCCGTTTCGGCGCGAACATTTTCAGGCTGCATGCCCGGGGCTATCTCTTGAATTTTATGGCGCAGTACCTCCAATAAGGTGAGCGCGTTTTTTACCCGTGAGGTGAAAGCAGGAGCTGTTACGCCGTGAATGATACGGCAAATCTTTTGAGTGGATTTCCTGAGCGGACTGCTGGCGTATGTGTGCAGGAGCGCATCCGCCAGCTTGCGGAGCTGCACAGATAGGGTATCAGCGTGGCTGCAATTTTTCGCAAATGTGGCGACTTTTTCGACGTATTGGTAGTATGCCGCTTGTCGCTCTTTGTCCAGGTATTCCAGTTCGCGATAGTCTTTCGTTGGCAGCTTGTGGGATGGGTTTAGTATGCTACAGAGCGAACGAACTGTTGCCGGCAGGAGGACTTCGCGCAATTTCTCGATATGCTGCTGGAGATTGGCCGATATGTCGGATGAGGCATGCAGCGCTTGCTGTAAGGCGAGGTTATTGAGCAGAGTGACAAAGGTTTGCAGTTCGCTCATGCCGCCTTCTGTCGTATCATTGTTGCAGAAATCGAGGCGTGCGGTGCAGTAGTCGGCAAGTTGTTCGGCTAGTTGGCCGATATCCGTGGTGAGTAGCGTGCGGCCTTCGGGGGTATTGAAGTGCCAGGCTTGCTGTTCATCGAAGCGTTCAAAGGCTCCGACCAGGGCGGGGGTGTAGTCTGTATTACCTGTGGCCAACACGATATCGTGCGAGCTGAGTCCATCCGACAGCTGCACAGCTGTTGAGGCAACGGCGGCTGCATCGTTCACCAGATGAATGGTAGATGCATTGTCGTCGACCTGTGTGCATTCCTTATCCCGGAAGACAAGTGCTTGCGGGATATCGATGTCGCGCGAGGTCCAGGCCTCCTCTTTGGGGCGGCCGATTCGGTCGAAGTTTTCTTTTTCGCTGGTCGGGGCGTTTATCCAGATTTCAACCGTGCAGGTGCCCTGCTGGTGGAGATTGCAGAGGTAGCGCTCCAGCTGGGGAGAAAGCTCGGGAACACAGGCGAGGATAATGAGATTGCTATGACCTCGCCGTGTGGGGTGGTTTACTTCTTGTGCTCTGGCCTCTTCTTGCGTGAGAATGGGAGCACCGGCAGCGGAGCGTATGGTTTCATCGACGCGGTGAAAGAGTTCGCCAAGCTTGCTCCAGCGGCGTTGTTCGTTGGCTAATACGGCTTTGCGGGTGCGCAGGGCGTTGTTGTAAGCTCCGGTTGATTCTTTAAGCTGAGAGAGCTTTGTTTCGATATCTGCCTCCTGTTTGCGGAGTAAGCCAGTTACATCATCGTAGGTAATTTCCTCCTGCTCCAGGCGGGCTCGCAGCGAAAGGAGCTTGTGCGCGACTCCTACAACCCAGCGTTCGCGGTGAGCGGCGGGGCGGCGCGGGATGAGAGGTGCGTAGCGTGCCACCGGATCAGCCCCATCGGCGGACAGCACCTCCAGCCACGCTGCCAACGTTTCAGCCTCTGTTGCGATACCGCTGCCGTCACTCGGTATAAGCTGTCCCGCCAGTGTGATGCGTGGCATCAGGATGGGCCTGCCTGCTCGCTCCGCCATGTATTCGCGCAGGCGTCGCCCGCTCTCAGCAGTGGGGACGACGACAGTGGCTTTCCGGAATTGCTCCGGGTTATGAGCGTGGAGCGCTTCGAGTTTTGCGGCTACGAGCTCAATAGCTGGGCGGTGCCAGCCGATGAAATGAAGGGACGGCATAAGGGCAGGTGGCGCGGGCTGGGTGGTGTGCTTTACTCGCTGTATTCGGCCCAGCTGGAGGAGGTTTCCCATACGCGCACTCGCTCCAGGCGCACGCAGCTGCGCACGGGGTAGGCGGTGCCGATGCCTTGCGTGGCTTTGGCCAGCGCGGCTTGGGCGAAGCGGAAGACGGTGTGAGCCATGGCTTCGCTGGTGGGGTCCTGGCGGTCGAAGGGGATGATGCGCTCGCCGTATATGCGGCGGAACTCATCGAAATGCGGGTCGGCGGTGTTCATGCAGAGCGAGTGGTCAAACTGCTCCAGGAAGTCGCCCATCATTTCCTTGATGGCCTTGAAGTCCAGCACCATGTCGTTTTCATCCAGCGTTTCGGCGGCGAATACAAGCTCGACGCTGCGCGTGTGCCCGTGAGGGAACGCGCAGCTGCCGGGGTGCTTGGAGAGCAGATGCCCGCTCTCCAGCTCGATTGTTTTGCAGATTCGGTACACGGCTGCTCAGCAAACGGGAGTTACACCCTTCTTGATGATGATGTTGCCGTACTTGGCGGTTTCGCCGGTCACGACAACAGCGTAGGCTTTCTTGGCGCGCTCGTAGAAGGCGTAGCGCTCCTCGCGCTCAATCTCACCATCGTAACCAAGGGCAGCGCGGTATTTGGCCTCGACAGACGGGTCGAGCGTGTCGCCGGGAACAGCCTCCATCATGATGACAGGGGTGGCGTAGGCGTCCAGCTCGAAGAGGGGGATGATGCCGGCCAGGAGGGTGTCAACACCAAGACCATCGGCACGTACTACAGTGCTGTTGAAGGTGTGACCCGGGAAGTGGGCATCGGAGAATACGATTTCATCACCATGGCCCATTTCGGCCAGGATTTTGAGAAGCTCGGGAGAAATGACGGGGGAAATTCCTTTTAACATAGCCCCTTCATACTATCACACTTTTATCGGCATGGCAACTGCGAATCTGCATTTTGTTGCCTCCATTTTATTGTCGCGCATGCCGCGTGCGGCGGGACTTAATCGTTTTCGCCGTCTTTTTGCAGAATTTCTTCGCGGATGTCTTTGGCCGCAGTCAGCCAGCGCAGTACGCCGGCTTTATCCTGATCCTCCAGCAGGAAGATGAGGCGGTGCAGGTCGTTCACGCAATTGGTGAGCACTTCGCGCACGGCGACGTCGTTTTCCCAGAGAATGTCGGCCCACATGCTGGCTGCGCCGGAGCACACGCGGGTGGTGTCGCGGAAACCGCTGGAGGCCAGTCGTTGCAGGTCTGCCATGGGGACATCACCCGGCAGGGCATTGCGAGCCGCCAAGGCGGCCATGATGTGGGGCATGTGAGAGATTCGGGCCACGGCTCGGTCGTGATTGCGGGGCTGCATGCTGTAGGTGCGGCCACCGAGCGCCTGCCAGAAAGCGGCCAGGCGTTCTTCCATTTCGGCGGGGACCCCATGAGGATTGGTGATAGCTACAGTGGCACCCTGTAGCAAGGAGGGGGTGGCGTTTTCCAGCCCCTGGGTCTCGGCGCCGGCCATCGGGTGGGAGCCGATGAACATGCGGCCTCGCTCCGTGAGCATTTCGCCTGTTGTGCGGTGCACGTATGCTTTTACGGAGCCTACGTCTGTCACCAGTGATTTGCGGTCGATGCAGGGCAGAATCAGGCGTGCCAGTTCTTCAAATGCCCCGATGGGGGTGGCAAAAATAATGAGGTCGGCACCGCGGGCGGCCTCTTTAGCGTCTGTATAGGTGTGGGTGATACCCAGTGTCTGCGCCAGTTGCAGTGGTTGCTCTCGGCGAGCCCACAGGCGAAGTTCGCAATCCGGCAGGTTGTCGCGTACAGCCAGGGCCACCGAGCCGCCAAGCAGCCCGGGGCCGTAGATGGTAACAGTGCGAAATGGCGCAGGCATAGCCACTCAGCTTACGGGACAATGAACTTGAAGTTCGTACCCTTGACCTTCAGTACCTTGCCGCTGGGGTGCACCTTGCCGGTCTTCGGGTCGATGATGCGGATGGTCTTGGTGTGGTCGAGCGGGTTGTATACACGGATGGGATCGCCTTCCACACGCATGGCAACAGGAATGGGGCCGGTGTTGGTGATGAGTTTGGGATCCGTCGGTGCGGAATCCGGCTCGTCAGCTGCAGGCGGCGTTACAGTATTGACCACCGGCGGTTGGGCGGCAGCCGGGGTGACGACCGGAGCCGGGGTAAGTGCTGGCGGGGTGAAAGACTGCGTGATGTGAGACGAAGCAGCGGGATGTACCGGTGCCGGGGCGGGCGTGACGACCGGTTTTACAACGGGAGCCGGGGTGATAGCCGGGGCGGTTACAGGCGGCAGCTGGGGCTTCGGCGTGGTAACAGGGGGAAGTGCCGGCGTGGGGCGGGGCTGAGCTACTACGGTGGTGGGCTGTATGGGCTTTACCGGAGCGATAACGCCGGGCATGGCAACGGGCTGCTGTACCGGCTGCACTGTGGGCATCGGCGGCAACTGAGGTGCCGGACGGGTTGGCTTGTAGGGCATCTCCGGTACCATGTGACCGCGGTATACGCATGAGCTGAGCATGCTTCCTGCCAGAATAAGCGGAAATATGTAGAGATGGGTCTGAGTTTTCATTGCTTATAAAAAGTATTCAGAATGCTTTAATTCTAGTTTTTTTGCCTCAAAAGTCAACAGTAAAAAGCGTATTCTGCTGCTTTGGACTTGAAAAACCCGTTATCTGGGCGTAATATAGGGGCATGAGCTCAATGTTCCATTGTCCCGATCTTTTTCAGTACAATCGCCGCCTGACTCGTGAGGTGCAGGTGGGCAATCTTGGTTTGGGTGGTGCCAATCCGATTCGTATTCAGTCTATGCTTACGGCTGCCACGCTCGATACGGCGGCTTGTGTAAAGGAGGCTCTGGCTCTGGCAGAGGCGGGGTGTGAGATTATCCGCCTGACGGCTCAGACAAAAGTGCATGCCGCGAATCTGGAGCATGTGGCACGCGAGCTGCGTGCCGCCGGTTGCCAGGTGCCGCTCGTGGCCGATATTCATTTTAAGCCCGATGCTGCTATGGAGGCAGCCAAGTGGGTGGAGAAGATACGTGTGAATCCCGGCAATTTCATCGATAAGAAGAAGTTTGTCGAGCGTGACTATACCGACTTGGAATACGAGGAGGAGCTGGAGCGTGTGCGTAAGGCTTTTACACCGTTGGTGCTGTTCTGCAAGGAGCATGGTCGTGCCATGCGATTGGGTGCCAATCACGGCTCGCTTTCTGACCGTATTCTGAACCGCTACGGCGATACCCCCGAGGGTATGGTGGAAAGTGCGCTGGAGTTCGCTCGCGTGGCTCGCGAGCTGGACTACCACCAGCTTGTGTTCTCCATGAAGTCCTCCAATGTGAAGGTGATGATTCAGGCATACCGCTTGCTTGTGAAGCGCCTGGCAGAGGAGGGGGGTGACTGGAATTATCCCATCCACCTTGGCGTGACAGAGGCCGGTGAGGGTGAGGACGCTCGCATTAAGAGCGCTACCGGCATTGGTTCCCTGCTGGCAGATGGTATTGGTGATACGCTGCGTGTATCCCTTACCGAAGACCCGGTATATGAGGTGAAGCCCGGCTTTGAGCTGGCAGCTCCGTATCAGCCTGGGGTGAAGCAGGAGTGGAGCCCGCTGGCTACTACCCCCGAGGCTTCGTTCGACCCCTTCTCGTTCACCAAGCGCAAGGCTGACCTCATTGATATCAATGGCGTGAGCCTGGGGTGGAATGAGCCGGTGCGCGTGGTGCTGCCGCAGGCTGCCTGCGAGGCTCTGGACCCCGCTAAGATGAAAGACTTTATGCCTGAGCTGGCATATGAAGCCGCTGGCGTGGTAGAGGTAGACCCCACCGTGGAGGCGGAGGTGGCAGCGCTGGCTGATGCCCCCGCGGCTCTGGTAACGGTGAAGGATGGCGTGAATATGCCTGTGCCGCAGGCGTTCCGCCTTCTTGCCGCCCTCATACCTGCTCGTCACAATATCCTGCTGAAGGATACGCTGGGCGGTGCAGAGGTATTGAGTGCACCGATGGCCGCTGGCTTGAATGTTGGCTCGCTGCTTTGCGATGGTATTGGTAATGCCGTGTTGATTCGTCGTGAGGCCGACCCGGAGAAGGCAGCCTACCTGGCCTACAATGTGTTGCAGGCTGCTGGTGTGCGCCTGAGCAAGACTGAATATGTGTCTTGTCCCTCCTGTGGCCGCACGCTTTACAACATCCAGGAGGCCTCTGCCCGCATTCGTAAGGCAACAGGGCACCTGAAGGGCGTGAAGATTGCCATCATGGGCTGTATTGTGAATGGCCCGGGCGAGATGAGTGACGCCGATTTCGGTTATGTGGGTGGAGCCCCCAACAAGATTAACCTCTACGTGGGGCATACTCCGGTGGAGTTTAATATCCCGCAGGAGGAAGCCGTTGAGCGCCTGATTGAGCTGATTCGCAGCCACGGGCGCTGGGTAGACCCCAGCTGAGGTAGTACGCTTGTTTTGTATTAGCTCATTTTCCTATATCAACAGTGGGCAGGCGGCTGTGGTGCTGCCTGCCTTCTGTTTTTTGCCTGCAGGGGCTCAGAATGGCGTTTTTTTCTTGCATATAACGCAAAGTATGAGATACTGAGTGTAGAAAAATATGCAAGAAGAAACAGAACATTCTTACAAAGAGCCGTCTCGCAAGGAATGGGCCGGTTTCTGGACTCTTGTGGCCGTGCAGGCAGTGAATGCTTTCAATGAAAAAGCGGTGCAATTCCTGCTGATTCCCCTGGGAGTGTGGTTGTGGGGTACTGCTGGCAGTGATTTGGAGTATTTCCTTGGTGCGATATTTGTGCTGCCCTACATTTTGTTTTCTCCCCTTGTAGGGTGGCTGGCGGACTGCTTCTGCAAGACTCGTATCATTCAGGTGATGAGTCTGGTGCAGATATTTGTGATGGGGTGCATGTTGTTTTGCTTCTATCAGCACGATATGCGTGCAGCCATTATCTGGTTCGCTGTGTTTGCTACTCAGGCTACGATTCTGAGCCCGGCTAAGAAGGGTATTGTGAAGGACTTGCTGGGCTCGCGTTACATTGGCTTCGGTTCTGGTATTATCGAAATCAGCCTTGTGTTTGTGCTGCTGTTGGCTCAGATTGGCGTGTTCTTCTGGTTCAGTTACCTGCTGGAGGCGTACAATGCCGAAATGCCGCAGGCTGTGGCTGACCAGGAGGCCGGCTGGAGTGCCGTGAAACTGCCCACCTGGGTATTCATGTGTGCTGCTGGTGCTGTGGCGGCTTGTTCCTTCTGGCTGCCGCGTTATCACAGTAAACCGCATAAGCCTTTCTCCTGGAGCTTGTTGTACGAGCACTTCGTGCAGGTGAAGTATCTTTGGAAGGATCGCGAGCTGCGCCTGAGCGAGCTGGGTATTGCGTACTTCTGGAGTCTTGCCGGCTCTCTGTTCCTGATTCTGATTCAGATTGCCAAGGAGATGGCAGCTGTTGACCCGAATATGGACTTCTCCATGCAGTGCGGCATCCTGATGGCCTGGCTGGGTGGTGGCGTGGTTCTGGGTGGTGCAGTTGCATCGCTGCTGTGCCGTGGTAAGAATGAGCTGGGGCTTATCCCCTTCGGCGCTATTGGTGTGACGATTAGTACGTTTATGTTGACGATGCTTGAGGTAGGCACCTTGCCAAGCAATATTTTCCTGACGCTTACCGGCGCATTCGGTGCCGCTTATCTGGTGCCGCTCAATGCTTTCTTGCAGGATAACTGCGACCCCGCCAATCGCGGTAACATCATTGCCGCTGGTAATCTGATTGATAACCTCATGGGGCTTGTGGCCGTGGTAGTCATGTGGCTGATGAATCATTATGGCGCTGGTCCGCGCGACCAGTTCATGGTGCTGTTCTTGCTGAGTGCATTCATTATGGTGACCTCGCTGCGTTTGATTCCGCAGGAGTTTATCCGCATGATTGGCATCTGGTGCATGCGCTTCTTCTACCGTCCGCGTGTTATCAATGCTGACCGTATTCCTCCGGTGGGCGGTGCACTTATCGTGTGCAATCACGTTACGTATGCAGATGCTCTGTTCCTGACGATGATTTGCCCTCGCCCCATTCGCTTTGTGGTGGCAGAGGAGTTCATGGCTGCTAAGCTGTTGGGATGGGTGCTGGAAATCTTTAACTCACTGCCTATTTCCAGCAAGAACCCGCGTGAAGCTATTGTGAAAGCTGCCAAGGGTATTGAGAATGGCGATCTGATTTGCATTTTCCCGGAAGGGCAGTTGACTCGCACAGGGTGTCTGACCCCCATTCGTCGTGGTATGGAGATGATTGCTCGCCGTGCACACGCACCCATCATCCCCATTTACATGGATGGTCTGTGGGGTAGCATTTTCTCATACTATCGCAACCGCTTCTTCTATTCACTGCCTTTCAAGCTTCCTCGTCATTTGCCTTACGCCTATACGGTTTCTGTAGGTAAGCCGATGTATCAGGATTTCAATTCCTCGGAAGTTCTGTCGGCTTTCCGTGAGCTGTCTGCTGGCTGTTTGGCTGCTTCCGGTGGCGGTGGTCGAGAGGATTTGCTGCGCATGCTTGAGGTGCGTGGGCGTCGTCCCATCGTATATTGGCCCGGTGGTTCGCTGAATGGGTTCCAGGTAGCCGGCGCTATCATCAGTTGCCAGATTCCCGAGGATTGTCCCGAGCCAGGTCGTAAGTGGCTGCAGCTTCTTATCGATGGTACGCGTGACCTGACGCGTCTGCATCGCATGTGGTTGAATGTGGAGCAGGTGCGCCGAGTGAATGCGCTGAAAGAAGGTCGCCATTGTCTCCTGACGACCGTGGGGCATGGTGAGCCGCACGAGATGGTGCTTTCGGTGCTGTGGCCTATCATTACGCGTACTCCGGTGCACCTTATCGAAAGCGCGGACGAGATTATCGAGAGCCGTATTTCGCAGATTGTGGGCAGCATGCACATGCGTAAGATTCTGCTCAAGGCGATTCCTCCGCGCCAGATGCCGTTCTACGATTTCAGTAATGGCCCGGCTATTTCCACGCCGAATATGCGTTGGCGTCCGTGCTGTGCTACAGCTGATGGTACCATTATTTCCATGAGCACAGTGCACAGCGTGTTTAAGCTGGCTGATGGTACGGTGCAGCTGGGTGTGTTGCCGCACAGCCGTGGTTTGCTGCTTCCGTGCTTTAAGGTGCAGGGTGTGGGTGGTGTAGAGGATAGTGTCGTACTTTCCGGCCCGAGCCTGGCCTCGCCCTATACTTGCTCATCTAAGCTGTATCTGAACGAAAGTGGTTTCTTGAAGCAGCTCTCATAGCGCTTATCATAACAGTTGGGCGCTGTTTCGGTGCCGAATCGAATGCACTCGTGCCTCAAACAAGCGAGTGCATTTTTTGTTCGACCGACGCGATATGCGCACTGCAGTGAAAGTCCCCGATGAGCCGCTGACTGTGCGAAATAAAGGGAGCAGAGAATACCAAGCCTTTGTGTGGTAGCGGGGTTAGTCCTGCACATGTTTTTGCAGGATGTTGATAGCCTCCTGTGTGGTGAATGTTCCTGCGGCCGTTCTCATATCTTCCGGGAGCTTGTCAATCTCATCCGTTACAATCCACCGGGGGTGAGGGGAGGTGAGGAACTCATGCAGAGATGTTCGGATGAAGGGTGAGCCTGTGTGGGGCTGCTCGGGGGTGCGCATACTCTCATTGCAGACGTGTTCGAGTACGCTCCGGTATTCGATGAATCGGAAGCAACCGGGGCGCCCTGCGGCGCAGGAGGAATCTGTGCGGAAGGTGCCGTTGGCGGTACAGATGAGCTCAATCTGGCGTGGCGGGGTGCTGTAGTTGCCGGATTTGTCGAAGCAATCGTAGGAATGCCAGATGACGAGGCGTGCGTATTTTTCGCGCAGTTCATGTTGGTACCAGATGTAGCGCACGCCATTTTCGTACCGGGTTTTCTCCCATGCAAACTCGCCGGCCGTATGGTCTGTATTTCTTACCGAGTCCCACAGCATGTGGAAAATAGGTACGGTATCATACGGGGCGTTGTCGATGGTGTAGTGGTAGGTTCCTTTGTGGTCGAAGACGAAGGTAGGTGTGTAGGCAGGCGCTTCTGTACCATAGCTGAGCGGCGCGTGGTAGGTAAGCAGGTATTCGGGTTCCGACCCACCGAACAAATCTTGCATTATCACGCGGATTTCGCCGCCACGGGTTTCGCTCGTCTGTTCGTATTCATTTTGAACATCTTCAAAATCAAAGCTGTCAGAGCAGCTCAGTAGGTAACTCAGCAGAACTTTGGGCGCCGTTTGCAGATTGGGCAGCGGTGGCTGGCCTTTCGGTGCGGGTAATTCTGTATACTTTGCTACTTTTTTGGGCGGGAGGTCATCATAGTGAACAATGCGTGTGGGGAACAGCGGGCTGGGAATATTGGCATCTGTCGGTGCTGTGGTAATGCCCAGGTGTTTATTGAGTGCATGCAGTGCCTGCTCCGGCATCATGTATTGGCTGTAGTCTACATCCCATCCCACCCTGTCTCGATAGGCAAAGTGGTCGGGAGATCTCAGCTCCAGCCAGCGGGGTGAATCAGAGCTGAGCAGGTCGTGCAGGGTTGCGGCGTAAATTTTCTGCTGCTTGAGTTTTTCCTTATATGTTTCGCTTAGCTGAGAGAGTGGTATGGTAGCGCGGTAGTTCAGGGAAGAGTCACATACGTAGCCTGTGCTGGCCTGGTATTCGCCGCCTTCGATGGAATGGCGCAGCACATATTCCGGCTGTGCATCACCTGTTAAATCGACGGCCTGCACAATAACGAGTCCACCTGGTGGGGTACCGGCGTTTTCGTAGTTTGGGCGCCACTCTGCGGGAAATCTATTTCCGGTATAGGTGACAGGCTCACCGCCGCATAGGCGGAGTGCAGAGCTGCGTATACTCCACAGCAGGGGTTCCGGTAAATCGTTCAGGCGAAGAGTGGTGGGATTGACAGGTGCTGCACAGGCCAGCGATGCCAGAAGGGGGATGAGTAGTAGTGTGGGTTTCATAGGCGGCCATACTAGCAAATGCAAGTGGGAGTGTCAAACAATTTTCGTAAACGTAAGCTTGACACTCTTATGCGTATGTGATATAGGAAGAGTTGATTATGAAGTTATCTCGTATTTTGTCATTGGTGTGTGGCGTAGCAATGGCTACTCTGGCGGGGGTGTTTGCTCATGCTGCAGAGGAACAGTTATGGGATGGCAGTCGCTTTGAAGATACGGCCGGGCCGCATCATCCGCAGAGTTGCCATTACATGGGCATGGCTTATTATTTGGGGTTGGGGGTGGAGCAGAATGTGGAGAAAGCGTTGCACTGGTACACACTCGGTGCCGAGGCCGGTGATATTGTTTGTTGTACAGAACTGGCTAAAATACATAAAATAGGTGTTCTGGTACCGAAGGATGCATCAAAGGCGTTGGCTTATATGTTACAGGCCGCCAAGGGCGGTAACCAGTCTGCTATTGTAATGCTGGCTTGGTGTTATCTTACCGGAGATGGTGTGAAAAGGGAACCCTCAATAGGGATTCGTTTACTGCAGAAGGCGGCGCAGCAGAAGAATTCAGAGGCGTTTTATTGGTTAGGCTACTGCTACAGCAGGGGGTATGGAGTAGAGAAGGATGATAAGCAGGCCCTCAACATGTACTCATTCGGAGCGTTTGCCGGAAACCCCGCCTGCATGGGTATGATGGGAGAGTGCTATGCAACGGGACGCGGCACGGCTCAGAATCCGGCTGTCGGGCAGGCATGGCTCCGCCGGGCGGCTGCCGGTGGCTGTTATAGTGCTCAGCGCACGGTGGAGTTTATCGAGCTGGCGCGGGCAACTACTCCGGTGCCGGATGAGCAAATGCCGCAACTCGGGGCAGATGAGTGCTGGGCTCAGTATTTGCATCGTGCTTATATAACGGATGGCTACGGCCCCGCGTCAAAGGTCTGGCTTGCTCGAGCCGTGGAATTGGAACACCCCATAGCAATCTGCGTGGAAGCTTCGGAGAAAATGAACTGGGATGCTCCGGTCGAGCAAAATGAACACTATAAGTCAGCTCTTGAGCGCGCTGCACATGCCGGCGAGTATCTTGCCGCCTCTCTGTTGAGTAACTACTACACCTGTGGTTTTGGTGGCGTGATAGATGTCAACAAGAGTTTTGAGTGGTTACAGCGGTTAGTACCGACGGAATCTGCGGATATAGCGATGGGAATGTCAGATGCAGCCTACTTCGGTTTGCTGACCGGTAAGCCGGATGTGGTGCAGGTTACCGAGTGGCTTCGTAAGGCAGCGGCAAAAAAGCATAAAATCGCCGTCGAAGTTCTGCCGTTTTACGAGTATTTGCTTAAATCTCACCTGGCCACAAAGAAAAACTGATTTTTTTTAATACCCCTGAATTCTTTCCATTTCAGCGCTTTATGGCGCCGAAATATGGGATTGTACACAAAAAAATGTAAAATTTTTGAAAAATGAGCTTGACGTGCGGCAATGATTCGTGTATACTTCTCGGCACACCGACACGGTGAAGCCCGAAAGAGCAAGCGAAACGCTGAAAAATGCGACGCGGTAAATCGGCCGGGCGAGGCAGTTTTTCATTTGCGGACTTTCCGTAGCACCAAGGCTGAGTTGCGAAACTCGCCACCGGGTACAACCTTCCGGGTGGGGTGCTGGAGAGGTAAAAGAGAGGGAAGGAAAAGGTCGTGACGCGTGCCGTGGCCTACGCCGAGATGAAGTTCTACG
>JAFOZZ010000164.1 GCA_017390945.1 Akkermansia sp.
CATCATGCCGTAGCGGAACTGAGCCCACGGCTCCCCCGCCTCAGCGGCCTGGCTGATACGAGCATGGAAATTACGCAACTCGCGCTCCTGCACCTCGGGCGGCAAATCTGATTCACCGGGTAGCTTATTGGAGCGGCGCGGACCATCGTACACCGTAGGAGGCGCTTCGCGCCCGGCATAGCTGATAAACCACGGCACCATAATGGCCAGACACAGCGAATAAAAGACGACAAAATGGACAAAGCCGCCGCTATCCCCTCGGGAGCGCAGCGCAAAGAGGTGGGGTACATGTGCACCGCGCACGCCCTCCCGGCGGCGGTGGCGGCCCCGATTCTCGCGGCGCTCATAGGCGCGGCGCACCGATACGCGCACCCCACGGCGAGCCGCCATGGCCGCCAGCTCAGGGGCATTACTCAGGCGGGACTGGCGCTCCAGCCAGGCATCGTAATCCGCTCGCCGCTCAGGCTCACCAAGTGTACGGTACGCCTCAGCCACCAGCTTAAAGCGTTCTTCCGCGGCAGGATTCCCCACATTCAAATCCGGATGATAGCGCTTAGCCAGCTGACGATATGCCACTTTAATCTCGGCGGCAGTCGCCTTCTGTCCAATCTCCAGAAGCTGGTAATAATCCGTGCGCATGCAATCGTGCAAAGCCAGTGTAGCACACATCCTCCACCAGGAAAAGGAGAAAAACAAGAATTAACTTTACAAGAGTGTTACAAATGATATACTACAGATTGAATCCATACGCCACCATGCACGTACCACGCAGCGAAAGAAGCCTGAATTTCATAGCCCGAGGATGCAGTCTGGGCACAGTGTTGCTCTATATCCCTGTGTTCATCCTGGTACTGATGCTGGGTGCCTGCATCTTCAATCCGTATATTGCAGCCAGCGTGACCTCCTGGGTGCTTTACTTGGCGCACCTGATGGGGCTCTCGCCTGTCACCCTTGTCCTCCTGACAGCCGCCGTTCCCGTGCTGCATGCCCTCTTGCTGCACAGTAACAGGCGGCATGGTATCGGCGGTGGGCGCTGGATTCTCTACAGCGCCGTGTTCTGTGCACCGGTCGCCTTTGGTTGCCTGTACTACCTGGGGCTTTCGCTCCTGACACAAATGCCCCTGACAGACTACGAGCGCATCCCCCTGGTCGCGCCACTCATGGAGATGTCAAGATAAGCGCATTGTAGCCGCTTCCTGCAAAAGATTGTGCCGGGGCGCCCACCCCAGCGCACGCATGGTGGTGGAGTCTATCGGTGCCATTGTGATATTGCGCTTGCCTTGCGGGGCATCCGCAGTCGCCGCAGGCACACCGGTAATGCGGCTGAGCTCGCGATACGCATGCTCTTTTGTAAAAGATTCACCACAAACAGCATATACACCAGAAGCCGCTTGTTCTGCCAGCAGGAACAGAGCCGCCGCAGCATCTTCTACATGCACATAATTGAGCACTCGCTCCGGAGGCCCCGGCAGCCGAGGCTCCCCGACCAGGTGACGGCGCAGCAGTTCGCAGCGCCCCTCCCCATACAACGGAGCCAATCGCGCCACGCAGCCACCGGCTTGCAGTACAATTTTCTCAGCCTCAGTCAATACCGCAGAGCGCTCACTCACACCGGCATAAAGCGAAGTCGAGGAACAGAAAACGCATCGCCCCGCCAGCTGAGCCGCTGACAGAGCACACATGGTATCGAGGTAGCAGTGGCGATAATCTTCCACCGTACCGCCACGCGTGGCCAGGCTGCAAAAAACAGCAGCAGGCTGTTCCAGCCCCGCCAGCACGCCCGGGGCAGCGGCATCCGCACAAATATCGGCACCGGCCTCCGGGGCAACATCAATCGAGAGCACCCGAGCCCCGGCCTCGCGGCAGCGGGTGGCCAGCACGCGCCCCAGGAAGCCCGCGCCCAGCACCCACACCAGCTGCCCCGTCAGACTCATGCGTTGCCGCGATGGATAAATATCAGCTCCGCCAGCTCCAAATCGCCGGGCAGCGTAATTTTGAGGTTAGCCCCCACTTGCACCAGGCGGGTTGGAATGCCCAGCGTCTCCATGGCGCTGACCTCGTCCGTCACCACAAGCCCCTGCTCGGCCACACAGGAGTAAGCACGCTTCAGCAACTCGATATCAAATATCTGCGGTGTTTCCATACCCCACAGGCAATCGCGGCTCACCTTCTCGGGCAAGCTGCAACCATCTGCATCGGCGCGCTTCAGAGTATCCACCACCGGGTGGGCACAGGCAGCAGCGCCCGTCTGAGCGGCAGCAGCCAGACAATCGCGAATGCCCTGCGGTGTAATCAGCGGGCGGGCACCATCATGCACCGCTACCCAGCGTGTACCGGCGGGCAACATGGCAAGCCCCGCGGCGACAGAATCCTGACGCTCAGCCCCGCCATCCACACGCAACACCGGCACAGCATAGTCGGCCGTGGCCAGCCCTACGGTCTCCCAGCGCTCAGGGGGACACACCACAACCACCGCAGCACACCCGGCATCCACAAATGCCTGCACACTGCGGCGCAGCACCGGCTCCCCGGCAAGGGGAGCCGCCAGCTTGTCAAAACCAGCGCGGCGCGAGCTGCCCGCAGCCACTATAACGGCACAGAACATAGCATTAAGCCAGGCGAGCGCCTACGAGCTTGGAAAGCAATTTACCAGGAGCGGCACCAGCCGTGCGAGCCTGCATCTCCTTCATCACGCGACCCATGTCCTTCTTGGACGTAGCGCCAAGCTCAGCAATCACAGCCTCAAGGATGGGCATCACCTCCTCCTCAGTCATCTCGGCCGGCAGGAATGCAGCCAGCGCCTTAATCTCGGCCTGCTCTTTCTCTGCCAACTCAGGGCGGCCAGCGGTCTCGTACATGGCGATAGCGTCCTCGCGCTGCTTAATCTGCTTGCGCACCACATTCTGAGCCTCAGTCTCCGACAGCTGCTCCTGGGCATTACCCTTAGCCACCTGAGCATTCTGCAAGGCAGCCTTCAAGCTGCGCAGCGCACCCAGCGTCACCGTGTCCTTACCCAGCATAGCCGCTTTCATGCCAGCCGTAATAGAATCATAAATCGTACTCATAACGCCCGTATTCTACCCCCATCCCGCCCCACGCGCAAGGAAAATCGCGCAAAACGTCCCCTGAGCTGTCACTCGAAGAGACTTGCGGGCGAAAATAGGCTTGAC
>JAFOZZ010000165.1 GCA_017390945.1 Akkermansia sp.
AGCCAAAGTGGTTACGGGTAGTATAGATGGAATATTAACAAGACTTGTACAACCATAGAACATAGCATTATAACAGTCCTCCGCCAAAGTGGTTGCAGGTAATTCAGGGGCATTTACGAGATTTGTACAACCATAGAACATACTACTATAACACTTATTAGCCAAAGTTGTTGCGGGAAGAGCAGGCGCATTTACAAGACTTATACATTCTTGGAACATTTGCTCATAACAACCTTCAGCCGTATCTTCTGGTAAAATAAGTTCTGAAGCATCGGTTAGTTTTCTATCCCTACTAAATAAATTACTATAAGAATAATCACCCATAACAGCAAGCGAAGATAATGGGCCACCTACTTTAAAAGTATTATCTGAGTTATCTGAGTAAAAATAGAAACCTTTAAACCCCCACACATCGCTATTGTAATTACTGTCGTAATATTTATATTGTAATGAGGTGCCTAAATTTTTAAAATAAACTCTTTGTTTATTAGTTATATCTATTTCAACTCTATCTTCCTGAGTTGATATTATATTCCAATTTGTACCATTAAATGAGTACTGCATAACAACTTTGTTAGTACTAATATTATCTGGGCCAGCGCCAGGTCTGGTCATTTACACCGTGTGTGATGGAATCGCCGCAGAACATCACGCGGCCAAGTGAGTTTTCACTGGTTCTGATAAAGGGCTTTGTGTAGTCCTCCGGTTCTTTGTAGCCGGCGGTATCCAGTGAAGAGGCCGACCTGATTCCCACAGCCGTCACGTAATTGGTATTCACAGCATAGGCATGTGTGGTATCAAAGGCAAGCTGAGTCTTCAGATTAGGTGCAGCAAGCAAAGTCTTTTCCCCGCAACGCACGGTTGTTCCCAGTCGGGGGTTAATACACACCTGCAAGGTAACCTTACCATTTATGGCCAGTTTCTTAAGCGTATCGTATGCCACTACCCCGTCTTTTTCCCAGGGTTGTTCGCCCCAGTAGCAGGTGAGATACTTTGCGGTATCAGCCAGGCCATACACCAGTTTCCGGCCACCAGGCATGGTCATTTCCCATGTAACCATGGGACCTTGCTTGTAGTCGTTCGAGCCCAGGTAACTTTCCAGCGCCGCTATATCGATGGTGAGCTCCAACTCACTCACTGCGGGCGATTTCACAGCAAATCGCCCGGCACCATCGTAAATCACCTTGTTCTGCTCATCACAGAACTTATCTTTCAGATTGGCGTAGTCGGCAGCGCCAGCGCTCATCGCCAGAGCCATCAGCAAACATGTTGTCAGTCGCTTCGTCATGATTCTGTATCAGGGGTAAAATAATAGCCCACGCCGCGTTCAGTGCCGATGCACCCGGAAAAGTCACCCAGTTTCTGCCGCAGGCGCTTCACATGCGTATCCAGCGCGCGGCTCTGAGTCGTATCGGCATAGCCAAACAGCACCTTCTGCAGGTCATAGCGGTCCTGCACCTTGCCGGGGCGCTCCATGAGATACGCCAGCAACTTGAATTCGGCCGTGGTCAAATCCAGTGGAGAGCCTGCCTGCGTGGCGGCCAGTGTGTTCTTATCCAGTACAAAAGAACCGCATCGCACCACCAGCTGAGAAGCTCCTGCATTCGCCCGTGCCAGCACATTCCGCACCCGCAGCACCAGTTCTTTCGGGCTGAATGGTTTGGTCACATAATCATCTGCACCCAGACTCAGGCCCTCCAGCCGCGCATCGAGCTCACCACGAGCCGTCAGAAATATCACCGGGATTCCGCGCGTCATCTCGCTCTCCTTCATAAGGCGAAATATCTGCATGCCATCCATACCCGGCAGCATCACATCCAGTATGACCAGGTCCGGCCGCATACGCTGAATCTGCTCCCACCCCTCATTTCCATGATGCGCCAATACGCAGCCCCACCCCTGGCGCTCCAGATTAAACGCCACCAATTCAGCGATATCCAAATCATCTTCGACCACCAGCACATTCATACCCTCTCACACTACCATAATTCATCCCTCAACTCAATATTCGAAATATACTTTTATGACATTGGCCTCAACCATGCAATTTGTGAAAATAAGAGGCTCCTTGAAATTGCTACCCGCCCCGTTATTCAGCCGGGTGTTCTATTTCCGGTGCATGCCTTGCCATCTGCATGAATAGGGCTTGAAAACAATGAGTAATCATGATAGTATAAGCGCTCATGAAACGCCCAGGCTACATATTGTGCATATGCTCCATGATGATGCTGAGCTCCTGCACCCTGACCCAGCAGCAAGCCCCGCTCACCGCAGAAGATGCCGAAGCGCAACGTCTCGCTCTCAGTGAGTTGGAAAAAGCTTTGATTACTGAAGAAAAACGTCTTCTCGAAGAAGCCAAAGCGGCTGAGGCGGCACGCGCCAAGGCCGAGGCCGAAGAGCGCGCCCGCGAAGAAGCCGAGGAAAAAGCACGCGAAGCTGCTGAAGCCAAGGCTGAAGCCGAAGAGCGCGCACGCGAAGAAGCCGAGGAAAAAGCACGCGAAGCTGCTGAAGCCAAGGCTGAGGCTGAAGAACGTGCCCGCGAAGAAGCCGAGGAAAAAGCACGCGAGGCCGCTGAAGCAGAGGAACAGGCCCGAAAAAAAGCAACACAGAGCGCTAAAAAGCCCGCAACCACAACCGAGGAAAGCAATCCGCAGCGGAAACCCAGCTTGCTCACCACCCGTGGTCGGGCAAAAGAAAAAGATGCCCCCATTGTGCCCACCGCGGAGCAGC
>JAFOZZ010000166.1 GCA_017390945.1 Akkermansia sp.
ATCGTTCTCGATTGCCTCAAGGACAGCGTTCAGCTCGTCACCGAGGAAGATGGATACCACGGCGGGAGGCGCTTCGTTTGCACCGAGACGGTGATCGTTGCCTGCGGTAGCAACGGAACAGATATTTACGCGCTCGGCATGACGCTGCGCTTCCTGTTGACCGGCTCCGAAACCTTTAAGGAGAATACAACCTCCGTTACTGAATTGTTGCAGTGCAAGGCCAAGCTGCCTGCCTTCAAGACGGTGATGCCGCAGGCCGATGAGTCTCTCTGTGACCTTATTGACCACATGACGGCTTTCGAGCCGAAGCGCCGCCCGCTTACGTACCGCGATTTGCTGGCTGAGCTGCGAGCCGTGAAGGCTGCCATGGCGAGCACCAAGGCGGAGAACTCTCCAGAGAATCGTCATAAGGCTCGCCGTGCATTCCTGGTCGATATATCGCTCACGGCGATACTGGGTATAGCTGCCCTTTCTGTGGGCGTGTTGCTGGGTACACCGGCTGCGGAGCGTCAGGTGCTGGCTGCCTCCGGGGATGATTATACATGGGATGGCCTGAGAACTTTGGCTGCTGCCGAAACAGCTCTGGCCGAGAAAGATTACGCCAAGGCTATCGAGGAATACCACTCGTTGGCTACCCAGGAGGACGAACCTGCATTGTGCGCGTGGTGCGCCTTAAATGCTGCCTTGCTGTCAGAGATTCGTGGTGACTCCGTGGGGCGAGATGGCGCTCTGGAGTTATTCCGTCACCACCTGGGGCGAAAGAATGCGGTAGCCCCCGCTGCTGCTGAACTGATGGAGCAGCTTGCTGTGGTGGAGGCTGCTATGCGGGGCGAGGATGCGGAAATAGACTCCATTCGTAAGGAACAGGTGCGTGCTCTGTGTTATGTGTGGTATGCTCGCTACCTCCTGCACGATAAACAGCTGGCAGAGGGCGAGGTAGCCATGCAACGTGCAGAAATGGCGGCTCAGGCGTCCGTGGCTCCTTACTCCGGGCTTGCTGCTGAATTTTCGCGCTTACTTTTCAACTGGGCGCCGGCGGTTGATACTGTCCTGTTTGCACAGGCAAAGACGGCTATGGCGCAGCATAATATGGCGGAAGCTCGTCATTGCTTGCAACAGCTGCTGAATGAAGGCGGTATTTCCCGCCACATGGCAGAGGAGGCTCGCGTGCTGCTGGAGGTGTGCGAAGTGTCTACCGCGATGTTCGACATGCTCAAGCGCCGCTGCTCCCGCACCTACACCCCGGGCTGCTCGCCCGAAGTGGTGGCTGAGGCCGCCGCAACCCTGAATAAAGCACATCTGGCGGATGAGTTACAAGTGTTGTGCCTCATGCTGCTGACTCGCTATGAGGACGCCTTCCGCCTCAATCCTTACGCGGATAGCACGGAGGCGTCCATGCCCTTTGCTGTCATGCTGCGTGACTGGCAGCAGCGCCTGGGTAGGTAATCCCTGCGTCCTTGTGTGGCAATGTTTCGTTTCCGACTGAAACCGCACAAATTTGACACGAAAAAAGATTGAGTCAGGGTATTATTTGTGCTATCCTCTATCCACATTATACTCCGCTTTGTGTCATGTCGACGGAACCTGAAGAAACTCAGCCTGCAGCACCTGCAGAAGAAGAAAATACGCAACCGATTCAACTGAAAGAGCCCAAGGGTGCTTCCGCCTTTGCTCGCGCCCTTTATCGCCGCTTTAATGATGCCAGCGCCGCTGGCCGCGATGAAGAGAGCTTCAGTATTTTGCAGAAACTGCTGGAGGAGAACCCCAGCGATGACACGCTGGCTGGCTATGCTCGCACTATTGGTAAGCGCATTTATAAGGTGGCTGCCAGTGAGTTGCCCAGCGTGCTTGAGGGTGGTAACCTGGCCAAAATCACTCAGCTGGTACGTAAGCTGCGCCTCATGGCCGAGGAGTCTGAGCTGGAGGGGCTTGTGGGGTATCGCGATGCCGCTGCCCGTGTAGATGAGGCTGAGCGTAAGTACTGGCAGAGCATGCTCATTTCCGCCATGGGCAAGATGCGTTCCACCACGGAGCTGCGCGCCCGCGAGGACATGGCCGTCAGCATTGAAATCTTTGCTCAGGAAAAACACCTTTCTTTCACGCCGGAGCAGAGCGCTATCATTGCCCGTGTGCACGAGGACTGGCACCGTTTCTGCCGCGCTGAAAAGCTGCGTGCCGATTACAACAAACAGCTGGACGCTTTCCGCGCCCTCGAAAAGAAGATTATTGCCTCCGAGGGCCTCGCTCGCTGCGAGCAGGAGCTCCATGTGCGCCACCAGGAGACCGCAAAGCTCCGTGAGCTGCCCGAGGCGAAGGAGTTGCTGTCGCTGATTGAGGAGCAGCAGGACAAAGTGCGTGCTATTCTTACAGCTCAGCACCGCCGCCGTGTGCTCATTCGTACAGCTATCTGCGTGGTCGTTTCCATCATTCTGCTGGCTATTGCGGCCTTCGTCTTTGCCTTTGCCCGTGCTGGCTCCTTGAAGGGGAACCTGGTTGCAGGTATGAAGGACAAGAAGGTTGTGGAGGTGAGTGAGCTGGTGGGTGGTCTGGATCCCATGCGCGGATTCTGCAAGGCTGTCCATAGCGGTTATGCTGAAACTCTGGAGCAGGCTGACGCGTGGCTGAAGGGCTACAACGCCTACCAGGCAGAGATTGCTGAGATTACTCCTGCGCTTTCCGAGGCTACGGATATGCTGACGAATTCTTCCGTGAGCGCCGCCGAGCTGACGAGTGGTCTCGTGCTTGTTGACAAGGTGCGCCAGGTGGAGGAGAAGCTCAAGACGGAGTATAACACCACGGCCAATAAGGAGGCCAGCATTCTGATGGGTAAGTTCTACGACCGCCTGGCCGAGATTCGTCCCAAGGTTCTGGCTCGTTTTGCTCATCCCTCTCAGGATGCCGATATGGAAGCGCTGAAGGCTCTGTATAGCGAGTTCCGCTCCTGCGATAAGTTGCTCAATGTCACGAAGGATGAGGATGCTGCCGTGTGCAAGGTCATGCAGACCGCTGCTGCTCGTCTGCTGCACGCCCAGAGTCGCGCCTCGCTTGAGCCCTCCGTTGCCCAGAGCGCGGTGGATACATATGATAGCTATGCTAACTCTCTGCCGCTGCTGCCCAGTCTGCGCGAGGAATTGGTAGCCCGCACCAACCGCACGAAGGCTCTCGCCGCTCTGCCTGAAACTCTGAAGGGGGTGAAGGGGCTGGAGGACTTTGCTGCCTCGATTGAAGCCTGTGGTGATTGCTATGGCTCTGTTTCCAATGCATTCGGTGCTGCGGATGTGCGTGCCCTCATTGGTAAGGAGGATGCCGCCATGCGTGCATTTAAGCTGGCCGATTTCCAGGCCGTGCAGACCTCCCCGATTGCACCGGAGCAGATTCTGCCCACGCTTCAGGCGGTTAAGAGCATGTATGCTGATGGTGCATCTGTCTACAGTCTGGCTCGTCCGGAGAAGATAGAGGTGCTGATTGACCTCATGCTGTCCGACCGCAATAACTCGTGGAAGAGTGGCCTGCGCCGCGCACTTCAGGATTCCTCCGTGTACGTGGGTACTGTATCGAAGCGTGGTAAGAACACTGTGATGACGCTGGCTAATGGGCAGGGGCTTCCTTCCCGCCGCAAGGTGAACCTGCGTGAGGCCGCCGTGAAGGAGATGACCCCTGTGGTGCTTAATGGTCAGCGCAAGGCGATGGGCTTTGAGCGCGAGGCGCTTGTCTCCGGTAGCATTACTCCCGCTCGTCTCATGCACAACATTGCCACCAAGGCGGATCCGAACTGCCCCGAGCTGGCACGTGCCTATATGTTCGGCCTGGCTATCCGTATGGCTGAGCGTCTTGATACGTTCTCCTCTGGTCTGGCATTCTCCGAGAGCCTGCGACAGGATATCGAGAAGTACAAGTCCATCATTGCCAACTCGTCGCTGTATCCCGGTTGCTGGTACATCATGCACGCTTCGGCGCTCGATGCCCGCTGGCGCGAGTTCTTTGCTCAGGTTGCCGCCCGCGATTACTATGCTGAGATTCTGAACTCCGTGCTGCCCATTACCGATTCCCGCTGCACCTACGCTGGTTTCGTCAGCACCGATGGTAAGGCTGTGCGTTGCACCGAGGGCGAGGAACAGCTCTTCATTATTAAGGATGGTGTCATTACTCCCTATGCCGATTCCGCAGAGCGCCCCTACACGCCGCTGTTTAAGGTGACGCTCCCCGCTAAATAAGGCTGACAACATCCCATTCATTCAAACAAAACCGGCTCTGTGAAAGCAGAGCCGGTTTTGTTTGCTGAAATTGCGTAAGGCCGCCTTTTACCTATTGCCTGTTACGTTTATCTTCTGCATAAATGATATTTTTCTTTATCTTACCACTCTCGGTTTTATAGATTTCTTCGTGAAGTTGAATTTTCCCATCCTTATTAACGATTGTCTTTGAATATGAAGTATCACCGGGGACCGGAGAGACACCGTAATAAACGCCTTCGATACAATAATTATCCCATTCAACTTCTTGTTTACAACATGATTGCAACAATAATAAACACACTAAAGCATGGAAGCTCTTTACTGGTAATATCCTTTGGTGTTGTATTCTGTGCATAGCCTTTTTCTTAGTGTGATTCAATTTGGGGGGTGATTTCTTATCCGCTGGCCTCATTTCCGTCCTTTTGCTGCATCAATTTTTTCGTTCCGGTAAGAAGTTCTTTGCCGGGCGGAAGGTGAGGCGCTCTTTGTCGTTGACTTCGAATGTCCCGAAATGAGCCACGTGCAGCTTAGGCGCGGAGTGTGCCGCCTGTTCTATGGATGAGAGCACCGCCTCTACTGCGGCAGAGGCGGTGTTTCGTGTGGCGCCCGGGCCCATATAGCGCTGAACCCGGGCTATGAGTTGTTTTCTGTTCACTTCTTGAGGGCGTCGCGAATCTCACGCAGCAGCAGAATGTCCTCCGGAGTGGGGGCGGGGGCTGCCGGCTCGGCGGGCTTCTCTTCCTCCTGCTTCTTGAACTTAGCCTTGATGGAGCAGATGAGGCGGATGGTCAGGAAGATGGTAAGGGCGATAATGAAGAAATCCACCACCGTCTGGCAGAAAGCACCGTACTTGATAGCCGGAGCATCCGGGGCATCGCTGAGCGCAAAGCTCAGTTCTGCGAGGTTCTTGCTGCCACCTGTCAGCATGGAGAATGCCGGCATGATGATATCTTTTACCAAAGAGGTCACAATCTTGCCGAAGGCGCCGCCCACGATGACACCGATTGCCATGTCGACCACATTGCCTTTGAGTGCAAAGTCTTTGAACTCCTTAATCCAGGCGGGTTTGAGCTTGGATATGCTCATATGCTTAGTGTGGGTGAGGGGTTATGCATGCTTGAAGGCTTTTACGCCCCATTCCTTGCACTGCCAGGTGGTACCATCCTCACTGGTGAAGATGCAGACGCCGCCGGTGGCTACCTTGATATCGTGCGTGGCGCAGAAGCCTGCGTAGTCGCCCGTGATGTGCGGGGCAAAACGAATTGTGCCGTTGGAGGATACGCAGAGCAGAACTTCGCCATCGTTCACTTCGCCAGCCAGGGCTGTCCAGTTGTCGATAATCTGCTGCACATCGACCTTCCAACCCGGGGGGACGATGGCCTCGGCGTTCCACTTGTCAATAGCAGCTTCGCCCAGGGCATCCAGCTCCTCGGCGGTGAGGGTGCTCGGGTCGGTACCCTGTGCTGCTGCAATATCAGCACCCAGGCGAGCCTTGGTTTCTTCCTCGCTGTGGTTTTCATCGGGGCCGTAGTCTACCTCGATGAAGCGGGCATCGGGCTGAACCGGGCAGGGGTTGCCCAGCTCCTCGGCGGCGAGGGCGGCTGTGCCCATGGTGCGCTGCAGCGGAGCTGCGAGAATGCGGGTGGGCATGAGCCCCAGCTTGGCCAGGTACTTGCCGATACCGCGACCGCGCTCTTCCTCCACCAGAGGAAGGTCGGTACGAGAGCCTACGCGTGTCGGCGTCTCTCCCTTGCGGAAGGTGTTGCCGTGGCGTGCAATAATGAGTGTTTTCATGGTTGTTTCTTGTGGTGTGTAAGTAAGGTGTTATGCCAGGTCTTCCTCGATGCGGAGGTTGTCCATGATGTACTGGCGGCGGTCGGGGGTATTCTCACCCATGTAGAAGCGCAGCAGGTCGCGCAGGCGCTTGGCGTTCTCCAGCGTCACTTCCTCCAGGCGGATATCTTCGTTGATGAATCCCTTGAACTCCTGCGGGGAGATTTCACCCAGACCCTTGAATCGAGTGATTTCGGGGGATTTGCCCAGCTCGCGTACTGCCTTGTCGCGCTCGTTTTCAGAGTAGCAGTAGATGGTCTTTTTCTTGTTGCGTACGCGGAACAGCGGAGTTTGCAGGATGTACAGGTGGCCTTCCTGAATCACCTCCGGGAAATACTGGATGAAGAAGGTGAGCAGCAGCAGGCGGATGTGCATGCCGTCCACATCAGCATCCGTTGCGATGATAACCTTGTTGTATCGCAAATCCTCAATGCTGCGGTCCACATTGAGCGCCAGGTGCAGGAAGTCGAGCTCCTCGTTGCTCTCCAGAATGGCATTCTTGTTTAGGCCGAAGCTGTTAGCCGGCTTACCTCGCAGGGAGAATACAGCCTGAGTTTCGGCATCGCGTGCGGTGGTGATGGAGCCGGATGCGGAGTCACCCTCGGTAATGAAGAGCATGGTATCCTTGGCGCGCTTGTGCTTGGTGTCGTAGTGCACGCGGCAGTCGCGCAGCTTCTTGTTGTGTACGCGGGCTTTCTTGGCGCGTTCCTTGGCCACTTTGCCCTGTACATCGGCTACTTTCTTGCGGGTCTTCTCGCTGTCCTTAATCTTGTCTTCGAGGAGCTCTGCTACCTCGGGGTTGCGGTGCAGGTAGTTATCCAGCTCGCGTGCCATGAAGTTGCCCACGAAGGTGCGGATTGTTTCCTTGCCCGGCCCCATGGTGTTGCTGCCCAGCTTGGTTTTGGTCTGGCTTTCGAAGATAGGCTCGATAACCTTGATGCTGATGGCGGCAGCGATGCTGGCGCGGATGTCCGCAGCATCGTAGTTCTTCTTGAAGAAGCTTTGCAGGGTCTTGACGATAGCCTCGCGGAAGGCGCTCTGGTGCGTACCGCCCATGGTGGTGTGCTGGCCGTTGGCAAAGGAATAGTATTCCTCGCCGTACTGGTCGCTGTGGGTCAGCGCGATTTCGATGTCGTCGCTCTTCAGGTGAATGGGCTGGTAGATAGGCTCCGTGCTCATTTCCTCCTTCAGCAGGTCGAGCAGACCATTGCGGGAGACGATATTCTTGCCATTCAGGTTAATGGTCAGGCCGGTGTTCAGGTAGCAGTAGTACCGGCACATGCGGTTGACGTACTCCAGATTGTAGGCCGCATTCTCGGCGAACACGGTGCGGTCAATCATGAAGGTAACCTTGGTGCCATCCGGCTCATCGGTCGGGCCGGTGGTGTCGCTGCCTTCTATCATGTTGCCTTCCGAGAAACAAATGCGGCGCATCTGACCCTCACGGCAGGCCATGATTTCAAAGTGGGAGGAGAGGGCATTCACCGCCTTCAGACCCACACCGTTCAGACCGACCGATTTCTGGAACGCCTCGCTGTCGTATTTACCGCCGGTGTTAATCTGGGCGGCGCAATCGTAGAGCTTGCCCAGCGGAATACCGCGGCCGAAGTCGCGTACCTCGCACAAACCATCAGGGGAGATGCGGATGATGATTTTCTTGCCAGCCCCCATCACAAACTCGTCAATCGAGTTGTCTATCACCTCTTTGAGCAGCACATACGGGCCATCGTCTGCCATGCTGCCGTCGCCCAGCTTGCCGATGTACATACCCGCTCGCGCGCGTATGTGCTCCTGCCATGCCAACGACTTAATGTCGTCCTCCGTGTATTCTCCTGCCATATTACGCTGAGTATATTACCATAGCTCCCGCGCTCTGGCAAGTCGAAATGCTTAATTTGAGTTGATAATTTGGGCTCTGTTAAAACTCATTTTAATAGGCGGGCTTCTGTCATCGCTCTGCGAGCTACGCCGAGACAGGCCGCCCGCGGAAGTCTTCACTAGCGCCGTTCGCCTGTAATCCTATCAATTAGCGTAAAAATGCTGGTTGCTGTCAGAGTATGTGCTTGCATTTTAATGAAATCCGGGTATAATATCCGCTCACCACATTTCTTTTATCTCATGAGTACTGATTTATCCCAGAGAGCTCTGCACTATCACGAGACCCCGCGCCCCGGCAAGCTGGAGGTGCTGCCCAACAAGTCTTGTTTCACTATTGATGACCTGACCCTCGCCTATTCTCCCGGCGTAGCCGTGCCTTGTATGGAGATTGCCGCCGATCCCGACAAGTCTGCTTCCTACACGGGTCGTGGTAACCTGGTGGGTGTTATCAGCAATGGTACCGCCGTGCTGGGGCTGGGTAACATCGGTGCTCATGCCTCCAAGCCTGTGATGGAGGGTAAAGGCCTGCTGTTCAAGATTTATGCCGACGTCGACGTGTTCGATATCGAGCTCGACATCAAGAAGCCCGAGACGCTTATCGAGGTTATCAAGACCATGGAGCCCACCTTCGGCGCCATCAATCTGGAGGACATCAAAGCTCCGGAGTGCTTCATCGTGGAGCAGCGTCTGCGCGAGGAAATGAACATCCCCGTATTCCACGACGACCAGCACGGTACGGCTGTGATTTCCGGTGCCGCTCTGCTGAATGCCGCTCACCTGACCGGCCGTCTGCTTCAGGATATGAAGTGCGTTGTCTGCGGTGCCGGTGCTGCCGGTATTGCCTGCGCCAAGTTCTACATGGCTCTGGGTATCCGTCGCGACAACATCTTCATGTTCGACTCCAAGGGCCTTATCCACACCGGCCGCCTGGACCTTCACCCCACCAAGGCTATGTTCGCTCAGAGCGAGGACTGCACGCTCGAAGTTGCCCTTCAGGGGGCCGACATCTTCCTTGGTCTGTCCAAGAAGGGCTTGCTGAAGCCTGAGATGGTGAAGAGCATGGCTCCCAACCCCATCATCTTCGCTTGCGCTAACCCCGACCCCGAAATCACCTACGAGGAGGCCAAGGCCGCTCGTCCGGACTGCATCATGGGCTCCGGCCGCAGTGACTGGCCGAACCAGGTGAACAACGTAAGTTGCTTCCCCTACATGTTCCGCGCAGCTCTCGACATGCAGGCTACCTGCATCAACGAGGCCATGAAGATTGCCGCCGCTCGCGCTCTGGCTGACCTGGCTCGCGAGGAAGTGACCGAGGAGGTAGTGGCTGCCAACGGTGGCGTGGCTCTTAAGTTCGGCCGCGACTACGTGATTCCCAAGCCCTTCGACCCCCGCATGATTGAGTACCTCGCTCCGGCCATTGCCGAGGCCGCCGTTATCTCCGGTGTGGCTCGTCGTCCCATGCCCGATAAGGAGGCTTACAAGGCTGAGCTGAAGGCTCGCGTGCAGAAGGTGCACGAGCGCACTCACGCTCTGGTGGACAGCTACAAGGCTTAAGCCCCCAGCCGCAACGCCGACCATGAACGCTCGATTTGTCAGGGTGCCGGCGCTGCTGATTCTTTCCGTAGCCTTCTCTGCATGTGGTGATGCAGAGAAGGCTACGCCATCTACCCCCGAGGCGATGTATGCCCGGGCTCAGGAGCTGCTGAAGCCCAATGTTGAGGGGCAGAGCTCCGATTTTGCCGGTGCTATGCAGCTGCTTACCTCTGCTGCGGAGGGCGGGCTGTTACAGGCTCAGCTCGATTTAGGCGGCATTTACCTGGAGGGCGGCAAAGGTGTGACTGCCGACCCGGCCATCGCTCGAGAGTGGTTCACTCGTGCCGCCGGGCAGGGAAGCGCTGAGGCGGAGTTCTACCTCGGATATTTGCTCTACAACGGTCTGGGGTGTGTGGCGGATAAAGCTGCTGCCGCCGCTCACTGGCGCAAGGCTGCCTCTGCCGGTATCGGCGAGGCGCAGTACCGCCTGGCTCATCTGTTGTTGCTGGTGCCGTCTACACAAGCTGAGGGGCTGGAGCTGCTGTGCAAGGCAGCTGCAGCTGAGGCTCCTAAACTCGCCGCGCAGGCTGCCTGCGATCTGGGCAATATCTATGCTAAGGGGCAGGCGGGTGTCGCGGTGGATATGACACAGGCTGCCGAGTGGTATGCCCGAGCTGCACGTGGTGGCAATGCCCGGGCTCAGTTGGTGTATGCCATCATGTTGATTTCCGGCGACCCTGTACCGCAGGATACGGAGCGAGGGCTCGCCATGTTGCGTTTGTCTGCCGGTCAGGATAACCCGCAGGCGATTGCATTGCTTGTTAACCTCCTGCGCAATAGTGACGACGCAGAAGCACATGAGGAAGAAGCCGATGCCTGGTCCAAACGCCTGGAAA
This sequence comes from Akkermansia sp., assembly GCA_017390945.1. Lineage (GTDB taxonomy): Bacteria > Verrucomicrobiota > Verrucomicrobiia > Verrucomicrobiales > Akkermansiaceae > Akkermansia. The sequence goes on from JAFOZZ010000166.1 coordinate 10,376, forward strand.
CGCTACGAGTTAAGTAGAAGAGAAACCCCAGTTAAGGACTAGTTACGAGTTACAAAGGACTAGGTTATGAGTTCGGCTCGCTATAGCTCGCAGGGGGCATTGCTTTGCGGGAGGCTTGTGCACCGCACCTTGAGTGCGGGCGTTAAGTTGGGAGTTTGCTTCGCTCACCCCTTCGGCGACAGCCGACTAACTAGCACTTCGTCCTTCGTACCTCGTCCTTCGTCCTTCAAATTCCTTCCGGCCCTTCATACAGCCCCATGAAATAGGGCGCGGCGGGGGAAGTGAGGTCGGTAATCGCCCAGATGAACGGGCGGTCGAAGGTGAGCCTTTCCGGGGGAGTTATCGGCACACACAAAGGCTCTGTTGAGATTACAGTTACAGCGGCTGCCTGAGTACCTTTTTCGCAGTTCTTGATATAGCAGCGTTGGAGGATATCATCCACCATCAGGGGGTCTTCGCAGAATCCGCTCAAATCAGCATGTTCGGTGAAACAATGCTTCAGCCCGCAGGCCTGCAGGGCTGCGCGCAGGGAGAAGGTGCTGGTCATCAGCTCGAAACGCGGAATCTCGAGAATAAACTCCATGGGCTTAGCCATAGCGAGAGCGCGGCGTATGCTGCTGTACTTCTCTTCGGTCAGGCTTGTGCCGAAGTCGCGGGCGTTATCTTTGGGGAGTATGGCCAGGAAACAGCCCGGATTGCCCTCGCGGCCATCGCGTCGATAGAAGAGCGCTACGGCTTGCCAGTCATCCCCTTGGGCATAGCGATAATGTGACTTTTCATACATCATGGGTACCGTGCATTTGCTGCCATCCGCACGAGTGAATGGATGCTCTGAATCTGTATTCCCCTCGTAGAAAAGATGCAGCCATTTTTCATCCAGAGCCAGGGCGTTGGCCAGCATCATGCGGTACGGTCGCTCCTTCAGTTCGACCTCGCTCACGATGCCGGGCACCATGTTGCGTGTTTCCTCTTGTACCCAGGCGTTGATACTCTCCGCCGCCTCAGCCGGGGCAGTCGCCAGCGGAATGGATATAATATCATCGTCGCTGATACCTGACTTGAGCGGCAGCGCTTCATCCACGAAAATGGCTGTTGCCTGGTGGGGGCTCATGGCTGTCGGGATATTGTGTTCGCCCATCGGGAGGGCTTGCAACTCTCTGGCGGATGTGCCACGTGCGCCTTGCTGGAGCAGGCGCAGCGCGCTCTCCATACTAGCGGGCGAGTAAACGATATTGCCTTTTTCGCTGCGCAGGAGCTCACGGAATACATTCAGCGCCAGCTTGTCGCTGGAAACATGCGCCGGTACCTGGATGGTCGGTTCGAATTCTCTGGGTAACCGGCGGACGGGCTCGGTGTTTTCCATGCAGCTTGTTAGGAGCAACAACGGAAGAATGAAGTGGTATTTCATGGAGAACGATGAGTGTGAACTATCAGGGGCGCTCAAACAGCCCCATGAAATAGGGAGCTGCCGGAGAGGTGAGGTCGGTAATCGCCCAGATGAACGGGCGGTGGAAGGCCAGTGTGCGTGGACCCGCCGCGATGGAGCGTACCTGCACAACTGCGACGGTTGCAGCCGCCGCTTTCGTGCCTTGCTCATCGGTTTTGACATAGCAGCGCTGCATGACGGTGCTCAGGCGCAAATCGTTCCGCCCGGTAAATCCACTGAGGTCTGCGGTTTGCGAATAAATGTGGCGGACACCGCAGGACTTGAGCGCATTGTCCAGGCGGAAGCTGGGAGTACGCAGCTCGAACTTAGGCAGACCGAGGCGTATTTTTTCTGGCTGAGCCTGTGCCAGCGCTTGCCGTATGGAGTTGTACTTGGCCGGAGTAAGCCCCGCGATAAAGCGCCGCGCATCTCCCTTAGGCATGATAGCGAGGAAGCAGCCCGGCTCTCCCTTGCGACCATCTGTGCGGTAGAAGATAGCGGCGGCCTGCCAATCAGCCCCCTCCGCATGGCGATATAGCGCAGTGTGGAACATCATCGGTACTTGTGCTCGCGTTTTATCAGCCTGGAGGAATGGGTGACGCTCCACGGTTTTGTCCTTGACAAAGGGGCGCAACCACTTTTCCTCCAGGGCAATGGCATTGGCGGCTACGAGGGCGACGGGCTGAGATTCCTGAAGTATTTGCTCCGAGATGATAGTGGGAATCATGCCTCTGGTGCCGGCTTTGCACCATCGGTTGATATCGTCGGCTGCTTGTGCCGGATTTGCTTGCAGCGGGCTGGTGATTATGTGAATGGCGTTGATGCCGGGCAGAAGCTTTTCGCCTTTATTGATGAACAAAGCATTACACTCCGCAGGCTGCATGGCGGTGCGGACGTGCTGCTTCCCCATGGGCAAGGCTGCCAGTTCACGGGCGGTCTCGCCACGTGCTCCCTGTTGCAGCAGGCGCAGCACGCCTTCTACGCTGGATGGGGAGAACACCACATTGCCACGCTGTTCCTGTACGAGTGCCTGGAACATTCGGATGGCGAAGGCATCTGTCTGCATTTGTTTCGGCGCTTGCATGGCCGGCTCCTGTTCATACGAAGGAGAGGCAGGGGAGCAGCCACAGCACAGCAAGGCGGCGAGAATGGTGAGGAGGTGTTTTTTCATATCTGTTTGTATATACTAATACGTGGGAAGTTGAAACAAGCGAAAAAATCAGCGGATGTGGCAACCTTTTTTTACCGCATCGAAGCTGTAAGCTCGTGTTTGCATGGACTGCAACCACGCATCGCAGGCGGGCAGCGCCGGGGCGTTGGCAAAGTTCTGCGGCGTGGTGATGCGCGTGAAGATGAGATTGTGCATGCGCGAGAGCGGCGCACTTTTCACCCCATAACCTCCCGGTTTGTTTGCGGACCAGTAGCGCAGGTAGGGGACGCCATTCTTTTGCTCAACCCCCAGATAAACTACCAGGTGGCCGCGTTCTTTGGCACCGATGTCGCCGGACCAGAAGATTTTGAGGAAGTCACCAGCGCGTGCCTGGCGTATATCGCCAAAGTTGACGCCGGCATTCAGCTGGTAGATGAGGCGAGCGAAACCGGGGCCATTTGCATTGGCTCGACCCCATACGCCGGTGCCATCCGGTTGATTGGGCTCTACATCCAGCGCTTGCCACGCATTCATCGGCAGGCGCAGGCCGGTCTGGGCTTCCCAGCGTTGAAGACTACGCAGCAACACCATATAGACGGCGGCAGAGCAAAAGGTGGGGGCGGCCTTCTTCGGACTAATCAGCAGGTGCTTCGATTTATCGCTCCATTCTACCGCGTGCTGGGCTACGCGCAGCACATCTTTGGGGGCAGCGGCGTAGCCACCACCTCCGGGAAACTCATTCACGCTCTGCAATACCAGCGTGTTAAAGCTGCGCTGGGCTGCGACCTGTTGTGCGCGGGTGCCAGTATTGCGACGCTTCAGCTCCGCGCCATCCACTGGGAGCAGAGGAAGACATGCCAGCAGCACTGCGAGCCAACTAATGCGCATGCCTGTATTTTAGCAGACGTGGCCAGCTTGTAAAGCCTTCTTTTTGCATTGCCGACTGTGCGCTACCTCTTTGAAAAACTGCTTAAATGAAAAACCTCAGTTCGAATGAACTGAGGTTTCTGAGTTGCGGGAGTAGGATTTGAACCTACGGCCTTCAGGTTATGAGCCTGACGAGCTACCAGACTGCTCCATCCCGCGATTTTCTATTTGTATCACCCAGTGGGTGCGCCGCAATAATAACGCATCGGAGCCGGGATGTCAAGCAAAAATCGTAAGAAAATGCGATTTTTTATGATTTTTTATCATTTTCGAGGCTTTGATTGACATCGAGGATGATATTGATGGCGATTTTGTGGCCACGTTCGGCGGCGTTGTTGAGCCAGCCGAGGGCGAGACGGTCATTTTTGCGTACCCCCAGGCCCTGAGAATAGCAAAGCGCCATGAGGAAAGCGGCATCCGGCGAGCCGTGCATGGCGGCGTAGCGCAGGTAAGTGACGGCTTTTTTGTAATCGATGGGCGCTTTCTGCATATAATGGGTACCCAGCGCGAGCTCGGCGTTCGGGTGACCGGCATCCGCCGCCTTGCCATACCAGTGGCGCGCCTGGGGGGTGTCGGGAGCTGTGCCGAGGCCATGAGCATAGCAGGCGCCCAGGGCGGCTGCCGCGCGAATGTTGCCTTGGTCGGCTGCTTTTCTGAGCCACACGAGTGCTTGCTGGTGGTCTCGTTTTACGCGGCGCCCGGTGAGCATACGATGGCCGTATTCATAGCAGGCTGCGGCGTCGCCTGCTTCAGCCTTGCGTGCGAGCCCCGCTGCATCGAAAGACGAGCAGGCTGGCAGGAGCAGGGGAAGCAGCAGGAGACTGTAACGATAGCGGAGCACGGTGTTAGCGGAAGTAGTTTTGTTGTTTCGGGCTGATAGGCATGCCGAGGTGCTGCATCACGGCCAACATGTCTTCCCACACGGAGCGGCGAGCCGTTACTGTGTCGTTGCGCAGCAGATAGCTGGGGTGGTAGGTGACACGAGTGGGGATGCCCTGGCAGTCGAACCAATTGCCGCGCTGGCTGGCTACACTGGCAGCATGCCCCAGCAGACCACGAGCAGCAGTGCCGCCCAGGCATACAATGCAGGACGGGCGAATGGCACGTATTTCGGCCATGATGAGGGGGAGGCAGGCGGCGATTTCCTCATCGCTCGGGGCGCGGTTGGCCGTGTTCTGCGCCGGTCCCATGGAGGGGCGGAACTTGCAGATGTTGGATATATAAACCTCGCTGCGCTGGAGTCCCATAGCGGCAAGAATCTGATTGAGCTTCTGTCCGGCTGGTCCTACAAAGGGCTCTTGTTGCAGCTCTTCTTCGTAGCCGGGGGCCTCGCCTACCAACATGAGGCGTGCGTGCGGATTGCCGACCGCAAACACCATAGTGTCGCGCAGGCTGCCCAGAGCGCGGGCTGCTCGCCAGTTCTGTGCGCGGGCTTTCAGGTAGGCTAATTTATCCTCTACGGATTGGGGGGCTTCCTGTGCCGGGGGCGTTGTAACGGCAGCAGGGACCACTGCGGGCTCCGGTGCAGTGGGCGGCTGTGGCGCTACTGTCCCTCGGCGGGCTGCCAGCATCCATTCGCGCAGAATGGCGCGTGCCTCTGCATCTACAGCCAGCGTCGTCTGTCCTTGCATGGGCAGGTTGCTGAGGGCTTCTACAGCCAGCTGACGCAGAGAAGACATGGGAGGTACGAGTTACGAGGTACGAGGTGCGATGTACGAGTTTTGAGTTGGGGCGTGTGTTTATTCGTTGGTGAGCTTACGCACCATAGCATCGATACCGAGAACAACTTCGGCAAACTCTCGGTAGTCGAGCTTCTCGGGGGTGTCGCTCGTCTCATGATAATCGTCGCAGCGCATGTAAGCGGTGTCGGTCACAGCAAAGGAGGGGATTCCTTCCTTCATGTACGACCAGTCATCGGACCAAGCAATGCCGCGCGTAAGGTAGCTGAAAGCCAGGGCTCTCACCGGGAAACGGCTGACAGAGGCAAAGACCTGGGCGCACTTGCGCGAGAAGCTGCGCCCGCCGTGCATGCGCATGAAGCGGTTGGTGCTCATGAACGCAATGTAGTCGCAGCGATCATGCAGGCCGACCAGAGCGCCTGCTACTGCGCTGCGGCGCTTCTTGTTGACGCGCGGGGAGTATACACCGAGCGTCTCCAGGGACATCATCCCCATGACCTTATCCGGTGAACCCAGCTCTTTTACCAAGCTGCGGGCGTGTACGCGGGAGCCCATTTCATCTGTCTGGAAGAAGGGTGCCTCCTCATTTGCATAAGCAACGAAGATGATACCATTGCGGGTGGGGACATTTTTCAGGCTGCGAGCAACGCTGAGCAGCGCCGCAATGCCGGAGGCGTTGTCGTTGGCGCCGGGGGTGCCGGTCTTGCCCTCAATCACCGGGCCGTGGATATTCCACTTTTTCATACCCACGCGTGTGTCGTAGTGGGCGCCCAGCACGAGCCAGGGGGCGGTCGGGTCAGTACCGGGCTTGCGAACTTCGATGTTTGTTGCCGTTTTACCCACGGCGCTCTTGTACTCCTCGTTGTTCGGTATGGTGTAGCTTTGTTTCGTGACACTATACCCCATGCGCTCGAACTCCTGCACGATGTAGGCTGTCGCGCGGTCGTAGGCCTCCTGCTGGTAGTGGTTGCGCTCACCAATGTCTCCAGCCAGCACCGTCACGTGCTTGCGCAGCTCGGCCTCTGTGGCCGTTGTGTTCGGTATGCGCCCATCGCCCGTCGGCTGGTACAGACGTGTGCAGGAGCTCAGTGCCAGCACGGCACCTATGGCAAGGGTGAGGATGCGTTTCATGCTCCTGCTATTCTATATCAACACCCCTCCCGCTGCAAGCGGACAATGTGACATTTGCATTTATCCCAGGCACTTGAAAAACGTGGGGAACGATTCTGCTCCGTACTTTTTGCTTGTTCCGAGGCGCAAGATGCATTACTATAGTGGCGACATGACGTCTGAGCCCATATTAAAAGTTAGTAATTTGGTGAGGCATTTCGGGCCGGTGAAAGCAGTGGACGGAATATCTTTTGAGCTGAGTGCAGGGCAGTCAGTTGGCTTGATTGGCGCGAACGGTGCCGGCAAGACAACGACTATGCGCTTGCTGACGACGCTTGACCTGCCGGATAGTGGCGATATTATCTTTGCCGGGATAGATGCCACCGCATACCCGGAAAAAGTGCGTGCTCGCATTGGTTGGATGCCGGATGGTTTCGACCCTATCGACCACACAACTGTGCACGATTACATTGACTTCTTTGCCCGCGCTTATGGGCTGAGTGGCAGCAAGCGCGTGGAGGAGGTACAGCGTGTGCTGAGCTTCTGCGGTATTGATGCCTTGAGCTCACGCTACATCAACAAGCTCTCCAAGGGACAGACGCAGCGCTTGTCGCTGGCTCGCATGTTGATAGGCAACCCGGATTTCCTGGTCATGGATGAACCCGCGGCGGGGCTTGATCCGCAGGCGCGTATCGAGTTCAAACAACTGGTGCGTGAGCTGCAAGGCCAGGGCAAGACGCTGCTCATCAGCTCGCATATCCTCTCCGAACTGGCAGAGATGTGCGATACGATGATATTCATGGACAAGGGGCTTATCATTCGCCGTGGCTCGCAGGAGGAGCTGACGCAAATGCCGGAGCAGGGCGTGCTCTACAGCGTTCGCGTAGTGGGTGATACGACTCCGCTACTGGCATGGCTGGCTGAGAGCCCTGAGTGGCAGGGTGCGATGGTTCAGGCTGATGGTACCGTGCAGGCCACCTGCACGGCGGAGGGCGAGGAAGCCCAGGCTCGTGCGCTGCGTGCGCTTTGCGGTGAGCACCTGGTGCTGGAGGCCGCGCGCCGTCGCCGCAACTTGGAGGAAACATTTGTGAACATTTTGCAAGAGGAGAAGTAATGAATAAGTTTTTGTCTGATTATCTGCCACCTGCGCTGGTGCGCGACCTGCGCCGTAGTTGGCGTACCCGTGGCTATATTGTGATGCTGGTGCTGGCTTTGTTGGCCTCTGTGTGGCTGCAATACTCTGCTACGAAAGCGGAGACAGCTACGGGCGCTGCCGGTTGGAGCATGCTGCTGCTGACTCTGGGCTGCGTGATGATATGGGGCGTGGTGCCGAACCGCGCCGGTGCTGCTGTATCCGCCGATGCGAAGGTGAAGGGTACGAACTTTATGATGCTGACACCGCTCAGCTCGCGCAATATCGTGTGGGCTACGTGGTTCTCCGCTACGTGTCAGGTGTTGCTGTTGGCTGCGTTTGGGGCTCTGCTGATGTGCTGGCGTCACGCTACGGAACCCCTGGAGCCGCTGGCTAATCCGCTGATGGATGCCGTGGGGCGTGGCGGTGTGTTGAATCCGCTGGCTCTCTCTACCTCGCTTACTCATGAGCAGGAGTGGATTATCTACGGCATTGTAGTAGGGTTGGGGGTATTGCTTTGCGCGGCGTTCATGTTCCTTGCACAGCTGAGTCGCTTCTTCCGCTTGGTAGCATCCGCAGTGGTCGTGATGGCGCTTCTGGCGAGTGTGTGGGAGAGTTTTGTAACGACGGCGTGGCTGACGGAGGAGAATTATTCGCCGGTAGCAGATTTCCTGGCGGGCTTCACGGGCGCATCTTTGGGGGTGCGAGTGGTGGATGCTGTGCTGGTGTTGGTATTGCTGCTGGAGCTGGCTCGCCGTAGCTATGCGGCACCGGCGGAGAATTGCTCTCGTGTGGTGCGTTTGCTCACTCTGGTGGTGTTGGCTAGTGTGCCGGTGGTGTATTACCTGCTGCCGGGTGAGGCTAAGCTGATGGAGTCTCAGATGGATTTCTGCCTGGTATTTGGTATGGTTGCTGCGTTGAGTGATGCTCTGCTGCCCACCTATTCGCTGGTGGCGCACGATAAGCGAGCTTGGCCGGTAGTGCCGGCCTACTTGCAGACTCCCGGTGTAGGGCAGGCTGCGCTTTTCCTGGTGCTGTTTATGGTAGCCTATAGTGCCATGATGGTGTGGCAAGGCCAAATCGCAGACGGCGATGATGTGATGAACGAGGGGCCGCTCCCCGGGGTGATAGAGGGTGCCAAGGTGCTGTATGTCTTGCTGCTGGGGCTTTTCCTTACCGATGTGCTGTGCAGCCGTACCAATGTGAACCGCCCGATTGTGTATGTCGTACTGCTGATGGTGATGTCGTTCATCGTTACGACGGTAACGGTATTTATGCCTTGGGATACTCCGGCGTATGTGTATGCCGTGCTGCCGTTCGTGTCCGACCGCTGCCTCTCGGCAGATTCTATCACCGGGCTGGACGAGACATTGCAGATATGCTGCGCCGCTATCACCGGTGGGATGGTTCTGTTGCTCCTCGTGCTGCTGATGCTGCGCGGAAGACGCTAAGGTTGTACGAAGTAAGGACTAGTTACGAGTTACAAAGGACCCATCTTCGGGCTTCGCCCTACGCCGTGGCAGGCTAGGTTGAGAGTAAGGCTCACTAAAGCTCGCAGGGTATGACAAGCCATGCAGAGGCGCGGGAGTTAAGTTGGGAACTTGCTTTGCTCCTAGTATAACGTTCGATAAATAAGCAGACGTCCCGGTGAGCATTGATGTATACAAATGAGAATTTAGCGGGCGTAGCCCGCGGTACTTTTGAGCCCGCACTTGTGCGGGCGGCAAATGGTAGCCTTGGGCGTTAGCCCAAGGTAAACACGTACAAACATACCAGAACCCGCGCATGCGCGGGTGGCATAACCAGTTGCTTTATGATGTAACGATGCAATGACGCTGATTTTGTTGCCAACGATTATGCCGCCCGCACAAGTGCGGGCTCAATTTTCTTCTTTATCAATGCCTTGGGCTAACGCCCAAGGCTACCATATATCACCCGCACAAGTGCGGGTTCAAATGTTTGGCGGGCAAAGCCCGCGGAAGTCATCACTACCGCCGAACGGCGGTAATTTAATCAGCCTGCAAGGCTGATTTCACCTAGCCGACCGGAAAGATTTAACCCAAACAGCTAGCGCGAGGATTTCACTTGCGCCTTTAAGGCGCAACAGCTCTACAAATTCCAATTTGTCAACCAACGACCAGTTATTTGTCGAACTGTATACTAGTTTCGGCGTCAGCCGACTAGCTATCACTTCATCTTCGGTATTTGTTTATCATACTTATATGCTTCTAATAAAAAGCCGCTTCCCGATGAGTCGGGAAGCGGTTTTTTGAATGAGATGTTTGTGAAGAAGAAAATTACTTCTTCAGCTTAATCTGCATGCGGATGGTGGCGGTGTCACCCTCAGTGGTGACAGTACCATCGAGGCGCTCAATGTACTTGGCAGCGGCTTCGCAGGCATCGGCGATATTGTCGGCCTGTTCAGCACGCTCCTCAGCGGGAGTCGGTGCCTTGTAGCTGTGGTAATCGCTTTCCTCGTAGTCTTCCTCCTCGATGTAGTCCTCACCGTCGGTCTCGGCTTCATCGTCCGTTTCCGTTTCATCGGTGACTACTTCTGTGTCATCTTCTACTTCGCCCTCTACACCGAGGGAAAGCGGCTCGTCGTCGGCCTTGGCTTCTGCGGCAAGGGCATCGGCAATACCGCGAGCGGTGGTTGCCAGCGGCTGGAACTGAATGCTGAACGCTGCACCTGCAAAGGGCACGCTGCCGGAAGCGGTGGCAACGAGCTCCTCATTGAGGGTGGAGGAGGTACCGGCGGCAAAGGCCGTATCGCTTACCGTGAGGCTGGGTACCATGTCCGGGGTGAACCAGGGCATGTGTACGCTGTACGTGGTGGCGTTGCCAGCGGCATGAGGCACGATGGGCAGCATGTTGACGACGGAGGGATCGCTGCCTACCTTGGTGGCAATCTCGCTGGCGGTCTTCACGATGGCTTGCCATCCCTCGTTGAGCTTGGCGCGGTCGGTGACGGGGGCATAGAAAGCAATGCGGGGAATGGCGGTCGTGTTGCCGGGGCGGCCGCCAAGAATGGCGGGCATGCTGCCGGCACTG
>JAFOZZ010000167.1 GCA_017390945.1 Akkermansia sp.
CACCCCCGCTCCCAAGGAGCTCATCTTCCCTGATGGTGAGATTCCCCAGAACTAAGCTCCGAGCGTAAGCATTTAATTCACGCCCGCAGTGCAACACACAGCACTGCGGGCGTTTTCGTGTCAGATATCAATCCAGTGTATTAGCTCTCGCAAAACCGAACACAGGCGCCAGCAAGCGGGCGGAGGGCACCGACAGGGCGTTGTTGTACTCCCGAGCTGCGCGATTGAACAAGGCCGCCAGCTGATCCTGCTGGTACATAGCAGCAGAAACTCCGCTGGTCAGGCGCTGCATGTGCTCATGGTCACGCATCCGTGGCGTATCCTCCACCGTGCATACCGACTCTGCCACCGCCTGCCTCAGCACTTTTTCCGCGCCACCCATAAATCCCGGCACCTTTCCCCAGCGGGGTTCAAGTGCCAGCGCTATGGCATATTCGGAATCCTCCGCGAGCCGCTTCAGCTGCAGAGGCGCAGGGGCATCCTGCGGGAAAAACGCAGCAAAAGCCGCTGCGTAATCCTTCAGGCATAGATTGCGGCGGTGCGTGGCTCCCAGCCACTGTGACCAGCTGCTGCACACCTGCCCACGCAGATGCGCCAGCTGATTATATACTCCCACCATCCAGGCAGCCAGAGCCACCAGTAAAGCAAATGCTACAAGGTACTGCATGCGGGCATTCTGCCGCAGCAATCCCCGACAAGCAAGAGGATAGAGCCAACAATTACAAGTACGTCTGAATATACTGCGGCAAAGCAGCAGTATCATTCCCCCTTACTCCAGGATATCGTGGTGCGAAACCGCATTCTGCGGCTTGGAGGCGATATCAAGGGCGCGGTCGGTCACGGCGGAGGGATTGCTATCAAAACGATAGGCCAGGCAATCCGGGCAGGTCGGGGATGACTTGTCCACAATGGCTCCGCACACCATGCAGAGCTTGTAGCTGGTGGGGTCATTCACCACGGTGGTGGCAATTTCTTTATAATCCTGGCGCATGATATTTCAGGGGAAAGACAGGCGGAGCACCGGTTGCTACCGATACTCCGCCATAATCAAAAACGGAAAACCTGAAAAGGAACTCAGGCGATGGTGGCCAGGGCCTTCGCAGCCTTGCTCTTGTAGTTGGAGGCGCGGTTGGCCGGCACGGTGCCCTTCTTGGCAGCCTTGTCGATGGCGGAAGCGAAGTTGTTGTAAGCAACAGCGGCGGCAGCGGCATCCTTGGACTCCACAGCCTCAGCAACCTTCTTGCGAAGGGTACGAACGCGGGACATGATGGAGCGGTTGATAGCGGTGCGCTTGATGGTCTGGCGGATGCGCTTCTTAGCGGACTGAGTGTGAGCCATAATTCAGATGAAAAGTAATTTGGTTTTTCGTTTTGGTGGCAAGAGTTTACTCACTTCCGACAAAATGTCAAGAGAATTGCATCGAAATGGCGCATTTTTTCGTCATGCAGCCATCGGGCGGCCTGCGCGCGACAGGAATAGTGCTTGCCACGCGCGGGGGTGCATGTTAGTATACCCGCGAATGAAACGAATTGGTACCATTTCATGCATAAGCTCTATCATCCTGCTGAGCTCATGCACCCTGACCCAGCAGCAGCTCCCGGTTAACCAGGAGGACGCCGCCGCGCAGCTTCGCGCAGCGCAGGAACTCGATTTGGCACTTGAGCAGGAGCAGCAGACTATTCTCGAAGAAGCACGCGAAGCCGCAGAGGCAGCCGAAAAGGCAAGACTGGAAGCTGAGGCACGCGAAGCCGCAGAAGAAAAGGCCCGTGAAGAAGCTGAGGCGCTAGCCAAGGCTCAGGAAGAAGCCGAGGAACGCGCCCGGGAGGAAGCCGAAGCAGCGGAAGAAGAAGCCCGCCGCAAGGCCGAAGAGGAAGCAGAACAGAAGCTCCACGAAGCAGAGGAACAGGCAGAACAAACAGCCGATGACAATGTGCCCCACCTGCTCAACAGCCGCCGTAAAGGCAAGAAAGAGCTTACCAAAAAGGAGGAGCCTATCACCCCCACCGCCGAGCAGCAGGAAGCCGCCCGCCAGCTGATGCAGGAGCAGAAGCGCAAGGAAGAAGCCAAAGCTGCCAAGGCCAGCGAAGCCAGGAAACAGGCTCCTGCGCCCGAGCCCACACCTGCTGTCGAGGAAAAGCAGGATTTGCGCAGCACACTCCGCATGCGCCGCTTTGCCCCGCCCGAAGAAGAAATCAGCCGCAGCGATAATGACGAGCCCCTGCCCAACAGCGTAGAGCTGCGCGGCTTCCGCTCGCCAACCATGAAGAGCAAGCTGCCCATGAATATTGACGGTAAAATCATCAAGGAAGACTAAATCGCCATGGACACACCTCCCCGCAAGTTTGTACCCAATCCCTTTACCTACCACCAGGAAATTGAGCTCACCATCGACAACCTCTCCAACCAGGGGCACGGCGTGGGCCGCATCGACAACTGGGTGGTCTTTGTGCCTTTCACCCTGCCCGGCGAGCGCGTGAAGGCCCGCGTGTACCGCAACGAAAAGAACTGCTCCCTTGCCGACCTGGTCGAGGTGCTGGAGCCTTCCCCCCAGCGCGTGCAGCCGCTCTGCCCTGTGTATGGCTACTGCGGCGGCTGCCAGTACCAGCACCTGGAATACCAGGCCCAGCTGGAGTGGAAAACCGCCCAGGTGGCAGACCTGCTGCGCCTGCAGGCCGGCCTGGAACTGCCTGTGCTGCCCGCCATTGCTTCTCCCCAGATATACGGCTACCGCAGCAAGATTACCCCGCATTTCCACAAGCCGAAAGATGCTA
>JAFOZZ010000168.1 GCA_017390945.1 Akkermansia sp.
CCCTCTCTTTTACCTCTCCAGCACCCCACCCGGAAGGTTGTACCCGGTGGCGAGTTTCGCAACTCAGCCTTGGTGCTACGGAAAGTCCGTAAATGAAAAACTGCCTCGCCCGGCCGATTTACCGCGTCGCATTTTTCAGCGCTTCGCTTGCTCTTTCGGGCTTCACCGTGTCGGTGTGCCGAGAAGTATACACGAATCATCGCCGCACGTCAAGCTCATTTTTCAAAAATTTTGCATTTTTTTGCAAACAATTTTCAAAAACATTGAAAAATCAACACCTTTCAATAACAGATTTTTTCACTTTTTTGTCAAAACCCGAAAATAAGCCGCCAAACCGTAAAAAAGGCCGCCACAGTCCAAAGACTGCGGCGGCCAGTAGTCAGAACTTCACATTCACGCGCCTATCAGTTCCCTGAGAAGGCCGGAGGCGCGGAGGTCGATATATCGTAACGGTATGCCTGGATGCGATTATTGGGCGATATGTGGTAGGTGGTCTTGGTGTAGCCTGTCGTTACCTCGCCGGTGGTGCTGGTGCATTTGAAGGAGGAACGAATCTCGATTACATTGCCGCTGACTCTGTAATCAATCACCTGGAACTCGCGATTCGGCCATTTGTTGACGTATTCATACCGAGCCCTTACCAGATCTCGCAGGCTATCTACGTTACCCGACTGGAGATTCGTCACGTAAGACTCGTAGGTCTCATACATAAATGACAAATCATTGCTGGAGACTGTTCGCTTATGGTAGTCAATCCAACCATCCATTGAAGGAACGCCGGTGGTAAACGATGACGGGGACGCGGTAGGCGTCATCGGCGTAGGTGTATAGGTGGGTGCAGGTGTATACGTAGGCGCGGGCGTATGGGTAGGAGCAGGCGCAGGAGTATAGGTGGGCGTGTAGGCAGGTGCAAACGTCTTGTTACGCGGACGCTTCATCCCGGTATAACTTTCCAGAATGGCGCAAACCTCCTCCGTTGAGGCATGATTCATGACGGTGCCACCGGTATTATCGCGTATTCTGGGGTTAGCACCGGCATTCAGCAGCTGGCGCACGGTACGTGCCTGGCCTTTCCACGCGGCCAGCATGAGCGCGGTGAAGCCGTTTTTGTTGCCCATGTTGATGCTGGCACCGTGCCGTAACAACACCTCCACCACCTCGTGGTAGCCATTCATCGCTGCCAGCATGAGGGCTGTCGTGCCGTAATTTTCCGTTTGAGCATCCACGTACGCGCCGTTTTGCAACAAGATGCTCGCTGAGGTGGAGCGATCGTTCGACGCCGCATACATCAGCGGCGTCATGCCTGAAGCATCACGCTGGTTGACTCTGTACGAATTCAGCGAAGCCCTAACACGTGAAGGACGCCCCTGACGCACAGCAGTATGCAGGGGGTAATTGTCAGCCAGAGCGGTAGAAGTCAGCCCCATGCAGGCACAGAAGATAGAGAGTAGGAATTTATGTTTCATTGTTTTATCCAAATAGATTAGACTTTGTATTAAAGAGTATATCCAGCTTTATTATTTTATCGTAAAAGCCACGTTCACGTAATGCTCATTCGTGCCTTCGCCCTCCTGGGTAGCGGTTGCAGTGCCGCTGGTAGGAGAGGTAAAGGTCATGATGTAGGTGCCCATGAATTCCCATTCGGCCCATTCTATCCTGGCGGTATTGGAGCCGGTCTTGGTATAGGAAACGGAGTTGCCATAGCCCGGTGGGATTTCGCGAGATATAGTGGCTCGATTGCTTTTCCCGAAGGTAAAGCTGGAGGTGTTGCCATCATTGTAGAGGAACTTGACGGTTTTGTACGCGACGCTGTTGGGGGCGTTGCCTGCCTTGGTTGCGGGAGGTGCAGGTTTTCTCTGCAAAATCTTGTTGATGGCTTTCGCGTTTGGCCCACCTACGCACATAGCCACGGTGGCACCCTTGGCGGTCCTGGCCTTGGTGTTGGCTCCGTTAGCGACAAGCCATCTTACTATCTCCACATGGCTCAATCCACAGGCATTGTGCAAGGCTGTCGTGCCATTGGCATTCATCAGCACAGTATCTACCGGTTCACCTGCCTGAATACGCGGCAGAAGGGTCAGCAGACGCTTCTGGTAGAGCTTCTGTACAGCGTTATCGTACTGCTCAGCCCGCAGATTATCGATAAGCTCATCCAGCTGAGCATCAGCATACACAGGGGAGGCTAACAGCAGCGCCCCCAACATAAGGTGAAGTGAAAAATGGCGTTTCATCGTATCTTCGCTGTTATCTATTTTTCTCGGCGAGAAGCGAAAATCCTCAAATCCCTTTACTTAATGCTGAAAGAAATATTGGTCTGCACCTCAGACTCGCCCTCCAGCTCAGCCTCAAGCTTAGCCGTACCGGAGTTCGGTGAGCTGAAGTTCATGTAGTAGGTACCAAGGCTCTCCCACTCTTCCCAGTAGAGCTTGGCAGTCTTGGCACCCGTCTTGGAATACACGCTGCGGTTGCCATAGCCCTTGGGGATATTCTTCTTCACGATGGTGTTACTTCCCGCGAACTTAAACTTCTCGGTATGGCCATTCCTGTAGCGGAAAGTAACTGTTTTACCGGCTACAGAGGCAGGTGCCACGGCACCACCAGCAGCCGGAGCAGAGGCCGCACCCGGTCGGCGCGGGGCATTCTTTATAATAGCAGTAATAGCAGCGGCATTTGGACCACTGATACACATTGCCACCGTGGCGCCGCTGGTAGTCTTGGCATTCGTATTGGCACCATGAGCCACCAGCCAACGCACAATCTCCACCTTGCTCAGCGCGCAGGCATTGTGCAGTGCTGTGGTACCATTCGAGTTCGGCAGCACCATGTCAACCGGAGCACCGGCACTAATGCGCGGCAACAGCTCCAGCAAGCGGTTCTGGTAGAGTTTCTGTACATTGTTGGTGTAGCGCTCAGCATTCAGCCTGGCAATCATATTATCCAGCTGAGCATCGGCATACACAGGCGCAGCAAGCAACAGTGCGCCCAACATCATTTGAAGAGAAATGCAGCGTTTCATGGCGAAGATTGTTTATCTTCTGTTATGATATAAAAATCCCCTCCTTCTGTCGAGAAAATTCTCTCCGCAACAAGAGGAAGAAAAAGAGAAAAGCTGTGCAGATAATTCCCGCACTATATGCCCATTAAAAAACCGCCGCCTGCGGTTGCACAGGCGGCGGTCAGAATGAACGGGTGTCTTGCTATAGAATTACAGCAGAGAGAAGGCTACGTTCAGGCC
>JAFOZZ010000016.1 GCA_017390945.1 Akkermansia sp.
GGCTGTATTGTCGCTGAAGGTAATAGACCCCGTGTTGTCAAGCAACTCAAGACCACCCATATGCCCCATGTCAATCGCACCGCCATTCGTTCCAGCTTTGTTACCTGTGAAGGATATATCCCCCGTGTTTCTGTTAATCCTCACCCATTGTTGTTTGTAGTAACCCTGGGTAGTTTTATTGAGAATTGCACCACCGGTAGTTCCGGCTGTGTTTCCTTTGAATTCGATATTTCCAGCATTATCCGTTATTGTTATCTCTCTAACGCCGCGTATCGCCCCGCCCGCACCGGTAGAGGCTGTATTGGTGTCGAACTTAATGGCTCCATTGCCTGTCAGCGAGACCTTGGAATCAGAGTAAATCGCACCACCTTCGGTTCCGGCAGTGTTATAAGTGAAGGAAACGCCGCTCTTTCCGCTGGTGCTGTCCTCTCTCTTATTGTCACTCAGCGTCACGCTGCCAACGGCATAAATGGCACCGCCGGCTTGCTCCAGAGCTTCGTTATGGTCAAACAAAACGCTGGCGTTTCCTATCAGAGACACATTGTTCCCTGTTCCTTCAGCGTGAATTGCCCCACCAGTATAACGTGTCTTATTGTAACTGAAGTCTACATCCTCGTTATCGGAGAAGCTTACGACTCCTGATTGATTGTAAATAGCGCCACCATACCCATTAGTAGATGCACTGGCATTCTTATAGAAGTAGACGCCGTTATTGCCTTCAAAGTTTACTCCGGAGCCTGCGTAAATAGCAGCGCCATACAAATTGCATGTGTTCTCATTAAAGCTGATCGAGCCTTTGTTCTCCTTTAGCGTCACGCTTCCTTCCGTAGCGCAAATGGCTCCATAAATACCATTATGTGTATTCGTAGTGATTGTGATATCGCACTGGTTGCTTTCAAATAGGATATTGCCGGTCTTGGAGTGAATACCCATAGTATCATGGCCTTTACACTCATTGTTCGCAAAGTGAATAGAATACCCGGTATTGCCTCTGAAGACTATATCATTTTGGGCATAAATGATGCTACCGCCCATGTTCTCATGGAAAACGAGGGAGCCTTTGTTACCCTCCAATAAAACGGTGCCCTCTGAATAGATAGCAGCGCCATGTTGATTTGTCTCATTTAATTTGAATAAAACCTCTCCCGTGTTATTAGTGATGCTTACTTCTTTTGTGACAGAAATGGCACCACCGTTATCTAAACGCGATTTGTTTCCCAAGAAGTTGATACCACCATTGCCACTCAACGTCACATAGTCTGCATGAATGGTTGCTCTATCGCTTTCGTTATTCGAGAAGATGACATCATGGGTGAGGTTGTCATCATCAGCGACGTTTGTAATGGTAAGCTCGTTCTTGAAGTCAGTTCGTTGCAAGTAGATAATACCACCGGGGATAACACGCTGGGACGTCCCAATATTTTCTTCTTTATCAGCAGCGGTGATTCCCGAGATTTCGAGCCGACGGAGATTATCAAACACCACTTTACCTGCTGCACCATTGCGGTCGTAAAGACCGGGATTATCTACTGTTCCGGCACCAAATAAGCCGGATTTGCAGTCTGTAAAGGACAAGGAAGCCTTCGTGTAACCTTCTGCAGAGGTGTAACCTTCGTGCGTCGTGAACTCCTGGAGATAACCATTCCAGAAAAGAGGACGACTTGCAGCATACTGCGATGTTGAAGTCGGTTCATCCCAACCGGTTGTTGTTACATCGCTAATCAAAAGGAACTTATATGCGTTTGACATTCCGGAGGTTGCACAATCTTTGGAGAACTTTATGAGCGGATTTGTGCCACCAATCTCATAAGTGTCCGGATTACCAGCGAGCCTATTATAGAAATACCCGGATTCAGCAAAAGCCGGGACGGATACACAAGCTGCCAGTACAGCAGCGGCCAAAAGGAGAGGAAGATGAAGTTTCACGATAAGAAATAACAGAAAAATCTAAATGTTATTCAAATCCTACCGAAACGGGGGATAACGTCAAGAAAATTCGTTTTCATGACGCACAAAACACACCCCAAAAAGCGCAGCAGCAAGATAGCAGCAGCGTCCTTAGAAATGAGCATAGATTTGGATTGCTTACGCCCTGCCACGTCAATTTATCTCGGCGTCTTGTCTCGGCGTCTTGTCTCGGCGTAGCTTCAGCGAAGCCGGAAGCTTTAGCGAAGACGGAAGAAAGCGAGCGATAGCGAGACTCGAAGCCCCAACCCCCCGGGGTAGGCTAGAAAAATAATTCGAGCCCGGGCGGCATCGCGAATGCGATGTCGTAGAGAGCTAACGACCGGAGCCGCGCCCGCGGCTCATCCACGGCTTGAAAAGCCGTTTTTCACCATTGCTCGCAAGAGCAATTTTTCACCACGAGCATAGCGAGTTCTTCACCACGCCCGCTAGGGCGTTTTTCACCGTGAGGCGAGAGCCGAACTTTCTTAAGAGTCCCGGAGGGAAGGCGGAGCTGAATATTTAATGTTTGATTTTTAATGTTTAAAGGCAGAAAAGCGACGCCTAATTGTGAGGCCTCCGCCTCTGTCACCACGGGTTCCCTGGGTTCCATTTATTTTTGTTTAGCTAGCAGGGGTTGCGCAGCTCCCCCCCTGCCTGAGCTCTGCCGCCCCGCTTCGGGGGCTCTTTAAGTTCGGCTTCGCTGCGCGAGTCGGTGAATTTCTCGCCTGCTGTGGAAGGCGGTTATATTGAGCCTATCGGCTCAGTTATATCCGCTCCTGCGGAGCGGGTTATATTGCCCCGCTGACGCGGGGCTGTTATAAAGCTCGCCGGCGGCGGGCAGCCAAAGCGGCCAGTGCCAGCAAGCTCAGCGTAGCCGTAGTGGGCTCGGGTACGAGCTGCCAGCCGACAGATACCTACACAGCCGTCATCTCCCACCGCAGTGGCGAGACGGAGGACTCCTTCATCGCCGACCTCGCGGTGGCCACCAATGCCGGGCAGATTAAGACCGGCTCCCTCTCCCGCGCAGATCGCCTGGCTAAGTACAACCAGCTCCTGCGCATCGAGGAACAACTCGGGTCCGCCGCTCGCTACGGCACCCGCTGACACTCACTCATAACGTAACCCATAAAACCATCAGCTCCGCAACCCAACCGGGATGCGGGGCTGATTTCCTTCCACCCCCTACCCATCAGTATGGATTTTTCTCAAGCAAAATTCGGAAATCACTAATACAAAAAAAGGTTTTTCATCGGGCGGACTAGTCATGCAATAGAGCGCCGCTCGGAGGCAGGAGCACCGGGTCACTCTCCTCGGGACGAATTCGTTTTTTCTTGCCCTGAAATAAATAAATGGTAGAATCGCAATAGAGTTTGTCTGAATTACATTATGCGTAACACGATTTTTCTGGCAGCCATAACAGTCACATTGGCTTCAATCAGTATAGCATCCACGGTGGAATTTCCGGGAAAAAATCCGGGGAATGCTACTGCTATCCAGAGCGAAAATGCATATACGATTGGCAATTCCCTGCTGAGCGCGAACTTTACATATACAGATGGTAGTGTTACCTTTAGTGGGTTGAAAGCGGCAAATGGCACGTTGCTGGTGAAAGGCGATGGGCCGATGTTCCAGATTACGCTGGGCGATGGCCGCAAGATGAACGCCTCTGACATGGTGGCATCTGTCCCCAAAATCACACCACTCAAAGCCAGAAAGAAAAGCCAGCGAGCCTCTGAACAGGTAGACGGCCAAAGCATCTCTGCTACCTTTAAGGCACCGGATGGTTCTTTCCGCGTCATCTGGCGTGCCGTGCTGCGCGATGGTTCGCACTACCTGCGCCAGGAATACACATTGAAAGCTGGTGACTCCCCCGTGCCTTTCCATACCATCACCCCGCTGCGGGTGATTCCCACCGCTAAAGGTGGCACGCCCTCCATCTCCGGCAACACTACACATGGAACCGTAGTCGTCACCAATAAACTCTTCATGGGGCTTGAGACTCCGATGTCAGCCATGACGGTTGGGATGCAGGGAACCGATACAGATGACTCGTGGGATGCCGAGAACTGGACGCCAGAAATGTTTGGTAGTGCATTCGCTGTGCCTGCCGGGTTCCAGCCGGTTTACGGAAAACGCTATGATGCAAAGAAAGGTCCTATCCTGAAAAATGTGAGGGTGGCCGAAGGTTCAGTGAACTTCGCCAAGTCTGGCGAGTGCCGGATTGAGTTCAAATACGCCAGCGGCAACAACCGGCTCAACATCGTAGGCGTACAGTTGGTAACAGATGGAGGTCAGGAAGTTTCAGAAGATATTCACCGCGGCTATGCCGGCACAACATCGAAAAAGGCGGTATACCGCATCAACGTACCCAAAGCGGGCAACTACAAGCTGCGCTACTGGGTAGAGACCAAAAGCGAACCGCTGAGCAGCCAGGGCTCAATTTCCCTATCCCTCCCCATGGGAGAACGGCAGGAGAACACCGACACTGTGCCGGATAATCTGGTGCGCGGCAGCTGGGTACGCAAAACGACGCTCAAACCGGGAGCTTCCTGGAAAGTCAATTCCGTCATTGGTCTCTTTGCTCCCGGCCAGCAGCGCCGCTCATTCCTGAGCTACATCGAACGAGAAAAGAACGTCCCCTACCGCACGCTGGTACACTACAACGACTGGTACGAAGTGGGCATTGTGCTGCATGACAAACGCCGACCCGCTCAAGCGCACAACAGAGAAAATCTCGCTGAAAATAGCAAAGACCTGGAAGCGCGAGATGTTCGAAAAGCGCAAGACCAGGATAGACGCCTTTGTGATTGACGATGGCTGGGACGACTTCAACTCCCTCTGGGGATTCCATGCCGGCTTCCCCAATGGATTCTCAAAAATCAATGCAGTCGTGACGTCCATGGGCTGCGGCATGGGTACCTGGCTGGGGCCGGTTGGCGGCTATGGCGACAGCAAGCGCATGCGCATCGCCTATTGGAACAAGACCCACCCGAAAAATCAGATTTCCAATTTCGAGCTTTCCAACCCCATCTACTTTGATGCCTTTGTGGGGCGCTGTAAAGATATGGTGAAGAAGTACGATATGCGCTACTTCAAGTTCGATGGCATCTCCACAAAACCCATTGCCTATGGTCCTGCTAAGCTGGAAGATGCCGAGGGAATACTGCGAGTGCTGGCCGAGCTACGCAAGGCCAGGCCGGATATCTTCATCAACACCACAGTGGGTACCTGGGCCAGTCCCTTCTGGTTCCTGCACGCAGATTCCATCTGGCGACAGGAGGGTGACTTTGACCAGATAGGCAACATGGGCGATGAGCGCGACCGCTGGATTACATACCGCGATCGCCTTGTGCATGAGATATTTGTAACCGGAGCTCCGCTCTTCCCCATCAATTCCATCATGACTCACGGCACCATTATCACGAAGAATGGACCGCCCCGAGTCATGAGCAAAGAGCCAGCCAACTGCATTAAGGAAATGCGCACCGCCTTCACCAGCGGTTCCGCGTTGCAGGAAATCTATGTGGATGCCGACCTCATGAACCAAGAGGGAGGAGTGCTCTGGGACGAACTGGCTCGCTGTATCGCTTGGATTCGACGAAACGAAGACGTGCTGGCCGACATCCATTGGGTAGGCGGTAATCCATGGGATAAGCAGAACGAGGATGGCGACATCTACGGTTGGGCGTCATGGAACAAGAGCAAGTGTACCCTGTCACTGCGTAACTCATCCAAGTACGAAAAGACACTCAAAGGCACCCTGCGCGAGATTCTGGATGTACCTCCGAAGCTCAAAGGCACCGTGACCCTGCGTAGCTCCTTTGATGACCAGACTCACTTGCCCATCATGGATAAAGCCATTAATGTTGACACCCCCATTGAGATTACTCTAAGCCCCTTCGACATTGTCGCAATGGAAGGCACA
>JAFOZZ010000017.1 GCA_017390945.1 Akkermansia sp.
GCCTGGTGGTCATAGCCTGATGGCCCCACCCGGTCCCATTCCGAACCCGGAAGTGAAACATCAGCACGTCGATGGTAGTCGGACGATAGGTCCCGCGAGAGTAGATAGCTGCCAGGATTAACGAAGGCCGCAAACCGAAAGGTTTGCGGCCTTCTCAGTTCAAGGACAAGTTACAAGTTACGAAGGACAAGTTTTTATATCAGGCGGGCTTCGCCCGCGGAATTCGAGAGTCCCGTTTAGGGACGACAGATAGTAGCCCGGGGTAAAGCGGCGAAGCCGCGGAACCCCGGGTAAGCATAGAAAATTAATACGAGCCCAGGCGGCATCGCGAATGCGATGTCGTAGAGGGCGGCAGATAGTGGCGATGAGATTCCGTGCCATGCATCTGAAATGGTCTTGCCTCTATACATGACGCCACGGCCGCTGGAACTCCTTCTGGGCTCGTATGTTCGGTGGGCGTTTGTTTGTGGAGCTCGGTAACGTCGCACTATCGCCTGCTGTCGCAGGCGGTTATATTGCGCCGATGGTGCAGATATATTGCACCTACGGTGCAGTGATATTGAGCCTTTCGGCTCAGTTATATTGCTCTGCTGCGCAGAGCAGTGGAGGTGGGATAGGACTTGACAATGATATGTGTGTCATGTTAGCATGACGCCATGCCCAGAAAGAAGTACAGCCGCCGCAAAAGAAAACAACAGTCACAGCAGCTCCGGCAGGAGTCGTGTGTGGCTGAGGTGATGGCGCCCGCTAAAGAACCGCAGGAAATTCCGCATCTGCCTTTCATGCTGCGTTATTCTACGGAGATTTTGAGTGTGCTGATTCTGCTTTCGTTTGGCTTATGGATTTTCAGCAACTGGTTTGCGCTGTTGGGTTTATTTTTTATCGTGCTGATGTGGTGGAATCGTAACTTCAATCCGGCGGTGCGGCGGTATATTGACACAATTGAGTCGCGAGATCCGTTACCCGGCCCGGAGGATCCGGGGGTTGTTGGATATAAGATTGCGCATGGTATGATGCTCCGAGATCATTATAAAAATGTGCCCGAGCATCTGCGTCGGAAGAGTTATTTCGGCAAATGCGATTGACGGGCACTTTATCCTGTGAATTGTTCCTATGATGCGTTTTATCGTTATTTCAGCGGGTTTCATGGTCTTGTTCGCGGGTATTCTGATGTTCAGGTTCACAGATGGACAAAATCCTGGGACAATACAGCTGTACAATTGGCTTCCTGCCGATAGGCTTGTTGAATATGAGGTGGATGGTTTGAAGACATACATATCGGAGTGTTGCATCATTGCTGAAATCGACAAAGTTGAGCTGACGTATGACCGTTCGCCGGATACAGAAACGAAACTCACGCGTGTGTTTCATGTGAAAAAGATCCACAAAGGCAATGTCTTGCCGGGTACGTGTATTTACGATGAACTGTATTTGGAAGAAGATGTGTCGCCTGCCGGCATCTCAACAACTCGGCACGAGGGAACCTATTGGCTTTTGCTGAAGGCAGATAGTGTTTCTCCGTGCTCGGAGGGGAAGTGTTCTATCGACAGATCCGAGGCATACGTATACCCTTACTTTGTTTTTGGTGATGAAATGCGTATTTTGTATCCCAGGGAATCAAAAGGCTTAATGTCGACAAACTGACTTATCCTCACAAGGTGGCTTTGACGGATTTAAAATAGTATACGTTCGATTTGTCGGAATGCTTGAAAAAAATCCACCTTGCCACCTGAGGGGTGGTGTGGTATAATGCCGTGTGCCGACAGGGTGAGAGCCTTGGCCGTGCTGGTACACAACACTTTTGCAGGTATATGGCGAAAGACGCAAAGCTTTTGGAGCTGGAGCAACGGTCCGTATGGCCGCTGCTGGTAAGTTATTCACTCCCGGCTATTACGGGCATGGCAGCCATGTCGATATACAATATCGTGGGTGCTATTTATGTGGGTAAGTGGTGCGATGCGTATGCTGTGACGGCCATGGCACTTGTTTTCCCGGTGATGAACCTGATGGTGGCTGTTGGTACGCTGGTGGGGCTGGGTAGTGCAGCAAGTGCGAGCATAGCGTTGGGGCAGGGAAAATACCGCCGTGCCGAGCGTATCCTGGGACATTGCCTTATTCTGAGTTTTGTGAGCAGTGTTATCGTGGGCTGGCTGCCTCTGCCGTGGCTGGACGATATCATGCGGGCTTTCGGCGCGGATGACAATACACTGAAACCTTCGGTGGATTATCTGATGGTGCTCATGCTGTGGTTCCCCTTTAATTCGGTGTTTCTGGGGCTCAATCACCTGATGCGAGCAAGCGGCTACCCCAAAAAGGCTATGATAAGCCTGCTTATTTCCATGGTGGTGAATGTAGCTATTGCTCCTCTGTTTATTTATGTTCTTGACTGGGGGATTGCAGGTGCCGGTATAGCAACGGCGACGGCTCAGACGATTGGTCTGGTCTGGGTATTGGCGCATTTTTGTATGCGAACGAGCGTGCTGCGCTTCTGCAAGGGGATTTACGCTATCAACTGGCCACTGACCCGCCGTATCTGCACCATTGGCATGCCGCCGTGCTTGCTGAACATCGTTGGCTGTGTCGTGGTGCTGGTGTTCAACATGTTGTTCCTGGAGTATGATGGCCAGATGGGCGTGGGTGCCTATGGCATCGTGAACCGCGTGATTTTCTTCTTTGTGATGATTGTGGCAGGCATTACGCAGGGTATGCAGCCGATTGCGGGGTATAATCTGGGGCTTGGCAAGTTCTGCCGCGTGCGGCGTGTGCTCATATACGCCATGCTTTTTGCGAGTGCGGTGACGCTGTTTGGCACGCTGTGTGTGCAGATATTCCCACGAGAGATTGTGAGCCTTTTTGTGGAGGAGAAGGATGCCAACGCAACGCAGATTATCGAGATTGCCAGCTATGGTATCACAATTATCAGTCTGGTGTTCCCCTTTGTGGGCTCGCAGATGGTAATCAGTAATTTCTTCCAGTCCATCGGTAAGCCTGTGATGAGTATTTTCCTTACACTCACGCGCCAGCTCATTTTCCTGCTGCCGTGTCTGGCTATTCTGCCTCGGTATATGGGCGAGCCGGGTATCTGGTACGCGCAGGTGGTGAGCGATGCTCTGGCGGTGATGTTGGGGTTTACGGTCATTTATTTCTTCATGAAGCGTTATTTCAAGAAAGATGTTTGTTTGCCGACGGAGTGATAATTTTATGAAAAAGACATTGATTGTAGCAACGCGCAATGCGCACAAGGCACAGGAGATTGCAGCCATACTGCCCGAGGGGTATGAGGTGCGTACTTTGGCCGATTTCCCGGATGCTCCCGAGGTGGAGGAGACTGCTGATACCTTTGCCGGCAATGCGGCGCTGAAGGCCTGCGGCATATCCGCTCTGCTGCCGGGGATGGTGCTGGCGGATGACTCCGGTCTGTGTGTGGATGCCTTGGGCGGCGCGCCTGGTGTGATGTCCGCCCGCTATGCCGGTGAGCATGGTAACGATGCGGCGAACAACGCCCGCTTGTTGCAGGAGCTGGCCAACCTGCCTCAGTCCCACACCGCTCGGTTCATGTGCGCCATGTGCTTGTCCGAGGGCGGGCGCGTGCTGGCAGAGTTTACCGGTAAGGTCGAGGGCAGCATTACCCTCACCCCGGCAGGTGAGCATGGCTTCGGTTACGACCCGCTTTTTGTACCGATCGGCTATGATTGCACTATGGCACAGCTGCCTGCTGCGCAGAAGAACACCATCTCGCACCGTGCCGATGCCCTGCAGCAGCTGATGAAATGGCTCAAGGAGAAGTAGAAAGGACGAATTCCGAGGGACGAATTTTTAAGTTAGGCGGGCTTTTGCCCGCTTAATTTTTAATGTTCTTCCACGCGGAAGGTGGCTTCGGCTTGAAGGTCGGGTGGGGCGGTGGCGTGTAGTGTGTGGGTGCCGGGGCGGAGCTCGGCGTACCATTTATTGCCCCGCCGGGTGATGGGCAGGCTGCTGCAATGCCAGGTGGTGGTGGCGGTGGGCAGGGTGCTTTGCAGCTCGATGAGGTTGCCGTTATGGGGCAGTGTAGCATCCAGCGACAGGGTGGCGCCGTGGGAGGGAATGAGGATGGTGGGTGTGCGGCCGGAGTCACTTGCGGCGTCCAGCGCATACAGGTGGCCGAGCCCGGCCTGCCGGTACCATTCGCTGTAGCGGGAGTGGAGGATGGCGCGCCCTTTGTGGTCGTATGCCGCTTTAGGCATGGCTGCCAGTTCAGCCTCGGTCGCCAGCTCCATAGCCCGACACTCGGGCGGTGTGGCAGCCGTAGCCGGGGTACCGGTGCGGGTGTCAATTTCGACATCTATCAGTCCCTCGGGGCGGGCGGGAAAACCGGCCGGGGCATTCGCGTGCAGGTGCGACATCATGCGGTGGAAGATGGGACCCGCGCCGCTCACGCCCGATACATTCTGCATGGAAGAATTGTCGAAATTTCCCACCCACACACCGACGGTATATTCCGCTGTGTAGCCCAGGCACCAGTTATCGCGATAATTGGACGAAGTGCCGGTCTTGGCCGCAACCGGGAAGGGGAAACTGAGCGAGGGTGCCGAGCCGAAGGTGGCTGCGCGGGCGGATGCATCCGCCAGAATGTGCGAAATGCGGTAGCAGTTGTGCGGCTGGAGGAGGGCGATGGGGGCAGGCGGGGTGGACGGCAGGCGATACTGCAAGGGCAGGTGCGAGCCATTGCGCGCGAGGGTGCTATAGGCCAGCACCAGGTTTTCCAATGTGACGTGGGCATTGCCAATGGCGAGCCCCAGGCCGTAGTCGGCACTGTTGCCGCTGATGGGAAATCCCAGCTGCCGCAGGAGGTGCAGGAAGTTGTCGCAACCACCGTAGCGCTCCAGCGCTTCCATGGCCGGAATGTTCTGCGAGCAGGCAAGTGCCTGGCGTATGCGGATGGGGCCGAGGTAACGCTCATTGTAATTGCGTGGCGCCTGAATCCCCAGGGCATTGCTGTAGAGGGTGGGGACATCCGGCATGATGCTACCCGGCCAGGCGCCATGGTCGAATGCCATGAGGTACACGAAGGGCTTGAGGGTGCTGCCGGCTGAGCGCGGGGTGGTGGTGCCGTTCAGTGCACCGCCGCGTGGGCTCTCGGGACAGGCGGCGCGCAGCGATACCAACACTTCGCCTGTTCGGTTGTCCACTACCATGATGGCAGCTTGCGATACATTGCGCTCGCGCAGCTTGTCAATTTCCTCGCGGGCGATGGTTTCGGCCTGCTGTTGCAGCGCCGCATCAATAGTCAATTTGCCGGCTTTACCATTGGCGCAGGCCGGGGAGGACAGGCTACCGACTGTGAGGGCGAGCGGCTCCGTAGTGGGCTGACCGAGGCGGCGGAGAATATAGTCACGCCGCTGTTGCGCTGCTTGTGGATGCCGCAGGGGATTCAGGCGTGTGGGGGCTTTCACCAGTGCAGCCAGCAGAGCCGCCTGCGCAGGGCTCAGCTCCGCAGCCGAACGGCTAAAATAGAAGCGAGCGGCGCATTCTGCACCCCGGCAGCGGTTGCTGAAGTCGGCGCGGTTCAGGTAAGCCAGCAGTAGCTCGTCCTTGTTGTGGCGCATTTCCAGTCGGCGCGCTTGCAGCATTTCGCGCAGCTTCGTGCGGGTGTTACGCGGCGCAGGCGGGGAGTACATCTTGGCCACCTGCATGGAGATGGTGCTGGCACCACTCCGCCCGCTGCCTGTCACCTGCTGCCACAGCGCACGCGCCAGGGCGAGTATATCCACCCCTCCATGGCTGTAAAAACGCTTGTCTTCCGCTGCTACCAGCGCCTGCGCCAGCTGCGGTGGCAGCTGCTGCAAGGGCTGGCAGTAGTAGGAATCCGCCCCCGCTACATAGCCCAGTAGCGCGCCGTGGCGGTCGTACACCGCTGCATCCGGCGGGGGTGAGATATCCGGCGCCTCCACGCAGAACGGCAAACCATAGTACGCCCCCACCGCCAGCAATGGCAGTGCTGCGGTGGCCAGCAGCCATTTTCGGCAGGTGGGGGCAATAGGCATAGCGTATTGTTAGCGGCTCTGTACCTCGAATTGTTGCGGAATGCTCAACCCGTACACCTCGGTGGAGTACATGAGCTCGGCCTTGGCAGCCGGAGCTGTTACCTTGCCGCTACGCACCACACGAGCGACGTAGCTCATACGGAACGACCTCGAGCCCCAGTAGTAGTTAGCAAAGGCGCGCACGCGGTCTTTCAGGTACTCGCAGTTGTTGACATTATTGGGGCAATAGTACCAGGAGCGCAGCTGCTCGGTACGGATGCCATGGGGCAGCGCCTGGCTGCCAAGCTCGGGGTCGATGACCTCGAACGCCGACGGCAGGCGATCCTCCAGCACCAGATAACGGAGCTGCTCGTCCGTGGTAGGATGGACATCCACCGTAATGCGGACAATATCGCCCACGCGGAAGGTGCCGGTCGGCTTCCAGCTGCCATCAGCTTGCAGTTGCTCGTAGCGGCGCTGCACGCGGAAGCCCTCATCCACAGCCTGCATGGCTTGCTCCTCCGTCACGTAACCTTCGGCATAGCCGCTTACGTATATCGTGGAGCCCTTTGTTCTCCAGCTTTGGGTATCGCCCACGGTGGTATTCACCTGCATGGGGGTACGCAGGGTGATGGGCTGCCCGTTTATAGTGGCGTTGTGTGCTTCCTGAACGGGGCGTTTATAGTAGGCGTAGGAGCACAGTGCCAGCCAGGCATTGTTCCAGGTACTGTTGTAGCCCATGCTTTGGCGAGCATAGTCGCGCAGCAGTCGCTGGGTGGCAGCTGATGAGGGCGAGGAGGCAATGGCATAAAGCGCGCGCAGAGCCTGTGTGGGTGGCAATGCATAGAAAGCGCGGGAGCTCTGGTTGGTCTCTGGAGATTTGGCTTGCTGCAACAGCTCAGCGGCGCGCGGGTGGTGGCGATGCGCGGCGCAGTAGGCCAGAATCCACTTTTCCTGCTGGCTGAGCAGAGTACCGGGCTTGTCGGCGTGCTCCAGAGCGGCTTCCAGGTCATCCTTGTATATATTGTTGCAGAGAGCCAGCACCATGAGGCTCAGGTAGTAGTTCCCTGTGCCGTCTTTGATTTGCTTGCGCAGGGCATTCTGCTCGCGGTAGGTGCTTTCACCCATCATGTGCAGTACCAGCACAGCGTAGGGCGAGTATTCGCTCGTGGTGGTGTCGCCATCCCAGTAGCCGAATGTATAATCCTTCAGCTGGCGCTTGCGCAGCTTGTTCTTTACCTCGCTGATGATGAGTTCAGGCTTCTTGTCCTTGGGGTAGCTAATCCCCATGAGGCTTTGCAGCTCATCACGGAACAACCAAGGCATGACCGTGGAGCTGAGCTGCTCGGTGCAACCGTAGGGGTAGGTGAAGAGGTACTGCATGCCGTAGCCCAATCCTGCCAGCGGCGAGGAGGAGAACGTAAGCTGCACCGGGGTACCCTTGCGGTAAGGAGTCGTTATCCAATCCGCCAGGGTGGAGGTGCTGCCGCTCTGGAGTTCCTGCCAGATGTATTCGCGCCTGTAGGGCGTGGGTGGCACGGCATCGAAGCTCAGCTGCACGGCATCCTTCACCTGAGCCAGCGGGGAACCCTGCGGGGCATCCGCCGGTTGCACATGCCACTGCAGCTGAGTGGGTGCGGCATCCTGTATGGTGACGGGGAAGTGCAGCGTGACGGGCTGCTTGCCACTGAGCGTTACAGTTTGGGTGGGGTTGGTAATACCGACATTCTGCCCGCTGAGGCTGACCTGCCAGGTGATTTCATTGCCGGTGCCGGCGGGGAGCTGGTCGGGCAGCATGCTGATAGTGACGGGCAGTACCAGCTCATCACCCTTGCAGGCACTCATCGGTGCAATGGGTTCGAGCATGACAGGCTTGTTCACCAGGTAGCTGCTCTCGCCTGCGCCGAACTTGTCCCCCGCGCTGGCTACAGCCATCAGGCGGTAGCGTGTCAGGGTGTCGGGGTTGCTGTAGGTGGTGGTGAAGCGGCCTTGTGCATCCGTGCTGACGGAAGAGAGCCACAGGGCGCAGGGAGCGAAATTCTTGCGCATGTAGGTGGCGGAGTCATCCGCTATTTCTTCCATTTCCTCCTCCATATCGTCACCGCCGCCGATGAACACGCCCTTGTTGCCGAGGTAGCGGTTTCTGAGGTTCTCGCTCACCAGGTGGCCCAGTCCGGAGTACTGCTCCACGCGGTGCTCGCGGCCTTCTTCGCTGTAGAAATAGGTGGCGGGGGCAGGCAGTTTGTAGCCCATGACCTGGAGGGTGCCTTCATCTTCCGCATAGAGCGTTACATTGGCGTTCGGTACAGGATTACCGGCGGCATCAGTAATGGTGCCGCTCACCGTGCAGGGGGCGCCGGGCAGCAGAGCCTGGGCAGGCGCCTCCAGTCGGACAGCCAGTTTCTTCTCAGGTGCATCGATGTGCAGTGTGGTCGTGCCGAGCTTGATTTGGGGTTTGCCATCGCCGTTGCGGCGTGTGTCGCTCTGTACCAGGCTGACGCTCAGGTAGACGACCGGTGCGTCGTCCGCCTCGATAGGCACTTCAATCACAGGATTATCCACCGTTACCTTGCGGCGGTAGACGCGCAGAATGCTCTCGCGCTCCAGCGTCACCAGCAGCTCAGCATCCACCGGCGTTTGCACTAGTATCTTGGCTGTGTCGCCGGGTTGGTACAGCGGCTTGTCTTTCACCAGGCGCAGCTCATAGTGGTCGAGGTACTCCCAGGGGCTGACATCATCACCCCATACATAGTGGCGTGTGGCACTGGCAAAGGGGCGGCCGGTGGCATCCTTGCCTCGCACGACAATATCGTACTGACCGGCTTCGCTGATGGGGACTTGCACTTCCTGCGCGGTGCCGGTCAGGGATACTTCGATGCGCTGCGGCTCGGATTCCTCCTCGCTGTTGCGTACCGAGGTGCTGCTGAGGGTTCTGTAGCGGTAGGGGCGGAATACCTTGCGCGTGACCTCTACTGTGGCGTTCAGCGGTGCGCCATCCCAGGCGTTGCCATCCGGCTTGACAGCCACCAGCTCTACCGGCAGGGTACCGCCTACCTTGGCCAGAGTGCTGCGGGAGCGGATGCCGACGTAGACATCTGCCGGGTGTAGAGAGGCCTTCTGTACGCTGCGGATGCTCTGCTCATTACCATTAGTGACCGTTGTGGTGGAGGTCAGGCGGCGCAGGGTGGGGAACTCGCTTTCCGGCAGGGTGAAGGTGTGGCTGCCCTTACCCTCGGCGTCCAGCGCACTATTGTGGTGCAGGTAGCTTGTATCGTCTGTGTCATCATCCATGCCGTACTCCGCATAGTAGTAGCGCCAGGGGTTCGTTCGGTAATCGGCGAATCGGAAATCACTCCACTGCTCCTGCTTGGGGCGGAAATCTGCTTTGGCAATAGCCAGGCTCCACTTAACCTGTCCGTGAGCCACGGGGGTGGTAGTCAGGTTGGTAGCGGAGGCATCGATGACGACTCGGCGCTCCTCTGGCTGCACCTTCATGGTGCTGGTGACTTCGAACTCATTGCGGCGGAATTCCTTGCAGGGGAGCTCGATGCTGAACTCGCGGGTGGAGCGGGTGTACTCCTCAGCGCCCGGGTTGGCTGCCCGGAAAGCACGGTCGGGCGAGCTATTGTCCGCATCGCCCTTGAGCGTCACGCTGATAGAGGCGGAGTGCACACCCACGCCGCCCATGGGAACATCGAGCGAGAAGGTACCATCCGCCTCCAGCGTGACGGGGACTGTGGCAACCGTTTTGTAGCCCTGCTTGATAGTGGCCGTAGCACTTTCGATATCCATGGTGCTCAGCTTATTGTGGAGCACCCATCGGGCAATGCCCTTCACGTGGGCGGTTTCGCCCGGGCGGTAGATGCTGCGGTCGCTAAAGAGGTAGACAAGCGGTGTGGGGATATCGCCCGGGCTGATCCCCTGTGCCATGAGACGGGAATTCTCCCAGCTGTTATCTTGCCAGTTATCGATATTCTTCGCGTTGTGCGGCAGGGTCACACAGTCGTCATTCGTCACCAGTTGCAGGTAGCGAGTGCCGGGTTGGAACTCGCCCTCGGCGATACCGTTGATAACCGGATAGGCGGCCAGCTCTACGCCTGTAGCATTGTAGAGACGCAGGGTGCCGGCGGGGATTTCCTGAGCTGTACTCAGGCTGTATGCCCAGGCAAAGAGGTTGCGGCCATTCGTCTTCCACATCAGCCCCAGGTCGGTCACTTGTACCAGCCCCTGGTTGATGGCGGGCGCTTTGTTCAGGCGGAGGGACTCGCCCTCAATATCCACGAAGTACAGCCCACCCACCGGCTGCTCGGGGAAGAGCTTGGCGAGCGGCAGGGTAAGCTTGTCTTCTTTCATGGGGGTGAGCTCCTGAGTGGCTACGGCCACAACGCCGGGCAGGTTGGTGGTATCGACTCGGTTGTCTGCCAGCACATCGTCTTCCAAGCCGGCGCTTTTACGTTCTTCGTTTCCATCCTCCGTGTATCCACGGTTTTTGTAGCGCAGCGTGTAGGCTTGCAGCAGTCGCACGGCATCGCGAGTAGCGCTACTGAGCTTGTAAATACGGGCTTTACCATTTGCCAGGTTGCCGTATTTGCACTGCAAGGTCGTGCTGCCGCGCAGCTGCAGGTGGTTGGCTGTAACATCGGTGTAGATATAGGGCTCCGGTGCCTGGAGGATGGTGGCGGATTGGGGAGTGGTGCTCTGCCAGCTCCGGCGCGGAGCCGGGGTGGCGATGGTGGGATAGCTGCCGGAGCAGTGCAAGCGAGGCTCCGCGTGGGGGGAGTCTACAGAGAAAGTGATGCTCTGTATGCCCTCTCTGGTTTCACCATTGCACAGGCGCAGCTGTGTTGTTTTGCTTCCGGTCACATGGAGCACGATGGGGTGCCCCTCCACTTCTCCGCGCAGGGCACCATCCTGCCAAGTCAGCGGTTGGGGTTGAGGCGTTTCAACCTCTTCCTCCTCGTCGTCGTTTTCTGTTTTTTGGTTAGGAATATTTATTTGCCAGTTCAGGCTGCGGAGGATTTCCTCGATAGTGCCGGCCGCGGGCATTTGGAAGTTGAGCGTTACTTCATACTTCCCGGGAGATTTGACGTTGCACTCCAGTTCGTAGTCGCACGGATGAGCGCTGATGGTGTGCAGATTCCAATCAGTGAAGCTTTTCGACCTGTAATTCCACGAGGACTCCGGCAGCATGATTCTCAGGCCTGTGTTCTGCGTGGGCTGGCCGGGATTTTCCAGCAGCCAGTAACCGGGTATGACTTCATCCGCCGGTAATTTTTCCAACTCTTCTTTCGCCGGGAAATAGTAGCTATCCTCATTGAAGGTAAGGAAATCCCCCGCCGTGACCGGACGGTAGGTCAGCGGTATGCGTGTGTTGCCATCGAGCGCGTAGAGGCCGGCGATGCGGTCGTTGAGCGCGTTCGCATTGTCACGGTAGCGGTTATAAATGACGATTGAGCCATTGTCCAGCGTCGTGGTACCTGCCGGATAACTGAGGTAGCAGGGGAAGGCCTCGGAGCCGGCGGCTATGATTTCTCCATTCAGCCCCTTCAGGTTGGCGGGTGTACTGATTTTCAGCAGGCTGTAGAGCGGTATTTCCTTGGTGATTAGCAGCTGAATGCGCGAGGTGCTCAGCCATGTGGCCTCCACGCTATCAGGTGCCGAGCAGGTGTAGAAGCCGGGTTCTACCGCCTTGCCTACCTTGTCGGCGCTAACCATCGGCACGTCGAACGAGATAAGTATTTTAACCCCGGGTTTTAATTGCTCAGAGTAGGAGCACTGAATATGCGGCGCAGGCAGGATAATGACATCCTCTTGCGCAGCTGGAGACGGGGGCGGAGTCTGCGCTGGGGCAGCGCTGCTGAGGGTGAGCACGGACAAAGCGGCGGCGATGGGGCGATGGGCTTTCATGATGGCGGATGGGTAAAAATCTTTCGTCTGCTATTCTACGCTATCACTCTGTGTCCTGACAAGTAAAAAAGAACGAGTAGAGTAAATATTCGCCGCATTATGTGGAGAAAACGGAGCAAAAAAGGTCTAGCAGACTTTCTATATGGTTGACATCGCAGAAGCAGCTTGGTAGACTTACACGTACTATGAAACCACCCTTAAACACCAAAAGACCTATAGTGATGACACCCCAGATTTCCATGAAGCCGATTACGAAAGGCATACTGTTTGGCCTTGCCGGCCTGTTGGTCGCAGGCAGTGCTATCTTGTATTATAACACCAGCAACGAAAAAGTGGATGGTGGTTATGTGGCCTACGTGCGCACCAATCCCATCATCGGTGTGCCCGAGTTCCGCCAGGTTATCAAAGGACCGGGTGGTACCGGCCTGGTATGGCGCCAGCAGGGCGTCATTATCTGCGTGACGCCCTACACGACCGAGGAGAAGTTCGACGATATCCGCGCCGCTGACCACCTTAAAATGAAGGCTGATGCTCACCTAGTATGGCGTATTGATGCTGCCAAGGTTCGCGAATTCGTGGAGCAATACGGCGCTGTGACCGAGGTGGACCCCACGCCCGAGGCCATTGCTCAGGATGCCTACAACAGCTTTATTCGCCAGCCCTTCTGCTCGGCGGTGCGTACCTCCATTGCCAAGTTCCGTGGTTTGGACGCCCCCGGCCACATCCCCGAGATTACCGACATGGTGGAGAAGGAACTGCGCACCGCGCTGAAGGATACCCCCTTCATCGTGGAGAGCGTGACCATTGGCAGTACCGTGCCGCCGGAGTCCGTCACCGCCGGTATCACCAAAAAGGTGGAAGCTACGCAGGAATATGAGCGCCAGGCAATTCAGCTGGAAATCGCCAAGCGCAATGAGGAGATAGCCGATGCTGAAGGCCGCGCCAAGGCAAACCGCATGAACCAGGAGGCACAGGGTGCCCTGCTCAAGGCAAAGGCTGAGGCAGATGCTGAGCTTTACCGCCGCCAGCAGGAGGCCGCTGCCGTGCTCGCTATGAAGAGAGCCGAGGCCGAGGGTATGCGCCTGGAAGCTGAGGGGCGCAAGGCGCTCAACGATGCTATCGGCGATAATCTCATCCGCTGGCAGACCGTGCAGAACCTCGAAAAGATTCGCTTCCCTCACATCAATGTGGGCAGCGAGGCTATCACTCCGCTGCTTCAGGCAATTAAAGCTGCTCAGCCTGCACCCGCCGCTCAGCCAGCCCCGGCTCCCGCTCCCAGCGAAGTGCAGTAAAACGGCAACGGGAATCTCCATTTACAATCTACATAGTGTTGAGTTAGGCGGGCATTCGCCCGTGGATTTACGATGCGATTCCATGCTTGGCGCTTGCCTGCGGACTGGTAACTAGTCCTTAACTCGAAGCTCGTTACTAAAACGCCGTGCTTTCCTCAGGGAAAGCACGGCGTTTGAATGAAGGTATCGTGGGTGGCTTACAGCTTCTCAGCGTGAGCCACGATGTTGGGCACATTCATGCCAAGCTCGCGGAGAACGACATCGCCGGGGGCGGAGAAGCCGTAGGAGTCGATGGCGATGATGCTGCCCTCGGTGCCGACGTAGCGGTACCACAGGTCGCTCTTACCGGCCTCCACAGCGAGGCGGCGGGTGCAGGCGGCGGGCAGTACGCTCTCACGGTACTCAGCGCTCTGGCGGTTGAAGCGCCACATGGAGGGCATGGAAACCACGCGGACATCCGGGCCGAGCTGCTTAGCAGCCTCCAGCGCGAGGATGACCTCGGAGCCGCTGGCGATGATGATGCGGCCGGGCTGCTCGGTCTGCTCCTTGTGGGCGATGTAGGCACCCTTCAGCGTACCCTGGCGGCGCTCCTCAGCGCTGATGGGGTGTACGGAAGTGAGGCTGGGGATGTTCTGACGGGTGAGGATGAGGGCGGTGGGGCCGTCCTTGCGCTCCATGGCGCACATCCAGGCACCGGCGGCTTCCTCCTCATCGGCGGGGCGCACTACGTCGAGGTTGGGGATGACGCGCAGGCCGGTCACCGTCTCTACAGGCTGGTGGGTGGGGCCGTCCTCGCCCACGGCTACGGAGTCGTGAGTCAGCACGTAGGTAACAGGCAGGTGGGACAGAGCGGCCACACGGATGGAGGCGCGCATGTAGTCCACGAATACGCAGAAGGTGCCGGCGGATACACGGAACAAGCCGTCGTAGGCGATGCCGTTGCAGATGGCAGCCATGGCGTGCTCGCGGATACCGAACCAGAAGTTGCGGCCGGCGTAGTTATCGGCAGCGAAGTCACCGCCGTTCTTCAGGTAATTCTTGTTGGAGGAGAAGAGGTCGGCGCTGGTGGAGAGCAGGCCGGGGCACTTGTCGGCGATGGCGTTCTGAGCCACAGCGCCGGAGGAACGGGTGGCCTCCTTGCAGCCCTCGGCGAAAGCGGGAATCATGGCGTTGCTCACCTCGGGAGTCAGGCCGTTGATGGACAGGTCGATACCGGCATCGAGCTCAGCAGCTTTGTCGGGGTTGGCGGCGCGCCAGGCGTCGTAGGTGGCCTTCCACTCAGCGTAGGAAGCCTCGCGCTCAGCCTTCTTGCCGGCCATGTAGGCGCGTACCTCGTCGCTCACGTAGTAGAGCTGATCGGTGGGCAGGCCCCAGTTGGCGTGAGCCTCGGCCCACAGCTTGGCGCCACCCTCGCCGTGACCCTTGGTGGTACCCTCGAAACCGGGTACGCCCTTGGCAATCACAGTCTTGGCGATGATGAGCTTGGGACGGCCATTCTTCTCCAGGCGGGCAGTACGCAGGGCGGTGCGCACCTGCTGCATATCGTTGCCGTCGATGGTGACGGCATCCCAGCCCTGAGCGGTGAAGCAGGCGGCTACGTCGTCCACCTGGGTCTTCTCGATGGGGGCATCGAGGGTGATGCCGTTGGCATCGTAAATGAGGATGAGGTTATCGAGCTTCAGGCAGCCAGCGATGGCAGCGGCCTCGCGGGAGATACCTTCCTCGATGCAGCCGTCACCGGCCAGGCAGTAGACGTTCTGATTGAAGATTTCGTGCTCGGGGGTGTTGTAGCGAGCAGCAGCATGCTTAGCGGAAATTGCGAAACCAACAGCGTTGGCGATACCCTGACCGAGCGGGCCGGTGGTGCACTCGACACCGGGGCAGCAGCCGTACTCGGGGTGGCCGGGGGTGTTGGAACCCTTGGCACGGAAAGCCTTCACATCATCCATGCTGACGCCGTAGCCGCTCAGGTGCAGCCAGCCGTACAGGAACATGGAGCCGTGGCCGCCGGAAAGCACAAAGCGGTCGCGGTTGAGCCAGCGCGGCTCGGAGGGGTTTACATTCAGAAGCTCACCGTACAGTACGGCGCCGATTTCTGCACAGCCAATGGGCAGGCCCATGTGGCCAGATGCTTTTTCGTAGATGGCATCGATGGCAAGACCCTTCGCTTCGTTGGCTGCTTTCTGAAGAATTTCCGTGTTCATGCGCGCTTATTGTAACACAAATAACGCATTTGTAAAGCCATAAACGCCCGCCCGCAGCCCATTACCGCTAAAATAAGGCGCTCGCGTGCGCGTTTTACCACACGGAAGCATTCGATGGCAGAAAAAATACAGAGCGGGGTAGTTTATGATTTACAGGGGGCGATGTTCTGTTTACAATACCTCTGTCATGTGCTGGAGCGAGTCTTTTTGGTTGATGGCGTATATGGTATTCGTCATTGTCTTCTGTTTGGCTGTGTTTTACTTCTTTCTGGGCTTTTTCCTGCGTATTTTCCTGTTCGCCTTCAGGTGTGGCATGAGAGCATGGCCGATTGTTACCT
Source organism: Akkermansia sp. (assembly GCA_017390945.1). Lineage (GTDB taxonomy): Bacteria > Verrucomicrobiota > Verrucomicrobiia > Verrucomicrobiales > Akkermansiaceae > Akkermansia. Next base: position 15,744 of record JAFOZZ010000017.1, read on the forward strand.
GGCCGATTCGGCGACTGTTTGCGCTGGTATGCCCCGGGAAAAAGAAGAGCAAGAATGAGGTAGTCGTTTCCTGGGATGATGAGGATGATAGCTTCTGACCTATAACGCAGAGCGCCCATCCGTATCGCAACACGGATGGGCACCCAACTTACTACCTTATGAAACTCAGCCGCCCGTAGTGTGCAGGCATCGCGCTCTCTCCTTCACGGTGGCCGCCAGCGGCTGATATAGTAGTGACACCGTTTGTGGGCACTGTGTTCAATTTTTTTGCAAAAAAAATCAAATCAGCAAAATCACAGGCTTTGCAGGGCGTCGGGGTGCATTTGTGTACGGTTGCGCAGGGTGTAGCCGGGAGGGGCGACACGGAGTTCCTGCGCGTCAATCGCTTGCCAGTTAATGCTGCCGGTGGGGGTGAGGTAATGCTGGCGGAAAGAGCGGTACAAGCGCTTGTAGCGGGGGCTGAGCAGGTGTTGCTCATAGTAGGAGAGCGCGGCAGGTTCAGCCGCGAGGTAATGCTGGCGGATGAAAGTGCAGGCGACGTGAATGGCGTACCCCTCGCATATGCACAGGGCGGCTTCACTGCTCTGGAGCCCCAGCTTGGGATAGCGGGCAAAGAAGAAACAATGTGCCAGCTCGTGCACCAGGGTATCGACGAGTATAAGCTCCCGCAGGTGCGGCACGGGGGTACCGCTGTCCGGTGGGAGCGCGGCGGTGAAGAAGTCCATGCGGAAGAATACCTGTGAGCTGCCGGCAGCCCAGCGGGTACCGCCCAGGTGGCGGGGTGTTCCCTCGCTGACGGTGAGGGGGATGAGCTCCAGCGCAGGAGCAGGCAGAGTATCCGTGTGGTAAAATGTCGTTTGTGTCGTCAGCTCACGCAGGATGATGCCGAGGCGCTGGCGCAGGCCATCTGCTGTTTCCGGGCAGGCTGCCAACTGCTGCGCGATGGGGCTGAGCTGTACTGCGGCTGCCGGGGTGGCAGGCGCGGTGGCTGAGGCCAACGGACAGAGGCTCAACAGGTAAAATGCTGCGAGGAGACGCCGCATCAGCAGGTAAGGGCGTTGGTGGCCAGGCCGCCGAGGGCGGTTTCCTTGTAGTGGCTGTGCAGGTTGCGGCCGGTCTCGTACATGGTGGCAATTACGCTGTCCAGGCTCACATAGTGCGAGCCATCGCCGCGCAGAGCCAGGCGCGTGGCATTCACGGCTTTAACGGCACCGATGGCATTGCGCTCGATGCAGGGCACCTGTACCAGCCCGCAGATGGGGTCGCAGGTGAGCCCCAGGTTGTGCTCCATGGCGATTTCGGCAGCATTTTCAATCTGGGCATTGGTACCACCCATGGCGGCGGCCAGCCCCGCAGCGGCCATGGAGCAGGCTACGCCCACCTCGCCCTGGCAGCCTACTTCGGCGCCGGAGATGGAGGCATTCGCCCGGTACAGGCTGCATATGGCGGAGGCGGTGAGCAGGAAGACCTCGCGCCCGCCCTCCAGCGAGAAGGGGGATTCCTTGTGCCCGTAGCGCTCGTAGTAGCGCAGCACGGCGGGCAGCACACCGGCACTACCCATGGTGGGGGCTGTTACCACGCGGCCACCGGCGGCGTTTTCCTCTGCCACGGCAAAGGCCCACAGGTTAATCCAGTCGATGATGGTGAGGGCGTCTGTGCGGTTTTCGTAGAAGAGTTTTTCGAGGCGTTTGAAAATGAGGGGAGCGCGGCGGGTGAGCTTCAGGCTGCCGGGCAGGGTGCCGGGGGTGGAGACACCGCGCTCGATGGCATCGCTCATGGTCTTGCAGAGCTGGCGCACGCGGTGGCTTACCAGCTGGGCGGGGCGCAGGGAGGCCTCGTTGCAGCGTACGGCACCGGCTATGGTGATGTTTTCGCGCTTGCAGAGCGCCATGAGCTCGGCGCAGGTGTTAAACTCATAAGGAACGCGGCGGGTGGGGTGAGCCTCCGGCTGCCCCATTTCACTGCGGCGGCGAATGGCACCACCGCCGATGGAGAAGAAATACTCCTCATGCAGCAGGATGCCGGCGGCGTTCCAGGCGCGCAGGCACATGCCGTTTGCGTGCTCCGGCAGGGTGATGGATTTGGCCAGCACGATGTCGCGCTCGGGCGTGAAGGCGATGCTGTGCTCGCCACCCAGTGCCAGTAGGCCGCTGCTGTGCACGCGGCCGATGTAGTCGGTGTTCAGGTCGAGGGTTTCGGCATCCAGCCCCAGCAGTCCGTATATCACAGCCTCCGGTGTGCCGTGGCCTTCGCCCGTCAGTGCCAGCGAGCCATACAGCTCCGCCTGTACGCGTGCCGTGCGCTTCAGGCGACCATCGGCTGCTAAATCCGCCGCAAACTGTGCCGCTGCACGCATGGGACCCATGGTGTGCGAGCTGGAGGGACCGATGCCGATGGAGAAAACGTCAAATAAGCTGGTGTACATGGCTGGCAAAGAGTTCCGCTCGCCGGCAGGCAACAGGCCAGCGCAGCGAGCGGAAAATTTGAATTCGTATGTCGGAATTTGTCCTTCGTACTTTAGATGACGCCCAGCTCCTTGCCGGCCTGTGCGAAGGCGGCAATAGCGCGGTCAAGCTGCTCGGTGGTGTGAGCGGCGGAAATCTGCGTACGGATACGAGCCTGACCCTTGGGAACCACCGGGTAGAAGAAGCCCATGGCGTATACGCCCAGCTCCAGCAGGCGGTTGCTCATGCGCTGGGACAGAGCGGCATCGCCCAGCATCACCGGCACGATGGCGTGGCCGGCACCGGCGAGCGTGAAGCCGCACTGCTCCATACCCTTGCGGAAGTAGGCAGCGTTGCTCTGCACGCGCTCGGTCAGCTCGGTGGAGGACTCCAGCATGTCAATCACCTTGATGGTGGTGGCAGCGATGGCGGGCATGACGCTGTTGGAGAACAGGTAAGGGCGGGACTTCTGGCGCAGCATGTCCACAATCTCCTTGCGGGCGCTCACATAGCCACCGGATGCACCACCCAGAGCCTTACCGAAGGTACCAGTGGTGATGTCCACCTTGCCGAACAGACCGCAGTGCTCGTGCGTACCACGACCACGGGCACCCAGCACGCCTGTGGCGTGGGACTCGTCGAAGTGTACCAGTGCGCCGTACTTCTCAGCAAGCTCGTGAATCTTGTCCAGGCTGGCTACGATACCGTCCATGGAGAACACACCATCGGTGGAGATGAGGATGGTGCGGGCGCCGGCGGCCTTAGCCTCCTGCAGCTTGGCCTCCAGGTCGGCCATGTCGTTGTTGGCGTAGCGGTAGCGGGCGGCCTTGCACAGGCGCACGCCGTCGATGATGGAAGCGTGGTTGAGGGAGTCGGAGATGATGGCGTCCTCCTTGGTGAGCAGAGCCTCGAACAGACCGCCATTGGCATCGAAGCAGGAACCGAAGAGGATGGTGTCCTCCGTGCCGAGGAAGGCGCTCAGGCGCTCCTCCAGCTGCTGGTGCAGAGTCTGCGTGCCGCAAATGAAACGCACAGAAGCCATACCGAAGCCCCAGCGGTCGATAGCCTCCTTGGCGGCTTTCTCGAGCTCAGGGTGATTGGCCAGGCCGAGGTAGTTGTTGGCGCACATATTGATGACCTTGCTGCCATCCTGCAGGCCTACCTCAGAGAACTGGGGGGTGGCGATGTAGCGCTCCTGCTTAAAGAGACCGGCCTCCTTCAGGGCGGCGAGGTCGGTGATGATGCGGTTTTTGAAATCTTCGTTGTACATATCGTTGCTGCTCCGGCGTTTTTCAGCGGGCGGGGAATTGTAGTACCTTGCCCGCCAAATGTCAATCGCATTCCCGAATTCTCTCGCGCGTATGCCAGAAAAAGCCCCGCAGTGCTACCACTGCGGGGCTGTATGACTTATGAAAGCTGTTTTACTTCTGCTCCTCGAGCTTGGGAGAGTTGATGAACTTCATCACATCTGCGCCGGGGGCGGCAGAGCGGGTGTTCAGCTTCTTGGTGTCGTAGGGGGCGAAGTCGGCCTCGGGCTTAATGTTGCCGCCGGTGGCCAGGGAGAAGTAGCCGCGGGCGGGGTTGTAGCGGCAGTTAATCTCCATGTTCGGGTTAGCATCGCGGGTGAAGCGGTACTCCATGGCCTGGTTCCACTCCTTGCCGTTCCAGCGCCAGGCGGGACCGAAGGTGGCGCGGCGCTCCAGGGTCTTGGATACCACGTCGCGCTTAAAGTCCTCCACGAAGCCACAGCCGCCACCCAGACCACGAGTCAGGGCCTGAATGCGCCAGCAGCTCAGCAGCTCCCACTGCTTGGTCTCCGGGTCCCAGATATAACCGGCCAGCTGGCGGAAGTCGTCACCATCCTTCTTCTCTACCACAAGGGTGCGGATGACTTCGCCCTCCTTCCAGTTGAAGGGGCGCATGGAGTTGCCACCGGTACCCTCACCACCGAAGCGGCGGGTATTGACCAGGCGGCCTTTCTGTACAAGCTTGGCGCGCTCCTCTTCGGGGGCTGCGTGGGGGTTGTCGCCAGTGTCCTTGGCGTCCCAGATGGAGAAAATAGCTACGCGCACGGGCTTGCCGTTGGCGTCCTTGTGACCCAGCTCCTGCACACCGATGTAGCCACAACCGAAGTTGTTGACAGCGAAGTAGGTGCCCGGGGCACTCTTCTCAACCACGGCCTCGGTATAAGCAGCGGTGTGATCCGGTAGGGAGGGAAGGTACCCGATGTGTACGGACGTGCACTGGCGCTTGGCCATATTCTGCGGCGCCCAGTAATCGGAGTAGCGGTCGGCCATGGCCTGCTGACCGCACAGAGCAGCCAGAGCCACAACCCCTGCCAGGATGGTGTTTATGGGTTTCATCGCGCATATACTAGCAGATTATGTACAGGAAATCAAGATTAATATGTTTGTCGTTATGTTATTGTGAAAAATAGGAGCAGGAATAGCTGATATGTCTTGACGTGAAGCTCAAATGTGCCATAATGGTGCCTGATATGAGTAATTACTATATTTCCAAGCCTGGTGCAACTACGCCGCAGGGACCCATGAGCCTGGCTCAGGTGCAGGCTGGTGTGGCCAATGGTACTATCACGCCCGACTATTATTGCTGTGTGGAGGGTGGTCAGCAGTGGATGCCTGTCAGCTCCGTTGCAAATGCTCCTGCCATGCCTGCCCCGGGTGTAATGCCTGTTGGTAAGCCCGATAATCAGCTGGTGTGGAGTATCCTGGTGCTGCTGTTCTGCTGCCTTCCTTCCGGTATCTACAGCATCATTAAGTCCTGCTCTGTGGATGGTCTCTGGATGAATGGCCAGCACGCTGCTGCTCACGCTGCCGCCGCTGAGGCTAAGAAGTGGAACATCATCGGCGCTTCTGTGGGTGTTGTATTCACCATCCTGTACCTCGCTCTCTGTGTGGTGGCGGGTATCATGGAGGCCTGATTTGGAAGGACTAGTTACAAGTTACGAAGGACAAATTTTGAGTTAGGCTCGCTAAAGCTCGCGGGGTGGAGCAAAGCTTTGCAAAGGCTTGTGCTCCGCGCCCTAAGGCGTGGGCCTGCCTGCCGGCAGGCAGGCGTTACGCGTGGAGCTTGCTTCGCTTATCCTTTCGGCGTCAGCCGACTAGCTAGCACTTCGTCTTCGGAATTCGTCCTTCGTACTTCAATATATGTTGCCGCCTATTCCGCCGAGGCGAGAATATAGCCGTACCCGCCGCAAGTTGGTATGGGTAGGGGTATTGGCGCTGCTGTTGGTGGTGGTGGGCGTGTGTTTCCCGACCGAACTGGCGGCCCTGGTGCGCGAGGTATCGCCCGGGTGTTGGTTCCGGCGATTGACGGGATTGTCCTGCCCCGGCTGTGGTGGCACGCGTGCAGCGGGTGCATTGCTGCGCGGTGATGTGCTGGCAGCGTTCCGCTACAACATGCTGCTGCCACTGGGGCTCCTGGTGTTAGCCGCAGAGTATGTGCGCCTGCTGCGTGTGTACTTTGGGCACCGCCGCGACTGGCGCGACAGCCGCCCCTACGTTCGTACACTCATCATTTTTTCCTGGCTGGTGCTTATCTGGGCAGTGGCACGCAATGTGCTGGGGATTTGAGGCTCTACCAGCTTACGCGTTGGAACAATTACGAATCGATAAATGGGGCTTTCTTCAGAATTTAAGCCGAAGGCTGCCTAATTTAGAACCCGCACTTGTGCGGGCGGCATAAAGCGCCGCTGTGAAAATTGGCCTTTTTTCACCTCCCTGAATGCAGTGGCAACTGCCTATGCCACCCGCGCAAGAGCGGGTTTATAAGTTCAGTGAGCCGCTGGCTCGTAGCTCTTAAAAGAAAACTATTCTCCTGGTTATCTAATTGTACCGATGTGTATGTTGTTATTTACTATGAATCGATTACGATTAGTTTGGGCGGCGGTTAAGAAAAGAAGAAGTACATCGCATTTTGCATGCGATGTGCTTTTAAAGCATCTTTATTCATTTACACTTAATACTTTCTTTTATGAATACCACCCCACACAATGCAACTAACAAATGTTATCGTGTTTGTAACACAGCTGTGTAATTCTTTAAAAAATAAAGGAAATCACTTCTTTTAACTGTACATCGCATGCAAAATGCGATATACTTTTTTGCAAGTGGGTGCCACGCTGTTCCGATGCACGTGCCTATTCAGTCTGTGGCACTTTGTCTGCAATGGAGGTACCCATCTGCAACAAAGTGTAAGAGATTTCCTTAAACCTAACAATATTATACCGACCGATGGCCACTGATAGTTCTACAGAGTTTTCAAACAAGAATAAGAAGCCGGACTGGCGTAGACAAGCCACTCTGGTGATGGAAGGCGATAGTTCTCCCTTCACTCCCGGGGCGAGAGTTGCCGGGGATATTGAGGCTGATGTTGTGATAGAAGTGCCCTATACGATTGAGGGTGTTTGTGTGCTGGAGTCGATGCTCTCGCAGGGAGGCATGGGGACGGCATACCGTGGGCATATGCTGGATGAGGAGCAGAGTAGTATTGTGCTGAAAGTGCCGGATGTGAGCCGGGAGTCGACGCTGAAATTGTTTGCTGATGAGTGTGCAGTGCTCCGGGAGTTGCAGCATGATAACATTGTGCCATTCAGGGGCGCCGGTACCTTTACGTATGGTGGCCGCGAGTTGCCCTACCTGATGATGAAGTTTATACCGGGGCAGAGCCTCCGGCAGCTGTTAACGTCTCGTGGTACTCTGCCGTGGAAGGAGGTTTGCCGGGTGTTGGAGGATATGCTCTCTGCACTGGATTGTCTGCACGAACGCGAGTTGTGCCACCGGGACATCAAGCCTGACAACATTATTTTTGATGAAGAAACCGGCCGCTGGGTGCTGGTGGATTTCGGTATTGCGAAATCTGTTAATCTGGCCAGATTGGCTACTTATACCGTCGTGTCTCAGGATTCCGGTACCTGGGATTACATGGCTCCCGAACAGTTATTGGGGCGCTCTGTAGATATTCGCTGCGACATATATTCGCTTGGCAAGGTTATCTGGGAGCTGCTTATCGGCACTGTGCCGCGCGCTGGTACCCGCTTGCCGTCTGCGGCGGGGCTCGATGTGGCGTCCGATGTAGATGTGCTTATTTCTCGCATGGTGGAGCACCAGGTGGAGGCTCGCTACCAGACACCAGCTGAGGCTTTGCAGGCGCTGCGTGCCGGTGCCGGTTATATTGAGTTTAAGGATAAGGCGCGCCGTGGGTTCCGCCGGGTGTGCAAGTTTGGCACTGGTGCGCTGGTATTGGCCGCAGCTGCCGGGGCGGCCTGGTGGGTGGGGGATGAGTACTCCTCTGCTCAGTTGCAGCAAATAGCCGACAGTAAAGACTATACTGCCGGGCAGAAACTTGCGAAGGTGGACGACGCGGCTTCCGGTATGATGCTCCATTGGGGGCAGCGTTGGCTGAAAAATCATCGTCCGGAATTGGCGAAACAAGCCGCTAAGGACAAGAAGCTGTTGCAAGAGCAGTGGTCTGAGTTGAAAGGAGATTTGTCCGCTTTATCGCTTGATGACCGAAAACTCCGGTACGAGAACTTTATCACAGCCTGGGTTCAAACGCTGGGAGAGAAGCACGAGTATATTGCTCTTTTGCGTGTGCGATTGTTTGATATTCGTATTGAGCAGATGGCAGAGGCTGATGTCACGCAGTGGAAGCTTCTGGGGGAAGGGTTGGCGGCGCTCAGGAAAGAGCTTGCCGATGCTCCCGTCGCTCAGGGTGAATGGGATGCTCTGAATGCTAAGCTGAAGAAGGGGTATCACGATGTGCAGATAGAGAAATTGAAGAAGCTGGCAGAAGAGGGCAAGTTTGTCGAGGCTCGCAATCTGGTGCAGGCGGTACGCTCTGCTTGTGGTGAGACCGAGGAACTGAAGAAGCTGAGTGAGAAGATTGCAGCCGAGGAATATTCTCAATGTAAAAAGGAAGTAGATGAGCTTATCAAAAATGATGCCTATGCTATTGCCAGGAAGCGTGCGGAGGATTTCAGAAAAATATACCCGGAGTATGATGTTTCGGAGGTCGAGAGTGCTATAGTATACGAATGGATATTGTATTCAAAAGATATAGAAAACTTTGATGAATTTGCGGAATGTGTGTCGCAGATGAAGCAAACGTTGTCTGGGCTCTCCAGGTGGGAAGCGCTGAAGAGTTTTGTATCATCATACTATTCTCATAAACTTGTGGGAGAAATTGGTGCGTTGATAGGTAAATTCAATAACAACGTGCATTCAAGTACGTTGCAGACAAGACTTTCTCATTTAGCCCAACATGTGGTTCACTGTGGACCGGAGCATCAGGCTTGGTTAAATCGTGCAATCAATAACTTTATTGCTATGTTGGGGCAGGGTGTTTCAGCGGATGCATTCAATTACGAATGGCAGCGTGGACCAGAAGAACTGGGCTTTAAAAAGGAAAATATAACGACTTATCGTGCCCGGATTCAATCCTTGGAAGTTATTATTGGGTATGAATATTACAAGGCGTTGAAGGGGGAGAATAATTCTAATCCTAGGGTTAGCGTGCGAACGAGTGCCGGCGAAGTTCTGTACAATGATGAAGAAAGCCCGGACGCATGGAAGAATAAAATGAAATTTACTGTTCCTATAAATAAAGAGATTTATTTCAATAAAGGGGAGAAACTCGTGGTAGGGTTACGAGATGACGCTAATGAGTGGAAATCGGTGCCGGCTATTGGTTGCGAAGTTCCTTTAGGGCATCAGGGATATGTCGCTGACATCGGGAATCAATGTTCTTTCCGATTGAATCACACAGTTGAATAGGCAAAATTAATACAATTCTATGGATACACTCATAAAAATACTGAAAGCCGGGGCATTGCTGGCGGTTATTATAGCGGCCGGTGTGTTTACGATTGTACAGTTGACGGGAGCTGGTGGCAGCACGACCATAAGTGGGGATAAGCCTGCATCGCCAGCTTCACCACCTGTGGAGGAGCCAAAAATCACCGAGCCTGTTGATATAAAGCCTGCCGAAGATGCGGTGCAGCCTGACTATAGAGCGGTGAACAGACCGACAGTGCTGCAGAATGTGCGCCGTCAGGGGAAGACATACATCAGCAGTGCCGCTGGTAATTTGAATGGGCAGGCGGTAAAAAAGGATTGGGGGTTTGCGGCTGTCGCTACCTTCAACTATACCTGGGGTATGGAGTCAACGTCTTACATCGAAAAAAATGACGGTCTGACCATCGTGGAAGTACGCTCCTTTGACAAGGTGGTGGAGGATGTGATGGTGTCGGATGTAGGAGTAGGGATGGATATACCGGATGAGGTGGGGACTTTCCTGGATGTGATGGTGAGCTTTATGAACCCGAGCGCGGCGGGCTGGGTGTCAGCGCTGAATAAGCGCTCCATTTCGGTGCCTGACTGGGCGCTGAATATGCTGAGAAAAGTAAATTGTCTGCCGCCGGACATAGACCCGCAGGTGTTGCTGGGGCGGATGAAGATGTTTACCCAGGAGGAAGGTAAATACCTGCTGGAAGGCAAGAAGGTACGCATCACCTTTAAGGATGGGCAGGGTATTATCCGCATCGAGCCCATGGATGGTACGGCACTGACTCAGCGAGAGATGGATGTGATAAAGCGCTCCAACTTTGTGATGGATCACTACCTGATGCCGGAGCGAGAGGTCGCTGTAGGCGAGAGCTGGACTGTGCCGGGTAACGTATTCGGTGGTATGGTGGATCCGCGTTTATCCGGTAAACTCACGGGGGAGGTGAAGGTGAGCCGTAAGGCAGATTTCCCCTTGGAAAATGGCGATTATGCATGCCGCCTTGGCTTGGAGGGCGGAGAGGTCGGCTTCGTATCGACGGTGGGCAACATGAGCCAGACCGGCAGACTGCACAATATCAGTGGCAGTAGCTTGATTCCCAACCACCTCAATGTGGTGACGGAGGCTGAGATGACCGGCTATGCTGATTACGATGAAGTGTCGACAGATCATCTGCTCTTCGAGGCACGCATGACTGTGACACCGAAATTCAGAGTACGCTATACCTGCGAGGTGAAGGAGTGATACCATCATGGGGGGAACGGATAAATCCCTGACGCCATTTCTGCTGTGCCCGCGATGCGAGCGGGCACAGGCAGGTGGGGCTGAGAAGACGCTCATGCAATGCAAGGAGTGCGGGTATGAGTGGCGCCCGCCGTTGAACAGCCTGAAGGATGTTTACCGGGCTGAAGCGGAGGAGCTGGTACTGTGTCTGACGGCGCAGAACGGGGAGCGCTTCGAACTGCCGGAATTGCCGGCGGTGCTGGGGCGCGACTCGGATTTTCTGGCTTTGCAGCGCAATTTATCCGTATCGCGGCGCCATTGCGAAATCGGCTACGATGCCGCCGCAGGTAAGCTGATGCTCACCCCATTGAAGGCGCCTGCCGGTACTTTTGTTAATGGCGTGCGCTTGCCGGAACTGGTGCCTCACCCTTTGCAGGTGAGTGATATGATTGCTCTGGGGGGCGTGGTGATTGAAATAGAGCTGCGGCTTCGGGAGCTACCGCCGGATAAAACGGAATCGAAGCCTGCGAAAGTCCGCAAACTGAAATTCCCGACAACCGGGGCGCCGGTTTTTGTGGAGATGATGGAGGATGGCACGCTGCGGTCATCCGCTGAGCGAACTCCTGAAGCTGTGTTACTGTTCCGGTGGGTGGAGACTGCGAAGTGTTGGGTTGTGCTGGCTCTGGCGCGCCGCAAGGTGCGTATGAACGGAGCTCTGTTTGTGGAACGGGAGCTGCATGGCGGCGAGCTTTTCCAATTGGGCGGAGTGACATATTGTTTTGCCGCCGAACAGGCTCAACTGGTGCCGACGGAGAATGTCCGAGGGGCTGATATAGAGGTGCAGCATGTGAGAGCCGGTTATGATGGTAAGGTGGTTCTGCGCGATGTATGCTGCCGTATACCTGCCGGGCGCCTGACGGCAATTCTCGGTCAGAGTGGTTGTGGTAAATCTACTTTTATTAAAATTCTGTCCGGTATGAAGCGGCCGGAGCAGGGTGCCGTGGTGGTGGATGCCGCGGAGGATTATTTTTCCTGGGCGCAGGAGCACCAGGCGCTGGTGCCTCAATTCAGTGTAGCACATGAGGAGCTGACGGTAAGGCAGTGTGTGGAATATGCGGCCGACCTGCGCCTGAGTCTGCATGCCGTGCGCGGGCTTACCAAGTCTGCTATGGTCAACCGGGCACTCAAGGAAACGGGGTTGACGCACCTGGCGGAATCTCGTGTGGGTGAGCTGAGCGGTGGCCAGAACAAGCGAGTGAATATAGCGCTCGAAATTGTGGGGAGCCCGAGCTTTCTGATACTCGATGAACCTACTACCGGTCTGGATTATGCGACGGAGAAGCAGATTGTGGCCGTTCTGCGGCAGATGAGCCGCCAGGGGCGTACGGTTTTGTTTGTGACTCACTCACTGGCTGCGCTGGAGGCGGTGGACCATGTGATAGTGATGCGCCGTGAAGCCGGTGGCGCCGTGGTGGCGGCTGAGGGTAGCCCGGCGGAAGTACGGCAGGCTACGAACGTGGAGTCGTGGGAGGAGTTGTTCCTGCGTATGGAGCGTGAGCAGGCTGATGAGTCTGCACCGGTGGCGGTTGCTCCACGGAAGGTGGGTATGCTCTATACCCTGTTATCACGCTATGTGTGCCAGTGGCGTAATTCGGCGGCGGCTTCTGTTAGTATGCTATTCTGTCTGCCGCTTGTGCTGGGTGGGATGATATCTGCCGCCGTGGCATTGGACCACAAGGATAGTATATTGTTCGGTCTTGTGGCGATGTTCTGGCTGGGGATGAATCAGTCTGTGCGCGAAATCGTGAAGGAAAAGGAGATTTTCGTACATGAGCATTCGCAGGCTATATCGAGTGCGGCATATTTGGGCTCGCGTTGTATCTTTTTTGCTGTGTTGACCTTGTTGCAGGCGGTGTTGCTGTATTTGCCGCTTGGTATGCTGGAGCTGAATGCCGCAGGTTCCTGGGTGCAGCCGGGGCACTTGGGGTGCGGCGCCGGAGCGCTGCTGCCCATGCTGTGGCTGGGTGGTATGATGGGAACGGCGATGGGGCTGCTGGGCTCTGCTGCGGCGTTATTTCTGCGGCGACAGGGGGAGGTCGCGGCTGTTTTGTTCGCTGTTATCTGCACGTTGCCGCAGATTTTGTTCTCCGACAAGATTATACCGGATGGTCTGGCAAAGGTTAGTTCGCCGGAGCAGTATTTCTCATGGGGGATATGGCATGCCGATACGGCTCCTGTGGCCGAGCTGTGCAGCTTCTTCACCATTTCCCGTTATCTATACTTGCCGGTAGAGGCGGTATGCAACAAATTGCCGGCCGCTGTTATCAGTGCGAGTTATGCATTCAATGCCGGTGTTTTGTTGTTGGGGCTGGCCTGTCTTGTTTTCCTTACCTACGTTTTGCTCGAGCTCTTCGCGGCTCGTGCCAAGCACTGAGGTCATGGAACTAGTGGTGCCGTCAGGATGGTCAATTTGATTTGGGAATGATAGTTTTTTTGCCACTATCTCCTTGAAACTACACAATAAGATTGACATTGAGCGTGGGAGGCGGTAAACTTCCGCGCGTATGAGCACACCCACCAAGAGCTACAAAGACACCATCTTCCTGCCGGACACCACGTTCCCCATGCGTGGTGATCTCACGACCAAGGAGCCGGCTCGTCTGGAGAAATGGGAAAACGAGAAGCTTTACGAGCGAATTACCAGCCGCCGCAAAGCCCAGGGTGCGCCGAGCTTTATTCTGCACGACGGCCCTCCCTTTGCGAACGGCGACGTGCACATGGGCACCGGTCTGAACAAGGTGCTTAAGGACCTCATCGTGAAGAGCAAGACGATGGCCGGTTACTACGCCCCCTTCATCCCGGGCTGGGACTGCCACGGCCTGCCCATCGAGGCCAAGGTGGTGAAGGAGTTCCAGGGGCTGGAGCCCGCTGAGATTCGTCGCCGCTGCACGGAGTTCGCCCTCGGTTACATCGACCAGCAGCGTGCTTCTTTCCGCCGCCTGGGTGTGTTCGGTGATTGGTTCAACCCCTACATCACCATGAACCCCGAGTACGAGGCCGACATCCTGCGCGTGTTTGCCAAGCGTGTGGTGAGCGGCGCCGTGTACCAGTCCATGAAGCCGGTGCAGTGGAGCTACGCTCACCACACCGCCTTGGCTGAGGCTGAGGTGGAGTACATGGAGGACACCTCCACCGCCATCTACGTAGGCTTCGAGATGGATGGTGCTGTGGCCGGTATCGAGGGCTGCGAGATGGTCATCTGGACCACCACTCCCTGGACCCTGCCGAGCAACCTGGCTATCGCTCTCAACCCGGATTTCACCTACGTGGTAGGCCGCTATGCCAAGGACGGCGCCGAGCGCAAGTTCATCGTTGTGCGCGAGCTCATCGAGACCTTCACCGGCAAGACCGGCTGGGCTCTGCAGGAGGAGCTGGCTACCTTCAAGGGCAGCGAGCTGGAGAAGCGTACCGCCCGTCACCCCTTCCTGAACCGCGAGTCCCTCATCATCAACGCCGCTTATGTGACGACCGATGCCGGTACGGGCGCTGTGCACATTGCCCCCGGCCATGGTGCGGACGACTACATCGCCGGTATGGCTTACGGCCTGCCCGTGCTGTCCCCGGTGGACGATGACGGCAACTACACCGCCGAGTGTGGGCTGCCCCACCTGGTAGGCAAGCACGTGTTCAAGAGCAATGAGGACATCATCACCCTGCTGGTAGATGGCAACCGCCTGCTGGGCCGCGAGGAGTTCACCCACCAGTACCCGCACTGCTGGCGCTCCAAGACCCCCATCATCTTCCGCGCCGTGAAGCAGTTCTTCATCAGCATGGAGAAGCTGCGTGGCATGGCTCTGGAGCAGATTGACAAGACTGAGTGGCTGCCCGCCTGGGGTCGCAACCGCATTTACAGCACTGTGGAGGCTCGCCCGGACTGGTGTATCTCCCGCCAGCGTACCTGGGGTGTACCGCTGCCCGTATTCTTTGATGAGAACGACAAGCCCGTTCTCTCCGCTGAAATCGTCAATAAGGTGGCCGACCTGGTGGCTGAGCACGGCACGAACATCTGGTTCGAGCTGACCGACGCCCAGCTGTGCGAGAAGCTCGGCCTGCCCACCAACCTGAAGAAGGGGCGCGACACGCTCGACGTGTGGATTGACTCCGGCTGCTCTCATGTGGCTGTACTGGAGCGCCACCCTGAGCTGCAGGCCCCCTGCGATGTGTACCTGGAGGCTACCGACCAGCATCGTGGCTGGTTCCAGAGCTCCCTCATGCTCTCCTGCGCCTGGCGCGGTGTGGCACCGTACAAGAAGGTGCTCACCCACGCTTTCGTGGTGAATCAGGACCGCTCCAAGCTCTCCAAGAGCGCTCAGGGTACCTACACCAAGCCCACGAATGCTAAGTACTTCTACGAGAAGTACGGTGCCGATATTGTGCGCCTGTGGGTAAGCTCCGTGGACTGGCAGAATGAGGTGCCCTTCGGTGAGGACCTCTTCAAGCAGGTGACCGACCCCTACCGCCGTCTGCGCAACACCCTGCGCATTCTGCTGGCTAACCTGAAGGGCTATAACGGCGAGCAGCCTGCTACGCTCGACCCGCTCGATGCCTGGATTCTGGAGCGCAGCAACGCCCTTATCAACGAGGTGCGTGCCGCATACGATGCCTACGAGTTCCGTAAGGTGTTCATGGCTATCAATCAGTTCTGCACCAACGACCTGTCCGCCCTCTACATCGACATCACTAAGGACAGCCTGTACTGCGACGCCGCCGACAGCAACCGCCGCCTGAGCCGCCAGTACGCCATCTCCCGCGTGTTCGATGTGCTGGTGCGTCTGCTGGCCCCCATCCTCGTCTACACCGCAGAGGAAGCCTGGGAGCACGCCGGCCACACGGATTCCGTGCACGAGCAGGACTTCCCCACTGCTGACCCGGCTTACGACAAGGGGCTCACCGCTACCTTTGCCCGCCTGCAGC
>JAFOZZ010000169.1 GCA_017390945.1 Akkermansia sp.
ATAACATTCATTCCAACCACATATTACCACAACTCTTGGTGGGTGGCGCACCTCAGTCCGTCATTCCGCGACTTTTTTGACGCAGTGCCTAAATTTGCCCTTACGGGCAAGTGGCATTCATCCACGGCTTGGAAAGCCGTTTTTCACCATTGCTCGCAAGAGCAATTTTTCACCACGAGCGTAGCGAGTTCTTCACCACGGCAACGCCGTTCTTCACCGTGAGGCGATAGCCGAACTTATTTAGTGAAATTTGCCCATTCGGGCAAGTGAAATTGCTCGCATGGCGAGCAGTGAAATTAAGCCGTGCGGCTTAGTTAAATTGCCCCGCATAGCGGGGCAGTGAGAGGAGGAAAGGCGCCTGCCGGGGCAGGCGGTTATATTGAGCCGTACCGGCTCAGTTATATTGTGCCTGGGCGGCACAGTTATATCCGCTCCTATCGGAGCGGGTTATATTGCCCAGCTATCGCGGGGCAGTGTAGAAAAGCCGCAGTCTGTAAAGACTGCGGCTTTTGCTTGCGGGCGGAGGCCCGCCTGGATTTCAAATTGTCAATTGTAAATAGTCAATTGTCAATCCCCTTGTCAATCCCCATTATTCGCCTTCGGGGAGGCTGTAATCGATACCGGCGAGGGCCTGGTAGAGGCGCCAGCGGCGGGCGATGTCGGCGCTCTCCATGTCGAGGAGCTTGTCGAAGTTGGCCTTGTTGTTCTTGGCCAGCAGGCGGAAGCGGTTCTCGTTGAGGAGAGCCTCGCGGACGTCCTTCTTGGGAGTCTTGCTCTTGAGGACGAGCGGGTTCTTGCCTTCCTTAGCGCGGTCGGGGTTGTAGTTGTAGAGGAGCCAGCGGCCGCAGTCTACGGCGTCCTTCTGGCGGTCGAGACCCTGAGCCATGTTGATGCCGTGGTTGATGCAGTGGCTGTAGGCGATAACGAGGGCGGGACCATCGTATGCCTCTGCCTCCATGAGAGTGGTGAGGGTGTGCTGGTCGTCGGAGCCCATAGCGATGGAGCCTACGTAGACGTTGCCGTAGGTCATGGCCATGTAGCCGAGGTCCTTCTTCACCTGATCCTTACCGCGGGTGGCGAACTTGGCCACAGCGCCGCGGGGGGTGGACTTGGAGCACTGGCCACCGGTGTTGGAGTATACCTCAGTGTCGAGCACGAGCACCTTCACGTTGCGACCGGAAGCGAGGATGTGGTCCAGACCACCGTAGCCGATGTCGTAGGACCAGCCGTCGCCGCCGAGAATCCACACGCTCTTGCGCACCAGGTAGTCGGCATGAGCCTTGAGGGCGGCAAGGTCGGCGTTGTCGCCGCAGGCGGCCTTGATGGCCTTCACCGTGGTGCGTGCGTTGTTGATGTCGGCCTCCGTCTTCTGCGGGTTGCTCATGAGTTCCTGTACGAGGGCGTCGCCAATGGTGGGAGCGGCGGCCTGGAGGAGCTCGATAGCGAACTGCTGCTTCTTGTCGAGGGAGACGCGGAAGCCGAGACCGAACTGGGCATTGTCCTCGAAGAGGCTGTTGCACCATGCGGGGCCACGGCCATCGGCATCGTGCGTCCAGGGCGTGGTGGGCAGGTTGCCGCCGTAGATGGAGGAGCAACCGGTAGCGTTGGCCACGACGAGGCGGTTACCGAAGAGCTGGCTGAGGAGCTTCACGTAGGGGGTCTCGCCGCAGCCTGCGCAAGCGCCGGAGAACTCGAAGAGCGGGCGGAGCAGCTGGGCGTCCTTCACCTTGGAGTTGTCGGTCACGGTGCGGTCGTTATCCGGCAGCTTCTCGAAGAACTTCCAGTTCTCGGCCTCGGGCTTGAGGGCGGTCTCGGCCGGGGTCATGGTAAGGGAGGCGGTGGGGCACACGCGAGAGCAGAGCGTACAGCCCGTGCAGTCGGAGGCGGACACCTGGATGACGTACTTCTTACCGGCCCAATCCTTGTGCATCTTGCTGGCGTCGGCGGTCTTGAAGGACTCGGGAGCGCCGGCGAGGTCGGCGGGGTCAATCATCTTGGCACGGATGGCAGCGTGGGGGCACACCATGGTGCACTTACCGCACTGGATACAGGCCTTGCTGGTCTCGGTCTTCTCCGGGTTCCACACGGGGATTTCGAGGGCGAGGTCGCGCTTCTCGTACTGGGTGGTGCCGCTGGGGAAGGTGCCGTCGATGGGCATCTCGCCTACGGTTACGGAGTTGCCGTTGCCGGTCACAATCTTGCCGAGCACGTTCTTCACGAAGTCGGGCGGGTTGCCGGCGAGGGCATCGGGGATGTCGTGGCCGGTGATGGTGGTGCCCAGGGGTACCTCGTGCAGGTTGGCGAGGGAGGCATCCACAGCGGCGATGTTCTTAGCCACTACCTCCTCACCCTTCTTGCCGTAGGTCTTCTTGATGGCTTCCTTAATGTAGCCAAGAGCCTCCTCGGCGGGGATGACGCCGGCGAGGTTGAAGAAGCAGGTCTGCATAATCATGTTGATGCGACCGCCCATGCCGGTAGCGCGAGCTACCTTGAAGGCGTCGATGCAGTATACCTTGATGTTCTTGTCGATAATCTGCTGCTGCATGCGGGCAGGCAGGCTATCCCACACCTTCTCAGGAGCCACGGCGGTGTTGATGAGGAAGGTGGCGTTCTGCGCGGCGTTCTTCAGGAAGTCGAAGAGGTTGAGCAGGCTGGGCTGGTGCAGCGCGATGAAGTTGGCGTTGGTGATGAGGTAGGTGCTGTGAATCGGCGTGGTACCGAAGCGCAGGTGGGATACCGTGGAGGAGCCGGACTTCTTGGAGTCGTACTCGAAGTAACCCTGCACATACAGGTCGGTGTGCTTGCCGATAATCTTGATGGCGTCCTTGTTGGCACCTACGGTACCGTCGGAACCGAGGCCGTAGAACATGCAGCGGGTGACGGTGTCGGGCTCGGTGGAGAAGGAGGGATCGTAAGCGATGCTCTTGCCGGTGACGTCGTCCTCAATACCCACGGAGAAGCCGGTCATGGGCTCTGCCTTGGCGAGCTCGTCGAACACGCCCTTCACCATGGCGGGGGTGAACTCCTTGGAGCCGAGGCCATAGCGGCCACCCACTACCTTGGGCATGGCGTAGGGCAGGGTGCCGGCTACCTGAGCGTCGGCGAGGGTCTGCACTACATCCTGCAGCAGGGGCTCGCCCAGGCTGCCGGGTTCCTTGGTGCGGTCGAGCACGGCAATCTTCTGCACGGTCTTGGGCAGAGCGGCGATGACGTCGGCAGCCGGGAAGGGACGGTACATGCGAATCTTCAGCACGCCTACGTCCTCGCCCATGGCGGTTACGGCCTCCAGAGCAGCCTCAGCGCCGGAGCCCATCATGATGATGACGCGGGTGGCGTTCGGGCAGCCGATGTACTCTACCACATCGTAATAGCGGCCGGTGAGGTCGCCGAACTTCTTCATGGCGCCCTTCACGATGCCGGGCACGGCGTCGTAGAACTTGTTGACGGTCTCGCGGCCCTGGAAGTAGACGTCCGGGTTCTGAGCGGTACCGCGGATGACGGGAGCGTCCGGCGTAAGACCACGGGCGTGGAACTCATCCACCCACTTCTGGTCAATCATGGCACGCAGGGTGTCATCGGAGATGTCGGCAATCTTGCCCACCTCGTGGGAGGTACGGAAGCCGTCGAAGAAGTTGATGAAGGGCACGCGGCTCTCGAGGGTGGCAGCGTGGGCGATGGCGGCCATATCGGGAGCCTCCTGTGTGCTGGCGCCGCAGAGCATGGCGAAACCCGTGGAGCGGCAGCTCATCACGTCGCTGTGGTCGCCGAAGATGGACAGACCCTGTGCAGCAAGAGCGCGGGCAGCAATGTGGAAGACGCAGGGAGTGAGCTCACCGGCAATCTTGAACATGTTCGGAATCATCAGGAGCAGCCCCTGAGATGCCGTGAAGGTGGTGGCCATGGAGCCTGTCTGCAGAGCGCCGTGAACGGCACCGGCAGCACCGGCCTCACTTTCCATCTCGACGATGCTGGGAACCGTGCCCCAGAGGTTTTTGCGGTCTACGGCCGTCCACGTCTCTGCCGATTCACCCATCGGAGAGGACGGGGTGATGGGGTAGATGGCGGCTACTTCGGAACAACGGTACGCTACGGAGGCTACGGCCTCGTTGGCGTCTATGGTGCTGTATGTAGTGCTCATAATGGAATTGTTGATTGAAAATCGACTATGCACGAGTACTGTGTATTGCGCACACGCGGCAATACGCATTCTCACTACACATATCATACACCCAACCGCCCCCCGAATCAACCCAAAAAAAGGTATGCAGGTGTGGCGATTATGTGCGTGTAATGTGTGTATATTGTTTACTATTAGTGTGTAGTGTGTTTGTGGGGCTTCGGGTGAAAAACGCACAAAATTTGCGAGTCGACACGTTATCAGGCGCTTGGGGTGTGTTTCGTGGCTCTAATTGCGTTTTTCCGCGAAAAGTGAGCTGCCAATCGCCGCTCGCGACAGCTCTGGAGAAATTGCCGCCGGAATTGCCCCTGAACCCCGCGAAATGTGGGTGAAGTGGCCATTTTTACCCCGCAAAATGTGTGTAGAAAGCCCGAATTTACCCCGCGAAATGTGTGGAAAATGGGTAAATTTACCCCGCGAAATGTGAATTGCTCTTGATTATAAGTGAAAAACGTGATAAGCTTCTTTTGTCGAAGAAAATGCCATGAAACGATACGCTGAAGAACAACTTGTTGCCTGGAAGGATAATCCACTCCGCAAGCCGCTCCTGCTGATGGGGGCGCGCCAAGTGGGGAAAACGTGGCTGATGTTGGAATTTGGCCGCAAGTATTTTAAGGAAGTGGCATTTGTCAGCTTCGATAGTAATGAGCGCATGCGTCAATTTTTCAAAGGCGGCTATGACATTCAGCGCTTATTGCTCTCCTTGCAGGCGGAAACCTCCTGCAATATGGTACCGGGTGAGACACTTATCATCTTTGATGAAGTGCAGGAGAGCCCGGAGGCCCTCACCTCGCTCAAATACTTCTGCGAGAATGCCAGAGAGTATCACATTATAGCAGCGGGGTCTCTGCTGGGGTTGCAGGTGCACCAAGGTACGGGTTTTCCTGTGGGCAAGGTTGATATGCTGAACCTTTATCCACTCACCTTTGGTGAATTTCTGGAGGCCACCGGGCAGGCGAAGCTGCATGAGCTGCTAAAAAGTCGAGATTGGGAGCTCATTAATCTTTTTGCGAATAAGTTTGCTGAAAACCTCCGCCAATACTATTACATTGGCGGTATGCCTGAAGTTGTGTCGGCATTCGTCCGGACGAAAAATTATGCAGAAGTTCGGCGTATTCAGAACGCCTTGCTGGATGGCTATAAGCGAGATTTCTCAAAACATGCGCCTAGCGAGTTAGCCCCTCGCATTTCGATGGTGTGGCAGTCTATACCTCAACAGCTGGCTCGTGAAAACAAAAAGTTCATGTGCAAGGATGTGGGGCCTGGGATGCGTATGCGAGATGTGGAGTGTGCGTTACAGTGGTTAATCGATGCCGGGCTGGTTCACCAAGTGTATCGTATTGCTAAGCCGGCGTTCCCGCCGGCGGCGTATAGGGATACGGTGTTTAAGCTCTTCTTTACCGATGTAGGTTTGCTGGCAGCCATGGCTGAACTGGAGGTGCAAACAATAGTGGATGGAAATCGCATCTTTACGGAATTCAAGGGGGCTCTGGCTGAGCAATATGTGCAACAGGAACTGAGAGCGGTAAACGAAAAGGAAATCTTCTACTGGTCATCGCATCAGTCGGATGCAGAAATTGATTTCGCTTTTGGTTGCAATGCGGCTTTGGTACCGGTGGAGGTAAAGGCTGAAATCAATCTGAGAGCTAAAAGCCTGCTTACATTCTGCCGTAAGCAACAGATTGCTATTGCGCTGCGCACTTCGATGGCGCCTTTTCGTGTCAATACGCCACCCGCTGCAACGGAGAGTGGCTCCTTTACATTGATTGATATACCGCTCTATGCTATTAGTGAGGCTTTTCGAGTTTGTCAGGAATACCAGTCATAGTGTCTGAGTACGTAAGCAAGTGGCTTTCTGTTAACCCCGCGAAATGTGGTTGAAATGGCCAATTTTACCCCGCGAAATGTGGGCGAAATGGTTGAATTTACCCCGCGAAATGTGAGCGGGTGCTGAGTATCAGTTGGTAAGGTGTTCGGTGCGTTCTTGGGGTAAAAGAGGGGAGAAGTGGAGAAAAAGAGGGGGAAGCATATTGTTTTTGAAAGGAGTGGCAGGAAAGCGTTTGCCAAAGCGTAAAATGTGTGTTACAATACGCGCATGGCGAATACACAAAGCTTTACCGCACAAATGGCAGCCGCGCTGGGGCTGGATGAGCAGATGATCGTACCCTACGGTCGCGACAAGGCAAAGGTGAGCCTGCAGGTGCTCCGTGAGCGTCCGCGCAAGGGCAAGCTGGTACTGGTGAGTGCCCTGACTCCTACGCCTGCCGGTGAGGGTAAGACGACGGTGTCCATCGGTCTGGCCCAGGGTCTGAAGGCCAATGGCAAGAGCGTGTGTCTGGCTCTGCGTGAGCCCAGCATGGGCCCGGTGTTCGGCCGCAAGGGTGGCGCCACGGGTGGCGGTGCATCCAGCATTACCCCCGGTGAGAGCATCAACCTGTGCTTCAACGGCGACTTCCCCGCCATTACCTCTGCCAACAACCTGCTGGCTGCGGTGATTGACAATGCCCTTTTCTACAAGACAACCCGCCTGGACCAGAACAAGGTGCTCTGGAAGCGCGTGATTGACATGAACGACCGCTCCCTGCGCAACATCGTGGTAGGCCTCAACAAGAACGGCGTGCCGCGCGAGGAGGGCTTCAACATCACCCCGGCCTCCGAAATCATGGCCTGCTTCTGCCTGGCTGAGGATTTGGAGGACCTGCGCCGCCGTATCGACAACATCGTGGTAGGCTTCACCGCCAATGACGAGGCCGTGTACGCCCGCGAGTTCGGCGTGACGGATTCTCTGCTGGCAATCCTGCGCGAGGCTATCAACCCGAACCTGGTGCAGTCCCTGGAGGGTGTGCCCGCCTTTGTGCACGGTGGCCCCTTCGCTAATATTGCCCACGGCTGCAACTCTGTAATCGCCACCAAGATGGCCCTGGCCTGCGCTGATTACGCTGTGACGGAGGCCGGCTTCGCCTTCGACCTGGGTGCTGAGAAGTTCCTGGATATTAAGTGCCGCCAGAGCGGTCTGTCCCCGGACGCTATCGTGATTGTGGCCACCATTCGCGCGCTGAAGATGCACGGCGGCGTGGCCAAGACTGAGCTCGATACGCCGAATGCCGAGGCTGTGCGCCGTGGTCTGGCTAACCTGCAGGCTCACATCGAGAGTGCTAAGCTGTACAAGCGCCCCGTGACGGTGGCTATCAACCTCTTCGAGGCTTTCGATACCGAGGAGGAAATCGCCGAGGTGAAGGCTCTGTGCGCCGATATGGGCGTGGGCTGCGCCGTTGCCAATGTATTCGGCAAGGGCGGCGAGGGTGCTCAGGAGCTCGCCACCATCGTGGCTGAGAGCATGGAGGGCGCTGAGCCCGAGCCCTTCAAGTGCCTGTACGAGCTGGATATCCCTGTGGAGGAGCGTATGGCTACCATCGCTCGCAAGGTATACGGTGCTGATGGCGTAGTGCTGACCAAGGCTGCTCAGAAGAAGCTGGCTCTCATGGCTGCCAACGGCCTGACCGACCTGCCCATCTGCATGGCTAAGACTCAGAACTCCCTCTCCGACAACGCATCTCTGCCGGGCCGCCCCACGGGCTTCACCATTACGGTGCGTGATTTCGAGATTGCCAACGGTGCAGGCTTCCTGGTTGCCCTTTGCGGCGACATCATGCGCATGCCCGCTCTGCCCAAGGTACCCTCCGCCTGCGATATTAAGGTGGATGCCGATGGCAACATCTCCGGCATGAAGGGCTGATACAATTTTTTGTTGGTTAGAGTTATTATTCGGAGCCTCACTTCGGTGAGGCTCTTTTGCTTGGGCGTATTGCTGCACAAAAAAGCCCCGCGTGGGCGGGGCTGGTAGAGACTGAACGCTGGCGCTCAGAGCGGCTTGATAGTGATATTCACACCTTCAGGCACGACGGGCACGATGGCCTCCACGCCATTGATGATGACTTTCACCGCCTTGGGCGATTCTGCAGCAGGAGCCGGTGCCGGGGCTGTCGGCTTGGGCTCGACCTTACGGATATCGATGCGAGCGGGGCGCACAATCTTGCCATGGCGGTGGGCGCAGGGCGGGGTGGTGCCATGCATGGGGGTGCCGAAGGGGCGAGCCTTGCCACAGGGCGGCATATCGCCGGGCTGCGGTGTTGCCCTGCGGGGCTTGTGGCAGTTCGGGCATGTGGCCGGTGTGGGCTTTTTAATTGCCGGGCGAATCTTGGTGGCGGGTATGCTGATGGCAACGCCACCGGCCGTGGGTGTGGCCACTACAGTGGGGGCGGGGGCATCCGTGCGCCCGGCAGGGGGTACCGGAGCGGGGGGAGGTGTGGTGGCGGTCTTGGGGCCACAGGTGGCACCGGGTTTGCACTCGCAGGGTTTGGGGGCAGGGCCGCAGGTGCAATCCGGGTTGCTGCATGTGGTGCGTACCTGTACGGTGCGGATGAGTTTGGCTGCCTCCTCAGGCGGGAGTTCGCGGCCATTGATGAAAGCGCGCGTGCTGACCATCACTCCTTGTGGGAGGGGTGTCAGTGCGGGCGCGGGCTCCTGTGCTGCTACTGTGGGCAGCAATGCCATGGTCGCCATGGCGGTGAGTATAGTATGTGTTTTCATATGAATACAGGGGGGTGATTCACTATGCACTGTAGCACCATTGCTCCCCGATGGCAAGCAAAAAAAAGAATAAGTTGGGCTTTATAAAAGTACGAGGGACGAGGTACGAAGTCAATTATAATTTGAGCAAAATCTGATTTTTTGTAAAAAATCGATTTTGTAGTTAGGCATTGCCCAAAATTGGGCAATGCAGTAGCAGGACTTGGGAGAGGGGGAAGTGCATTGCCACTTCCCACCTC
>JAFOZZ010000170.1 GCA_017390945.1 Akkermansia sp.
GACGAATCTGGCTCCCGCCCTGCGTGCTCAGCTGGCAGAGCGCTTCACGCTGCGCCCGCTCACGGTGGTGGAGGTAAGCCAGAGCTCCACGGGCGGCACGCGTAAGTTTTTGTCGCGCATGCAGGACGTCCACCTGGTGGAGTCCGTTATCATTCCGGCAGCTGTGGGGCAGGGCGGCGCGTTGAGTGACCGCATCACGCTGTGTGTGTCGTCCCAGGTCGGGTGTGCCTTCGGCTGCAAGTTCTGTGCCAGTGGGTTGCTGGGCTTTACCCGCAATCTGACGGCTTCTGAGATTCTGGGGCAGATTCTGGCTGCTGAGGAAATCAGCGGCACGCGTGTGGATAACCTGGTGTTCATGGGCATGGGTGAGCCGCTGGCCAACATGGATAATCTGTTGGTCGCGCTCACGCAGATTATGGATGCCCATGCGCTCAACATTGGCGCCCGCCATATCACCATCTCCACCTCGGGCAATGTGCCGGGGCTGCGCCGCCTGGCTCAGTTCGGTAAGCCGCTCCGCCTGGCAGTGTCGCTGCATGGTGCCAGCGATGATGTGCGCTCGCAGGTGATGCCGGTGAACCTGAAGTGGCCGCTCGGCCAGTTGCTGCCGGCGCTGGAGGAGTGGTGCCGCACCAGCAAGCACAAGATTACCTTTGAGTACATCCTGATTGATGGCGTGAACGCTATGTTGCCCGAGGCTGCCAAGCTGGCTCGCATCTGCCGCAAGCTCAATGCCAAGGTGAACCTGATTCCTTACAACACGGTGGAGGGGCTGCCCTGGGTGCGCCCGTCCGAGCAGCATTGCCGTGCATTCTGCAAGGCTCTTATCGCCGCCGGTGTGCCTGTGACGATGCGCTACGAGAAGGGGCATGACATCAATGCCGCCTGTGGCCAGCTCCGCCTGCGCCGCAAGACCGAGGAGGAAGGAAAGCTGCAGGTTTAACGGCCATTTTGACTGTTATTGTTATAAGAAAAAAGCGAGCTGTGAAGCTCGCTTTTTTGTGTGAAGAGGAACTGTCGTTTTATTCCCAATCGATAACGATTTCAGCGCGCAGCTCGCCCTCGCCCATGATGCTGTGCTGGGTCTGCTTGCCGGCCAGGCGGTGCTCAATGCTGATAGCAGTACCGGCGAATGTCTCGCGTTTGAAGTTGATGCGGAAGCGCTTGGGGGCTGCACCGGGAGTCAGGCTTTCGGGCAGGGTTTCGAGAGCCCAGATGAGGTAGGCGCCATTGTTGATGTGGCCGTTGAAGTCCACATCGCGACGCGGGGCTACCATATCCACTGTTTCGGTCTTTTCAAACTCGGAGGCCACGACAAGCTCGGTGCTGATGATGGGCGGGCATTGGTCAGGCATCTGAGCCATTGCGCGCTTGAGGGGGATGGGGCGGCGGCTGTTGACGTCGATGAGCACCCACATGAGGTCAGCGCGGGCGATGACGTTGCCTTCCACATCGCTCAGCTCCACAAAGCGGCGTGCCTGCAGCGCGGAGGCCTTGCCGGTGTTGGAGCGAATGTTGACAAATTCTTTCCACGAGGGGCGACGTACAAACTCGAAATCGCCCTGAACCTCCACCCAGATCATGCCGTTGCTGATGCTCCACTCGTAGCCCAGATTGTTGCCGGATGCGTGAGTCTCGGCAGCCTCCTGGCAGAAGTGCATGAAGCTTTCAGGTTTAAGCAGATGGTCTGCACCACACTCGTAACTTGTCACCTGATGTTGAATGTTGAGGTCGTTCATAGAGCCTACTCTATCATTTGCGGCGCCTTTCGTCAAGTATAACATATTCTGAGAGAGGGTAAAAATTGTTCTGATTGCAAAATACACGAAAAAAAAGATTGACGAACAATGGTCTTTCGCTTACAATGGCGGCAGCACAAGGAACTCCTGTTCGGAGTTCCTGAAGAAAACGGTGTTACCCTTTCTTCCGTGTGACACAGGCTAAGCGCTGACTTGGACGCAGAGTTTTCCATGGCGAATACTCCGGAGCGAATCCGTGCGGATTTTCTTCCCAGCTGATGCTGAGCCTGAACACAGAGAAGAAGGGGCTTATTGTATCAGCGCATCGCCGTGTGCGCCGCTATGTGATGAGTGCTTTCTACTCTGTTTCACAAAACAGAATATAGCACTTAAAATGAAAAATAATACATCCACCGTTACCCGCAAAAAGGCTCAGAAGGTTGCACATAAGGAGTTCTCCCGTCTTGTTCGCACCGGGCGGAGCCTTATCTACACTGATACTTGTTTCAATTTATCCTTTATCTGCCAGCACGCAACGGAATTGTCCGAGTATAGCTGCCCGATATTGGTTACGAAATCAGTCCAATTAGAGTTGAAGAATAAAAGAAATCAGTCGTGGGCTGAGCGAAAGAACAGGGAAATGCATGAAAGAACGACCCTCTTTAAACTACTGCCGATGAATAAGGCGGAGAAGCGCAAATTTTACCACGAAAAAGAGCCGGCGTATGCCGATGGTGCTTTCGAGCAATTGTTTGGAGAATCAGCAGAGGCTGAACGATGCTTCCTGACCGCGGATAGAAAACTGGCAGAGAAGCTTTCTGCGCTGCCCGCGCCGCCGACCATCTTCTTCCAATATACCCCCAGACACGTGGAGCATGCTTCCACAATCGTTGTTTTGTGGGCGGATTATTGCAAGATGGGGTGAACCCGGTGGCGTATGCCTGCTTAGCTTACTGCAAAAGCAATGCTGCGCAAGGTGGCTTGCTCCATGCCCAGGCCGCGAATGAGGGCTCGCAGGAGCGCCAGAGAGCCGGCGGCATCGTAGAGGGCATCGTGCCAGGATTTGCCGGGTACGAGGGCAGATACTTCGGGGGTGATGCCGAGGGCGTCGCACACGGTGCCGAGGGCGTGGTCGGGCAGGGTGGGCAGCGCTTTGCGCGCCAGCGCAAGGGTATCCAACCAAGGGGCGAAGCCGTGGCCGGGGAACGCACCGAGGAAACGCTTCTCGGTAGCAGGGTTATGCCCCAGCACCACGCAGTCGGAGAGCAGGCGGCGCAGGTCGCACCAGAGCTCGCTGAAGGCGGGTGCCTCGTGCAGCATATCGGTGGTAATGCCGTGTACCTTGGCGGCGCTCCAGCGCAC
>JAFOZZ010000171.1 GCA_017390945.1 Akkermansia sp.
CAAAAGCCGGAGCAATATGAAAACACAGCATCGGAATGTCCCACAATCCTTTACCATAGTTGAAGCGGGTACAGGTAATCACGATGCTTATGAAAGAGAGAATTGCACAGATGGACAGAGCCCACTTGATGAAGCGCCTGCGTGGCGCGACACAGGCAGGCAGTGGTATCGCAGGTAATTGTACCGGTGCAACTGGTTTGGGCGGAGTAATGATCATCTTGCCCGGCACGTGGAGTTTGCGTGGGCGGGTCATGAGCGGTGACGGTTTTTGCTGATGAATGTGAGCCCGAAGTGCAGCAGGCAGCCCGGTAGGTAGAAGAACAGCATACCGCCTCCACAGAGCATAAACATGAATGCGCCATATCCCCACGCCACAGTCGTGTCAACATCACTCAACGCGCAACTGGATATAGCGACCAGGAGCGGGAGAATCAGCCCGATGAGCTGGAACAAGCTGCCGCGACTGGTGCGCGCCGGTATGGCCAATAGCCCGAAAACGGGTGCTTCGAACATGGCTAATGAGCCAGTAGACATGAAGAAGCCCGCAATTACAAGAAAGAGATTCACCTCCGGCTCGGGCTCGGCTGATGCACAACGAAAATAAAAAATCAGATTTCCCAGCAGGGTAATCAGCCCCGTGATGGCCAGAAAACATTTCAGGAAACGCCGACGTGGCGCAACACAGGCGGGTAGTGGTGGCGGCGGGACAATCTGCACAGGTTCTTCCGGCTGGGGTGGCGTGATAACCAGCTTGCCCGGCACGCGGAGCTTGCGTGGGGTGGTAGGCTGCGGTTGCTGCTGTCCTTTAGTTGCCATGGCTGTAGCGAATGATGCGGTGAACACCCAGCCCCAGCAGGAACAGGGTAAAATAGGCCACGACACTCAGGATGGCTACCCAACAGCAGATTAAGAAAAAGCTCAGCGCGGCCAGTGAGCCGCCCTCGGCCCAGCAGAAGAAGCAGGAGGTGGCGGCATTCAGCAGCGGGAAGGTGAGGCCAATGAGCTGCATCATACTGCCGCAGGTGCTGCGCACGGGGAGCAGGAGCATGATGAAGGGCAGCGGGAGAAAAAAGAGAGTCTCCACCGCTGTGATGAGAATGGCGAGTGCATCATTATGCAAGCCGAAGCGGTACCAACCGATAGCTTGCCCGACAAGGTAAAGCCCGGCACAGATGCCAACGAACCAACGCACGAAGCGCCTTCGGGCACGGATGCAGGCCGCGGAATCAGGATTCGGGGGTGTCATGAGGAGTTGGGGGATTTTTGCGTTGTTCCAGGTAGGCGAAGAAGATACAGAGCTCGTAGAGCGCGTACATGGGAAGCGCCATGATGAACATGGTGGCGGGGTCGGGGGCTGGTGCCAGGAATAGTGCCGCCGCAAAGCAGCCGATGAGCGCGTACCCTCGGGTAACTTTCATGCGGGCGTAGTTCAGGATGCCCAGCTTGATAAGTGGTACAATGATGACCGGCAGCTCGAATATGACGCCGAAGACGAATACCAGCTTGGCCGCAAAGGTGAGGTAGTAGCCGATGCGCCAGTCGTTCTCAATACCGAGGTCGAGCGAGTAGGTGTAGAAAA
Organism: Akkermansia sp.; assembly: GCA_017390945.1. GTDB lineage: Bacteria > Verrucomicrobiota > Verrucomicrobiia > Verrucomicrobiales > Akkermansiaceae > Akkermansia. The sequence goes on from JAFOZZ010000171.1 coordinate 1,580, forward strand.
AGCTCAGCACTCGCGGCAGCACGGCAAAGTAGGCGAAGGCACACCCTGCCAGGAAGAGCCCGAAGCCGCAGATGACGCTCTTGCACAGCAGGCGCTTCTCGTGCTCCAGCAGGCCGGGCATGATGAACTGCAGCAGAAAGTACATGAGCAACGGGAAGGAGATGATGAGCCCGCCGAAGAACGAAAGTTGCAGCGAGAGCATGAACGCCTCGCCCGGACGGAATGCCCCCATGAGCTTGAGCGCCGCGCGGCCTTGGCCTTCCTTCAGTTCGGCACCACTGACGTGTAGTGCCAGAGCGGTCGCCTGCGCGGATCTGTCGGTAATAGTGCTTTGCAGGTAGGGTATCTGAGCCTCCTGCGGCAGCAGTGCGGCTGCATGCAGCAGGGGGACGATGGCGGCCAGCTCCTGTACTTCGGTGGAGAACTGAGCTTGCAGCAGCTCCCGGGCTTCGCGGGGGAGGGCGGTGCTGACGGCGGCCAGGCTCTTGGCGGCAATCCAGTCGTTTACTTTTACCTCGGCGGGGAGATGCCCGGCCTCGTGGAGCTCCCACACATTATCCACCGGCTGGCGCAGCACGCTCATCATGGCACCGGAGAATCCAAAGCACAGTATCATGGACAGCAGCAGAGTGACTGCCATGCGGATAATGGTGCTGCGCAGGGCTTCCAGGTGGTCAATGATACTCATCTCCGCCTCATCCTGTGAGGGGCTGACCTGCATGCGTTCGCGCACGCGGAACAGTTGACGCAGCCAGAACATGGGTGGATTACTTACTGGTAAATGTCGATGCCAAGCTGTGCGAGGTCGGACAGCGATATGGCGCAGGGGTCGGGCGCTACCCAGTGGCCGGGCTCAATCTCCACAGGCGTGAGATCCATGCCGTAGGTGGCCTCCAGGTAGGGGTGGTTGATACGGCGGCCGAAGGCGCTGCCGGGGGGCGGGTCGATGGGGGATGGCACATCGCCGGGCAGAACTGCGGAGTGGTTGATGTGCGTCGGGTCGGGCATGGGAATGGCCGAGATAAGGGCGCGGGTGTAGGCGTGGCGCGGGTTGTGGTAGATGAGGTCGCTCTCGCCCATTTCCACAATCTTGCCCAGGTACATCACGGCCACGCGGTCGGCCATGTGGCGCACGACAGACAAATCGTGCGAAATAAAGAGGTAGGAAAGCCCCAGCTCCTTCTGCAAATCGAGCAGCAGGTTGAGCACCTGCGACTGCACGGAGACATCCAGTGCGCTCACCGGTTCATCCAGCACCAGCAGGCGGGGATTCTGAGCCAGGGCGCGAGCAATGCCGATGCGTTGGCGCTGGCCACCGGAAAACTCATGGGGGAACTTGCTGGCTGCCGTCTGCGACAGCCCCACGAGGTCGAGCAGGGTGTTCACGCGCTCCCTGCGGAACTGGCGTGTGCCGGTGCCTTGTACCAGCAGCGGCTCGGCGATGATGTGGCGCACGTCCATGCGCGGGTCGAGCGAGGCTGCCGGGTCCTGGAACACCATCTGCACATCGCGGCGCAGGGCACCCAGACGCCACTGCGGGCGGTGGGTCACATCCATGCCCATCACGCGGATGCTGCCATTCGTCGGCTCCAGCAGGCGTACCACGCAGCGGCCAATGGTGCTCTTGCCGCAGCCACTCTCACCCACCAGCCCCAGGGTTTCCCCCGGGGCGATGGTGAAGGATACGTCATCCACCGCCTTCACGACACTCTTTTTACGGCTCAGTATGCCGCCACGCACGGGGAAGTGCATGCTCAGCTTCGAGACGTCGAGTACGGAGTCGCTCATGGCGGTGCGCCGGTCAGGGGCTTAATAGTCGCGGTTGAGCAGATAATCGCTGATAGCCAGCAGGGCTTCGCGGCGAGCGGGCGGGAATACATCCAGCGCGGCGCGGCCTGCCTCGGTCAGCTGGCGAGCCTCGGCGCGGGCTGCCTCCATACCCACCAGGGCGGGGTAGGTGGCCTTGGCCACGGCGGCGTCCTTGCCGATGCTCTTGCCCAGTACCTCGGGGGTAGAGGTTACATCGAGAATATCATCAATAATCTGGAAAGCCAGTCCCAGGCAACGTCCATAGGTGGTGAGCGCTTCCAGCTGTTCCTCGGTGGCAGCTGCTGCCATGGCACCCAGGCGTACGGAGGCTACAATGAGAGCGGTAGTCTTGCCATTGTGGATGGCGCGCAGCTCATCTACGCTCAGCTCGCGGCCCTCGCCCTCCAGGTCCAGTACCTGGCCACCCACCAGTGTGCGGCTGCCGGTCTGGTAGGCCAGCTCGCTCACGTAGTTGCCTACGTTGTAGCGGGCATTCACCGGTACCTTAGCCAGCATGGCAAAGGCCTCCGTCAGCAGGGCATCACCGGCCAGAATGGCTACCCCCTCACCGAATACCTTGTGGTTGGTGGGGCGGCCACGGCGCAGGTCATCGTTGTCCATGCTGGGCAGGTCATCGTGAATCAGGGTGTAGGTGTGCAGCACCTCCAGAGCGCAGGCGGCATTCAGCGCCGGCTCTTCATAGCCACACACGGCCTTGGCGGCCTCCAGGCACAGCAGCGGGCGGATGCGTTTGCCACCGGCAAACACACTGTAGCGCATGGCCTTGTGAAGCGTAGTGGGGGCTACATCCTCGCCGGGTAAGAGCTCATTGAGGCGTGCCTCCGTGAGCTCTACACCGTTCTTGATGAGGGATTTGATATCCATATCTCAGGATGTGTAAGGGGGAGATTAGTTGCCCTTTACCAGCAGCTCGGCAATCTGTACGGCGTTGAGGGCAGCGCCCTTGCGTACCTGGTCGCCTACCACCCACAGGTTGAGGGCGTTATCGATTGCCAGGTCCTTGCGAATGCGGCCTACGAAGCAGGTGTCGCCGTTGGTGGAATCGAGCGGGGTGGGCCATACGCCGGCCTCCGGATCATCCATGAGAGCCACACCGGGCTTGCCCTCGTAGCAGGCGCGGGCGCCCTCCACATCCACAGGCTGCTCGAACTGAGCAACACAGGAGATGGAGTGGCTGCGGTATACCGGCACGCGAACGCAGGTGCAGGTCACCTTCAGCTCGGGCAGACCCATAATCTTGCGGCCTTCGTTGAGCATCTTCAGCTCCTCCTTGGTGTAGCCGGTGTCGGTGAACTTGTCAATCTGCGGCAGTACGTTGAAGGCAATCTGGCGCGGATAGGTGGAAATCTCAATCGGGTGGCCATTGGAGATGGCGCGCACCTGGTTTTCCAGCTCAGTGATGCCATGCTGACCGCTGCCGCTCACAGCCTGGTAGCTGCTGGCAATGATGGTCTTGAGGCCGTACTTCTGGTGCAGGGGGAACAGAGCCATCAGGGTAATGATGGTGGTGCAGTTCGGGTTGGCAATGATGTTGCGCGGGTGGTTGAAGGCGGCCTCCGGGTTAATCTCGGGTACCACGAGCGGTACATCTTCATCCTGACGGAAAGCGGAGGAGTTGTCCACCACCACGCAACCGGCAGCTCCGGCGATGGGGGCGTACTCGCGGGAGATGTCGCCACCGGCAGCAAACAGAGCCAGGTCAACATCGGCAAAGGAATCCTTCGTCAGCTCCTCCACCGTCAGCATCTCGCCACGGAAGGCTACCTGTTTACCGGCAGAACGTTTGGAAGCCAGAAGTTTGAGGGAGGCCAACGGGAAGTTGCGGCTCTCAAGGCAGGTAAGAAGCTCGACGCCTACCGCACCGGTAGCGCCAACGATTGCAACTCGGGGATTTGTCATCATTGTGTAGATTTCTGATTTCTGGGTTCTGCGGCACAGCTCTACCTTTGTAGGTGCGCCCGCGTTATTATAGCCTTTTCACCACGAATGGCAAGCCAAAAGAGAGTGTGGCTATTTCAAATGTGCGAATAAAATGAGAATTTGTTGGAATCTACAATCTGGCAATTTCTAAAAACGATAAATGCGGATTTAGGCGGGCAGCTTGTCTCGGCGTAGCTCGAAGGGCGAAAACGGAAGCCTGTTGCTCTATGATGTAACGATGCAATGACGCTGATTTTGTTGCCAACGATTATGCCGCCCGCACAAGTGCGGGCTCTTATTCCCTTTATTCACAACCAGGGGCGTACGCCCCTGGCTACCATATATGACCCGCACAAGTGCGGGTTCAAATGTTTGGCGGGCAAAGCCCGCGGAATTCTTCACTACCGCGATTCGGCGGTAATTTAACCAGCCTGCAAGGCTGATTTCACCTTGCCGCCCGGCAAGATTTAACCCGAGCGATTAGTGAGGCTTTCACTTGCGGCTACAAGGCGCTACAACTTTTATTTTCTGCTATCGCGGGGGACTTTCTGCCTCAATTCGAGGCGTATTTGTCTGACTGCCAGTTCGTTTTCATCAAAAATCTCATCGTTTGTCGGCAAGAGAGAAGTGATGTAATCTGCGTGATAGTCCTTGTATTGCTTTTCCAGCCTGGGTTGCATGCGGCGGAGAGCCAGGTATTCCTCCTGTGTGTTCCATGGGTATTTGGAATCCGGCTCGTAGATGGTATCCAGCAATTTGCCCGCGGCATTTGTTCCTTGGCTTTCAAGCTCTCGTATAATTTGGCGGTGCTCCTTTTTTAAGGCTTTATATTGGGATTCCAACTCCTGGAACTGTTGCCACTGCTCCTTGGCGCTGGCGTCTGTTGAGCTCAGCGCGTGCATTTGCTGCACGATGGAGTCGAGCTGCTGTTTATGGTGCTTTTTGGTTTCCAGTCGCTGGTTCATGCTTGCTTGCGTGATGCGCGCAAGTTCATCCAACCCCAGCTGGTTACACACATGGCGGTAAAATGCTTCCTCGTTGGCAGGTGTACTTTGTGCCGAAGGTAATGCCGGGGCGCCCGGCTCGCCTGGTCTGGTAGTGTACCAGCACGCGAATGCCGCCATGGCAATGCCGCCACCTGCTATCCATAGCCAGGTGTTGCGGCGTCTGCTGGCAATCGAGCGAGGTTGCAGCCCACTCTGCAGCCAGCTCAGCCATTCCTGGGCCGACTGACAACGCGCTTCCGGTGCAAGGGCAAGATTGCGCATGATGCTTTCCTCCAGCACGGTGTCGCCGGGAGGCAGCGGCTGCAAGTCATCTTGCGTGAGTCGTGCCATAGCTGGCTCAGGCTCAGTGCCGCGCAGTAGTTCGTAGAATGTGGCGGCAAGGGAGTACAAATCTGTCCACGGGCCTATTTTCTTTGCCTTGCCGCTTACCTGTTCGGGGGAGGCGTAGGCGGGGGAGAACTCGCCCTGCGTGGTGGTGTCCGTCTTGGTCGCGCGGTTGAGCGCTGCGCCGAAATCC
>JAFOZZ010000172.1 GCA_017390945.1 Akkermansia sp.
CTGGGGCTTACGCCCCAGGCTACCATATGCCGCCCGCACAAGTGCGGGCTCAAAAGTACTGCGGGCTTCGCCCGCCAAATGCTCATTTGTCGGCTTTATTGCACTTTCTTAGCCATTGCGTTCCTTGCTCTGGGCAAGGCGTTCGTCGGCGGCTTCGCGGAGCTTGTTGGCCTTCTTCTCGTTTTCTGCCTTAGCGTAGATATCGGCGATGATTTTCTGGATTTCGACTTCCTTGGCCAGCTTGAAGTGGTCGGATGTATTGGAAAGAACGCCTTTCTGGAAGATTTTCTCCGTAGCTTTTGCCATAGCAGTCCAATCGCGCTTGGCTGCCTTAGCGGCGGTCATATGCTTTATGTACTGGCGCAGCAGGTTACCGAACACGTCGCCGCGCTTGGTGTTTTCTTTGAGCATTTTGTTGTACAACATGGAAAGCCCACGGATATCCTGCCCCTCGGCCAGAAGCTCAGCCTGGCGGTCTACGGCTTCCAGCAGCAGGTCGCTGCGGCCATCGCCAATGGTGCGCTTCAGCTTGTCGAGGTTCTTTTTCATGGCTGCCTTTTTGGCCGAGTCGCTCTTGTCGTCCATGGCGTAGTCGTTGCTGATGTCAGCCGCCAGGTCGAGCAGCTCGGGGTTCTTCTTGCCATGGCGGGCGAGTTCGTTGCTCATCTTGCGCCAGTAGTCAGCCTCCGGCATGTTGTCCTCGTCGGCGGTGAGCACGTTCACGCGCGACTGCCAGGCCACTGTGAGCAGCGGGTAGGCGCCGGTTACGTAGCGGGCGGTGCTGCGAGCTTCGGTCACGCTGCCGATGCTCACCAGGTATTCGGCCAGCTGCATGCCCTCATAGGCCGTGGCCAGTTTATCATCGGCGGTCTTTTTCGTCTGGTTCAGCAGCACGCTCTCGTGCATGATGCGGCCGGAGCAGGGGTTTGCAAAGCGTCCGGTGTTGTAGCCATAGGAGCCGGTACCTTTCCAGCTGACATTGTCCACCATGGACGCAATCCATGCGTGGCCGCCACGGTCGCCATCGCCGGTGATGTAGACAGCGGGGATGCCCTTACATTTGGCCGTCGTGTTGGCGAAGTAGGCCTGATTCATACAGATGCCGCCTTCCTTGCGAATTTCGGCAAAGGTATATTTGTCGTAAATCTTACCAGCGGTACCTGCCACGACATCCATACGGTAGCGGATGGAGCCATAGGCTTCACCCCACTGTGCCTGAGTGTATTTCAGATTTTGCTGCACCCAGTCGAACTCCGATTGCGGCAGACGCACGTCAACCACAAAGAGCAGGTCACTTACATCCATTTTCTTTACATCGGTCAGGAGCTTCTTTTTGGCGTCCATTTCGCGGAAGTAGTTGTACACCTGCGGGATGCTCAGGGCTGGCTTGCCGGTCTTAGCCTGGCTGCTGGACTGAGCGCGTCCGGGCTCGACCAGGGCGCAGGCTACGGCGAGGTTAAGGTATTTGGCGCGGTCGCGTTCCGGGGTGTCGCTCCAGAGCTGGTAGAAGGTCTTGATGTGGTAGGCCATGTTGCGGGCGTGGCCGCCGTTGGCGGTGTAGCCCTGCATGAACGCACTCAGCGGGTCGCTCTTGTCGCGCAGCAGCCACAGCAGGAACTGCTGGCCGCTCTCGGTGCCAAGCTTGGCTTCACCCAGGGTTTTGCCGTTGGCCGGTTTGACAATGTTTTGCAGGGTGTCGGCGCCGGCCAGGTTGATAAGGTGGCAGAGCGCTACACTCTGCATGAGCGGCTTGCTGCGTTTGTAGGAGTTGTAATTAAGCTTGTCGTTATTGACGATTTCGGGGATGGCGGCCTTAATCTTTTTGGCAAAGGCACGGGCAAAGTCCTCGAAGTCGCCCTCTGTGGACAGGCGGTCAATCATCGAGGTATAGAGCTCCTTGGTCTCGCGGGCTGTTACCCCGGCACCGGTAAGGGGTAGCTCGGCATCGTAAGGTCCCATCTGTTCTGCGGGTTCTTCGGGCTCGGTGGTATCCTCCTCATCCGGTTCGGGGAGCGGCGAGGTATCTTCCTGTTCTTCGGCAGCTTTGCGGCGAGCCTCCTCTTCCTCGGCGCGGCGCCGGGCTTCTTCCTCTTCTGCCAGTCGGCGAGCTTCCTCTTCTTCCTGCTCACGGCGCAGGCGTTCTTCCTCTGCTTTGCGAGCCTCTTCCTCACGTGCCGCGGCTTTGCGTCGCTCTTCCTCGGCGCGGCGGGCGGCTTCGCGCTCAGCACGAGCCTTGGCGGCAGCCTCCTGTCGAGCCTGCTCCTGGAGCGATTGGTCGTACATGTACCAACCGCCGCCTGCGGCCGCTGCAACGAGCATGGCAATGACAATCCATATACCGCCGCCATTCTTGTTGCTGCCAGGGCGGCTCAGGGTGGATGCTGTAGGGGTGAGGGGCTTGCGTGATGCGGGCTTCATGCGTTGCATTCTACCCATTGGCTATTGTGATGTAAAGCGAAAAAGTAGGAAAAGCCATCGCGGGCGAGCACGTAAGACTTGCATCGGTCGGCGTTATCTGGTACCATGCGTGCGAACAAAATGATAATGGCTCATGGCGAAGATACTGGTAGCTCTCAGTGGTGGTGTGGATAGTGCTGCAGCAGCGGCGCTGTTGGTGGAGCAGGGGCATGAGGTGGTGGCGGCCTACATGAAAAACTGGGTCAATGAGGAGAATATCCCCGGGGAGTGCCCATGGGAGCGCGATATTGAGGATGCTCTGGGCGTGTGCCGCAAGCTGGGGATTGAGTTCCGTGTGATTGACCTCATCGAGCAGTATCGCAGCCGCGTGGTGAATTACCTTATCGAAGGGTATCGTTCGGGCTCTACGCCGAATCCGGATGTGCTGTGCAACCGCGAAATGAAGTTTGGCGTACTGTTGGATTATGCGCTGGAGCAGGGCTTCAGCAGTGTGGCAACCGGGCATTATGCCAACCGTCTCGATGTCCCCGGCGAGGGCAGTTATGTGCTGCGTGGTGTCGATTGCAATAAGGACCAATCGTACTTCCTCGCGCTGATGCGGCCGGAGCAGGTGGCTAAGGCCGTTTTCCCTGTGGGGCAGCTCACGAAGCCCCAGGTACGCGACCTCGCCCGCCGTTTCGGCTTGCCCAATGCAGAAAAGAAGGATTCGCAGGGTATTTGTTTCATTGGGCAGGTAAAGATGAGTGATTTCCTGCGCCACTACCTGCCGGATAATCCCGGCGATATTGTCGACCTGAAGGGGCGCAAGCTCGGGCGCCACGATGGCCTGCACCTGTTTACCATGGGGCAGCGCAAGGGACACCACGTCGCGTCGCCTCGTGAGGGCGTGGCTTACGTGGTGGTTGGTAAGGATTTGAAGCGCAATCGCCTGATACTGGGGTATGAAGGTGAGGAGACGCCCGGCTTGTATTCCCGCAGTGCCATCGTGGGTTCCGTCAATAACCTTTTGTTGCCGTTGCCGGAGCGAGTCATGGCTCAGCCTCGCTACCGGGCTCCTGCTGTACATGCTACCTGTACCCCCATGGGAGATGGTAAGTACCGCCTTGATTTTGATGAACCGGTGCGTGCTCTGGCTCTGGGGCAGGTGTGTGCCCTGTATGCGCCGGATGCTCAGCGCGGCGAGCGCCTGCTGGGTGGTGGCTTCTTCGAGGAAACGATGCTGTAATGGCGGAACCCCGCATCTGAGGCGGGGCTTTGCGGCTGTGAACCGGCTTTTGCCCCTGTTTTTTTGTGTTGCCATGAGGCTGCTGATATGGTAATATAGCAAAAACATGGGTTCCTACGATAGAGCAAAAGAAGTACATGTGTCAGAAATCGAAGGCCGAGTGAAGCAGCTCGAGCGCGAGTTGGCACGTGCGCGTGCAGCTCTTACTGTGGCGAGCTCGCAAGCTCTGGCAAAAGGTCGTGATGGGCTGGCTGAAGAGAACAGACTGGTGGGCGTGAAGAGTGCCGCCATGGGGGCTCGCCAGGTCTTGCCTTGTAGTTCTCACGCTGCGCGTCCGGAGGAAAAGCAGCCTGCTATATTGTTGCAGCCGCTGCCGATGCATGATTCTCTGCGCCGCAGGTGGCGCCTGGGGCCTGGGTTGCCCTCCTCTGGTTTTGGCGCGAGCCGCCCGGTGAGCAGCCGTGTGGCCTCCTCCAGTGGACAGCTGCGCTTGCTTGCTTTGCTGCGAGATGGTTCTCCGTGGGAGCAATTTATCCCCTTTTGCGATTTGGGGCAGGAAGGCGGCGTTATCATTGGCCGCGACCCGGAAATCTGCGAGGTGGTACTGATGGACGAAAGCGTGTCGCGTATGCATGCACGTATCGAAATCTGCAATCAGGGAGTCGTCGTGTCCGACATGAACTCCACGAACGGCGTGATGGTCAATGACAACCCCGTCGACCATTACTCTCCTCGGGTGCCGATGTCGGATGGCTCAGTGCTGATTCTGGGCGAAGTCCCCATCAGAGTAGAATTTATCACGAAATAAACCAAACAACAAAGTATTATGAAACTCACAAAAATTGCTTTAACGACCGTGCTGGCTATTGCCTCCATGGCTATAGCCTCGGAGTTCTCGAGCAGTGACCACTTGTGGTACAAGCAGCCGGCTGTGTTGCCGAATACGGCGCTGCCCTGGACGGTGGTACCCCATGCCACATCGAATCTGCCCGGTAAGAAGAATGGCGACACCTGGGAGAGCCAGACTCTGCCCGTGGGTAATGGCCGCATCGGTGGCACTGTATATGGCGGCGACCGCCTCGACTGTGTGGTTCTCAATGAGGTGAGCCTGTGGAGCGGTGGCTTGAACAGCCCGTATAATGGCGCCGGTTATAGCTATGGCCCCAAATCCGGGTGCGATGAGTTTGGTAGCTATCAGCCCTTTGCTAATCTGTATGTGGCCTTTGAGTACAAGGGTGCCCCGTCCGACTACACTCGCTCGCTGGATTTGCGCAAGGCTGAAGCTCAGACGAAGTTCCGCGCCGATGGCCATAACTACAAGCGCAGCTGTTTTGTCAGCCGCCCGGATGATGTGATGGTGTATACCGCAGAAACGGATAAACCCGGTGGTATCACCGCCAACATTGCGCTGACACCCTATCACAATGTCACCTACTCCAAGGGGGAGGGGAACAGCATCATCATGAAGGGTACCCTGAGCAATGGTGAGCAGTTTGAAGGCCGTATCGTGGTGAAGACCAAGGGGGGCAAGGCCACGGTGGAAGGCAATATGGAGGATGTGACCATAGCCTACTCCGGACAGCGCGATAGGCAGTACCCGGTCTGGGCTGCCAGTCGTTTGCCCTATGTCGCGGTGCGTGGCGCTGATGCTGTGGAGGTGTATGTGACTCTGGCTACGGATTACAAGATGGACCACAGCTCCAGCTGGAAGGGGGAATCTCCCACGGTGCGCAATGAGCGCGTGCTGCAAAATATCGCCAACAAGACCGAGGCGCAGATTCGCGAGGCTCATCGCAAGGACTTTGCCTCCTACTATGACCGCATGAAGGTGGATTTCGGTACCTCTCAACTGGGGCTGACGGAATCCCCGACTGATGTGCGCCTGCACTCCTACCGCACACGCTACGACCGCGGGCTGAAGACTTTCGACCCGGACCTGGAGGAGCTGCTTTTCAACTATGGCCGTTATGTGCTCATTTCCGGTTCTCAGCCGGGCAATCTGCCTGTGACGTTGCAGGGTATCTGGAATGATAAGGTGCACGCCCCCTGGGCTTGCGATTATCACAACAATATCAACCTTCAGATGTGCTATTGGGCTGCTGAGGTTGCCAACCTGTCTGAGTGCCATGCTCCGCTGATTGACTTCATCCGCGCGATGGAGGCTCCGCTGTCCGAGAGCACGCGCAGACATTTCGGCTTCAATGTGCGCGGCTGGACCACCCGTATTTCCCAGAATCCCTGGGGCGGTGGCGGCTGGGTGAAGTGGAACCCGCCCGTCAATGCCTGGTATGCCCTGCATATTTGGGACCGCTACATGTTCTCTCAGGATAAGGAATACCTGCGCAATGTAGCCTACCCGCTGCTGAAGAATATCTGCCACTTCTGGGAAGATGAGCTGAAGGCGGTAGGTGCTCAGGGCAAGGGCTTGCAGACTCGTCAGAATGAGAATTCTCCCGTGAAGGAGCTTACCGTGGCCGAGCATCCCGAGCTTGCTGAGATTAAGGAGGGGGCTCTCGTCTGCCCGATGGGCTGGTCGCACGAGTGGGGCCCGCTGGAGGATGGCTGCGCTCACGACCAGCAGCTCATCCGCGAGCTGTTCGACAACACCGTGAAGGCTGCCCAAATACTTGGCGTGGATGCCGAGTGGGCGGCAGAACTGGCTAAGAAGCGAGACCGCCTGGTGGGCGACCGCATCGGCCGCGATGGCTACCTGCAGGAGTGGATTGTCGACCGCCCCAACATGGTGAAGGGGCAGCGCCATACCTCGCACCTCATTGGTGTGTTCCCCGGCTCCACTATCTCCATGGACAAGACACCCGAGCTGGCCAAGGCTGCCATGAAGAGCCTTGAGCTGCGTGGCCTCACGGCCGACAACCGCCGCAGCTGGACCTGGCCGTGGCGTACGGCGCTGTGGGCTCGCTTCCGCAATGCCGACAAGGCTTACAGCATGGTGCAGCACTACATCCGTTACAACGTGCTCGATAACCTCTTCGGCAATCATCCCCCCATGCAGATGGACGGTACCTACGGCATGCCCGGTGGTATGAGCGAGATGCTCATTCAGAGCCACGCCGGTGCCATTGAGCTGCTGCCTGCTATCCCCGCAGTGTGGGAGGAGGGTTCCGTGAAGGGTATCCGCGCTCGTGGCAACATTACCGTCGATATGGCTTGGAAGAATGGCAAGGTGACGAGCTTTGCGCTCACCACGACCACCCCCAATCCCGCTCCCGTGACCGTGCTGGTGAACGGCGAGCGCAAGCAAGTAACGCCTCAGGTGAAGTAAGCAGCCCTCCCGGATAGAGGAGGTCATATCAGCTCGGTAAATGCAGATTTACCGAGCTGATGCTTTTTTGGGGGGCTCTCTATCAGCTGTGGGGGGGGTAAGCTCCACGTCTTGCAAAGCCGTTCTTCACCATTGCTCGCATGAGCAATTCTTCACCACGAGCGCAGCGAGTTCTTCACCACGGCTACGCCGTTCTTCACCGTGAGGCGACAGCCGAACTTATTTTGGTGAAATTGTCCGCTACGCGGACAGTTGAGGACGAGATAGCGGCTGCTCGCCGCAGTGAGATTGTGCCTGAACGGCTCAACGAGATTCACGCTTGCGCGTGAACGAGATTGCCCAGCACTAGCTGGGCAGTGAAAAGCTCGGCGGGCATTCGCCCGCGGAATTCGAGAGTCCCGTTCAGGGACGACAGAACTTAGCCCAGGGTGAAGCGAGCCGCAGGCTCGTGGAACCCCGGGTAGGCTAAAAATATAAATCGAGCCCGGGCGGCATCGCGAATGCGATGTCGTGGAGGGCGGTAGAGCAGGGCAAAGGGCGTTAGCCCGGAGCCTAACGGTGATTGCAAACTACACTTGCGAAAAGAGCATCCCGCCATATATGATTCCACCGCCGCTGCCACCCCTTGCGGGGTTCTATTTTATTTTATCATCCCACCCCAGGGCAGCGCTCGCATTTGCTCGCTTGCCCTGGGCTACTGTTCTGTCGCCCTATCGGGCTTGTAGTCTAGGCGGGCGAATGCCCGCGGAATCTCGTAGAGCCGCACCAGCGGCTCATCCACGTCTTGCAAGAGCCGTTCTTCACCGTGAGGCGACAGCCGAACTTATCTAGTGAAATTTGCCCTTGCGGGCAAGTGTCGAGAAAGTTTAATGTTTAATTTTTAATGTTTAAAGGGTCGCTTGGCTTCGCGGGGAAATTAAGCCTTGCGGCTTAGTGAAATTGTCCGCTACGCGGACAGCGGTGTAGACGAGATTGAGCCCTAAAGGCACAACGAAATTCTTGCAGGGTATAAACGAAGCCCCCCCCTACTTCAAACATCAAACATTAAAAATTAAACATTAAAAAGCTGACCCAGGCTGTTGTTATGGCGGTAATTCGCAAAATTCCAAAAGCGCGAAAGTGTGTGTTGAGGCGTTTCACGATTGAGCCGGAGTCGACATTCGTGAAGGACACGAGGCGGTTCTCGGCGTTGTTTTCAGTCTGGCCAGTGGATTGGCGCTAAATTGAGCCTGAAAAGAACTATAAAAAACGCCAAAAATTAAGATTGACAATCAGCGCAAATAGGAGTAACTTAACCACAGCTCCAAGCATCGGCTCCCAAATTCCTTAAACAACTTAGCCGGAAGTCAGAAGACGGGGCACACCTCAGTCAAACTGTCTGTGTGCATGAATAGCTTATTTGTGCAAGTGTGTATTATTAGTCGCAAACATGAACCATTTAAAACAACTTATACGAAGTATAAAAAAGGTAAAACATGTAAGTTTGCTGATTATTGTTTGTGCATTTTTAATATATTTTCGAAGCTATGTAGTTTTGGGCCGTTCAATAATATGGTTTCGAGTTGATCTGATTTCATTTATAATACCTTTGCCTATAGAATGTATTTGTTATAAGGGGGA